>CALLML010000067.1 GCA_938005705.1 uncultured bacterium
TGTCCACCGGCTTTCCCGCCGGGTGGCGGAGCTCTGCCGATCCTGGCCGAAATTGGATCAACACACCCTCACCCAAGCATCCGGTGAAGCGCTGCGACACCGGCGCGTCCTCCGCAGCGCCCATTCCTACGCCGCCCCCCCGAACGCTCTATTTCCAAGGCCGTTCATGAATAATCCGGGTTAGCGGGCATCCGAAGTTCCATGCGCACCCTTTTTCGTCTCCGATTTCATCAGATTGGATAGCGCTGGAATGGCCCAATGCCGGAGGTCCGTTAAGGTAAAGTAACATTTGAGCTAACTGCGCCATATGGAACGAATGGACGATGGAGATGGGCGAGGCCACACGAAAACTGATTGTCTCAACTATCCTTTATCTTTTTTTCGCAGGTGGGGTGACCCACGGTGGCCCGAATACTTGGCGGCGGTTCATGTGCAATACGGGGTTGCGCAACAGACCGAAATGCTGGGGAATATACGCCGCCCCTTCTTCTTGTAGCGGAAATCCTTTCGTTGCCTTGCGCAAAGCTGCTTCGGCATGCATTATGCATGGCATGAAAATTGGTCATGCAAGTGCGTTACGGATCTGCGTATGGCTTCTGATCTCGTTGACGATCTGCCAGGCGGGGATCCCGGACTGGGATTCGGGAGAGCTGGTAGACGCTGATACGGCGTTGCACGCCGCCGTCGGCGTCACGCGCGAAACATATCCGGATGCCGATGCGGTCTGGATTCTGTCCGGGCAGATCGCGCGCTACCGGTCCGACGGCACGGCGGAAGAGCGCTACGATGCTTTCGCCAAGGTGTTGACGGAGAAGGGGCGCCGCGAATTGCAATCCTTCCGATTCGGCTTCAATTCCGTCTACGGTGACGTCGAGGTTACGCGCCTCGTTCTCTTTAAACCGGATGGCACCGCGGTTCCGGTGGATGTGGAACGTCACAGCCGCGTCATGGTCGCTCCCGACCAGATGCAGATGAATATCTATGACCCGAACCAACGTGTCCTCGAGATCGGCGTGCCCGGGCTCGAAGTGGGCGATATGATCCGGGTCTCCGGCCGTCGCCGTATCACGCGCGCGCGTATGCCGGACACCTGGGCCGATTTCTCTGTCTTCGAGGGCCAGATGCCCGTATTGGAGGAATGGTACGAGGTTCATGCGCCGGCCGACAGGCCGCTCGTTCATAAACGTTTGCGCGACGAGGTGCCCGGCACGGTTTCTTACGAGGAGCGATCCGGAGCGGACGTCATTATCCACCGCTGGACGTTTCGCAACGTGCCGCGCATTTTCGAGGAACCCAACATGCCAGAGACGCATACCGTGGTCCAGCGACTGCTCCTGAGCACCATTCCTGACTGGCCGACGGTCTCGCGCTGGTATTGGGAGCTGTCCAGACCGCGGCTGGAGGCCGTCTCGCCCGAAATGCGGGAAAAGGTGCGCGAATTGACGGAGAACGCGTCTGACAGAGAAGCTCGGCTACGGGCCGTTTTCTTCTATGTGGCCCGCAATATCAGGTACATGGGATTGACCACCGAGACGGTCGCGCCCGGCTACGAGCCGCGCGATGTCGCCGGCACTTTCGCCGCCCGCTATGGCGTGTGCCGGGACAAAGCCGCCGTGCTCGTGGCCATGCTGCGGCTCGCGGGTTTCGAGGCCTTCCCCGTCTTGATTTCCGTTGGCCCCCTCATGGATGAGGAAGTCCCCTTGCCGTATTTCAACCACGCGATCGTCGCGGTGCGTCAAGCAGATGGTTTGTTCCGGCTGATGGATCCGACCGACGAAACCGCCACCGACCTTTTCCCTGCCCATCTAGGCCACCGGAGCTATCTAGTTGCCACGCCCGAAGGCGAACCGCTGCGGGTGTCGCCCGTGTCGCCCGCCGATACGAATCTCGTGGATATTCGCACCGATGCCCGGCTCGCTGCGGATGGTTCGCTGCACGGCGTTTCGACCTTGCGTTTTGATGGCGTGAACGACGACGTCTATCGGGGATATTTTGCCCGGTTAAAACCGGAAGAACGCCGGCGCTTCTTTGAGGGGCTGATCAAGCGCGTCATTCCCGGTGCCGTGTTGACTTCATTTGACCTGCAGCCCCTAGATCTACGCGATGCCGCCGTGCGGCTGGAAGCGCGGTTGGAATACTCCGTCCCCGACGCCTGGATCGCCGGCCCGGAGACGGCACTGCCGCCGGTGCCGTGGTTCGGCGCGTCAGTCGGTATGGTCAATTTCGTGCTCGGTCGTACCGGCCTGGCGAAGCGGCGCTTCCCCCTGGTGACCGAGCACACATGCGGCGTTCGCGAACGAGTGGAAGTGGACCTTTCGAAAGCTCTGGGGCCGCCGGAAGCTTTGCCGCCCGCTGTGGAGATTACAGGGCCGCACATGGCCTGGCGACAGTCGCTGGGGCATGACGCAGACCGTGGAACGCTGCGCGGCGAGGCAGAATTTCGTATAGAGACCGTCCAGTTCTCACCGGCGGAGTATCTGGAGCTCAAGTCCGCCCTCGAGCGCATCGCCGTGGAACGGCGGCGGCGCCCGATCTTTCGCCGCGGTAGTGTTGCCGCCGACGCGCCGAAGCCTACGTCCGTCATTCCCTCGGCCTTGGGTGAATCGGCGGACGTCGAGATTCTGGCACATTCGGTGGAATACGAGGTTGCTTCGGATTCGGAGTGGACGATCACGGAAACCGTGCGCAAACGCGTCCTCACCTTCGCGGGCTTGCGCTCGCACGCAGAGATCAAAATTCCGTTCAACCCGGCCTGGGAGGATGTGCGTTTGGAATACGCACGAGTGACGAGCCCAGCGGGCGAGAAGCGGGAGATCGCGCAACACGAGATCAATTTGATGGACGCCTCCTGGGCAGCATCGGCGCCGCGATATCCATCTGGCAAAATATTTGTCGCTAATCTGCCGGGCGTCGGCGTCGGCCATGTCATTGAATATCGCCTGGCACGACAACTGCGAAAACGGCCGTTTTTCCATGCGGTCGAGTCGTTTGCCGGTCACGATCCGATGGCGTTGCGGTCGGTGCGCCTCCGTCGCCCCGACGGTTTGTCGCTTCGGCTGTTCGCTGCGATGGGGACGCCGGCAGAAGAGGGAAATACGCACGACGACAGGTCTGAATCGGCGTGGACCGCGCGAGACGTGCCCGCCCTCCCGCGAGAGGACGCCCAGCCGCCGATATGGGCGCTGGCGCCGACACTCTTTCTGTCGCATCCCGACGGGATGAGCCGTTATACGATTGCGTTGATGGAGAAAATGAAGGAGTGTGCGGACGGCGAATCCGCCGGTGATGTTGGCGCCGCCGCGCGCGCCTTGGCCTTCCGATACCCCGATCGAACCGATCGCCTGCGCGCTATCCGAGATGCGGTCGCGCGCCGGGTGCGGCGCTCCGGCCCGGCCTTGTATGAGGCGCCGCCGGACACCTTGTCTGCCGCCGATATCACCTGGCGAGACGGCTATGGCCATTCCGCCGATGCAGCTATTGTGCTGGCGGCCATGCTAGCCGCGATCGGTGAGGAGCCGCAATTCGTGCTGGTGTCGAATATCCGCGTCGTCGCCGATGCGCTGCGTGGACCGATGGAATGTTTCCAACCCCAATTCTTTCCGCAGGTTCTGGTGCGCGTTCCGTTCGCTGGCGGGTGGCTGTATCTGAACGATACCGATCAATATGCTCCGCTCGGAGCGACGCCGAGCGAAGGGCGCCTGGGCTTGGCGGCAGTGGGGCCGGGGCTTGAAAAAGTGGTCATTGAGCCTCCGCGGGGTCTGGAATCGGGTTCCGACACGCACTATCGCATCGAGCTACGGGACGGAAGTTCCACCCTGATGCACATCACACGCCGATATCGCGGCGCGGCGCATGCCGCACAGGCCAAACGCTATGCCGAGATGACGCCCGAAGAACGACGCCGATACCATGAGGAACTGGTGGCCGAAATCGCGCAGGATGCGCGGGCAGTCGGTGAATTGGAGAGCCGATTTGACGAACATCCCGGTCAAGAATCCTTTTCGGTCCTCATTCCCCGATACGCGGTGGAAGACGGGCCTTATCTCTACATGACGCTGCCGCCAGCCGGCGCCGGCGTGCCGGGCGTGAGGGCTGACGCCCGCGCCACGCCGCTGTATCGAGAGGAATTCATCCGCGCGAATACGCGCATCGAATTCCTCATTCCGCCGCTGTTCAGTCCGCCGGTTCTGGCGCCGGAGAATTTTAAATGGATTTCGGGGGGCAACTTCGTCGAGACCGTCTTCACAAGCGAGCCGGGATCACTGAGTCTGACGCTCGACGCTGAATGGCATCCGGCCTGGGTGGCGGCGGAGGCCTATGCAGAGCTTCTAGAAGTCCACCGGCGTCTTACGCACCCCCGACAGCGCTTCGTTCTGTTGCGGCGGGAGAGCGGTGGCGCTTCAGGGAGCCGGCCGTGAATGGGGACATTCACCGCATCCTTCGGGCGCCGATTGGCCGCTGGCTCGCTCCGTGTCGAATTCGCAAGCACAGCCGCGCAGCGGCTTTCGGTTGCGGAAGAGCAGCCGTATGCCGAATCCGGCGGCAGCCAGCGCCACGAGCAGCAGTGCGGCACCGAACAGCCATGCGAAGGAGACTCCTGTCATCAGGTACAAGGTACCGCGATCGGACATGCTTTTCAAAGCGGAGATAACCGGCGAATGAAGATAGAGAATGTGAGCGCCCTCATTTTTGACATGGACGGAGTCCTCTGCGACTCGGAGCCGTTGATTGCCGAGGCGGCGATCCGCATGTTCGCGGAACGCCATGGCATACGCGTACGGGCGGAAGATTTTCTCCCATTTGTCGGCGCCGGCGAGGATCGCTATCTGGGCGGCGTGGCGGAAAAATATGGTGTGAGGTTGCAGCCGGGGGCGGACAAGGCGCGCGTCTACGAAATCTATCTGGAACTTATTCCCGGCCGTCTCAAACCCATCCCGGGCGCGGCGGAGTTTGTCCGAATGGCGCGCACGGCAGGTTTTCGACTGGCTGTTGCCACCAGCGCCGACCGCGTGAAGATGGAGGGCAATCTCCGCGAAATCCGGTTGCCGCCGGAGACCTTTGACGCCATCGTGACTGGCGAAGACATCGAACACAAGAAACCCGCGCCCGATATCTTTCTGCTTGCGGCACGAAGACTGGGCGTTTCGCCGGAGTCTTGCGTCGTGGTCGAAGACGCCCTCAACGGCGTGCGCGCGGCGAAGACCGCCGGTGCGCGGTGTCTGGCGCTGGCGACCGGCTTTTCGGTGGACGATCTGCGGGCGGCGGGTGCGGACTGGACCGCACCCGGATGGGACGGACTGAAGCCGGAACAGTTCAAATCATGAAGATCGTTCGAATCCCTTCCGCTCGCGTCGTTCCGCATTCCACGGCCGTCATCCGCTCAACGCGCGCATGATACCGAGATTGACCGCGTTGAACAGCGCGTGCATGACGATAGGAACAACGATCGAGCCGGAATAGAGATATGCTATCGAAAAGGCCGCACTGATCAGAAACAGGGGCATGATCGCCGGCACATGAAAATGCAGCACGGCGAAGAAGAGGGACAGCAGCGTCACGGCCGGCAGGGCGCCCATCCTTCGCAGGAGCAGCGGCAGACCGATTCCACGAAAGAGAATCTCTTCAGCCAGCGGCGCCAACACAACGCCTACGATCACGAAGTACACGCGCAGCCCCGGTGCCGCGTCGCCCAAGAGAATGCGCAAGACCTCCTGGATACGCGGCGGATATCCCAGATAACGGAGCACGAGCTGATAGAGCCAGGTATAAAAGATAACCAGCGGCATGGCCCCCAGATAGAAGATGAAACCGTGCGCCAAATCCCTTGGCAATCGGCGCAGCTCCCACCCGAACGCCTCGCGCGAGGAAAGTCGCCGCCGCACCAGTGAGACGACCACCAAGGCGAGAATCGCCCAGTGAAATACGAGTGTCTGGGCCACCATCAACACCCCCGCTTCGACCCCCGCCGCACTGGAACTGAACCAGCGAACGCCTCCGATGATCAGCGCGTGAAGACAGATCAGCGCGAAGGCCGCCCCCACCGCGTGATTCCATGTCCACGGCCGCCGCCCGAGTTCCTGCACCCGATCCGCCCAGTTGACGGGGCGCGCGCGCAGATGCGCCAGAATGCCCACGCTCACCATCAGACCGGCCGCCATCAACGCCAGAAAGAACGCGCTGACGAGGCGTACCGCATCTTCCCGTATCATGATCGGCGCGTCGGTCGCATCCCGAAAGCCGTTTATTTCGCCCAAGATCCAAGAAAGAGGACTCATCCGTTTCCTTTCGTCGGTTGCGACGATTCGGACTCGAACGTCTCACGTAACACGTAGGTGGGCTTGGACTGCGACTCGTGATAAATCCTGGTCTGCACCTCGGCCAGCAATCCCATGCTGATGAACTGCATGCCCATGAAAATCAGCATAAAGCTTGTCATGAGCCAAAACGGGCGTTTGATCAGTTCCGCCGCGAATGTCGTTCCGAACAGCCGGAACGAGAGATGGGCCGCGATGATGAACGCCAGCATCAGCGCGCCCGGCGCGGCGAAAAGCGAGCCGATTTTTCCGAACATCTGCATCGGCCCCATGCTGTAGCGGAGGAGAAATTTGACCGTCATCAGGTCAAGAATGACACGAAACGTGCGGGACAGGCCGTATTTCGATTTGCCGAACCGCCGCGGATGGTGGCGAACCACCACTTCCTCGATGCCGCCGCCGACCCAGCTCGCGAGAGCCGGAATGAAGCGGTGCATCTCCCCGTACAGTCGCACGTTCTTGATGACCTCGCGCCGATACGCCTTCAGCGTGCATCCGTAGTCGTGCAGCGCGACACCCGTGATTCGGCTGATGAGCCCGTTGGCAATCATCGAAGGCAGACGCCGTGTGAGAAAGGGATCCTTGCGGTCCTTTCGCCAGCCGCTGACGACGTCCACGCCGGGTTTCATGCGCTCCAGCAGCAGCGGGATATCCGCCGGATCGTTCTGTAGATCAGCGTCGAGCGTGATGACGACGTCGCCGCGGGCGGCATCAAAGCCCGCGCTCATGGCGGCGGTTTGGCCGAAATTGCGGCGAAAACGCAACAGTCGAAAATTCGACAGTCGGGCCGCTGCTGCGCGCATACGTTCCCACGTTCGATCCCGGCTGCCGTCATCCACGAGAATAATCTCGTAGGTGCGTCCCAGACGGCTCAGCGATTCATGTAACCGATCGCACAGCGCCTCGATGCACTCCTCCTCGTTATACACCGGCACAACCACCGAAATGTCCATGGCGGCGACGCTCCCTGCCGGAACCGCTTCCGGCGAGGCCATTATAGACCTGGCTCGTCCACTTGCAAGGATGCGGATGCACCTCCCCGATCAATCAGCGACGAAAATGACGAAAATGAAAAAAGACTGGGAGCGGCGCGACCCGGTCGCCTTTTTCGTCTTATAACGCCGCAAAACAAGACGGCCTACACACCCGGCAGCGGGTTTCCGTGCCCTGCAAGCCGGATTGTGCGGTGCCCCCGGGGGGGGGCGGCGGGGGGGGACAAAAAAACGGGTTTGAAAGGCGGTTTTCCAAGCCTTGGAAAAGGCGAAGCGGGATTTTTCCAAGCCTTGGAAAATTTCGACCCCCGTGTTTCCAAGCCTTGGAAAATCAACGTTTGAACAAAGCTTAGCCGAGGGAAGCTATAAGTGCAGAGGGCAGCGTGCGGTGTTCGGATCGAGAGGCGGTCCGTATTTTAACCCCGCCATCCTTTTCGCGACGCAATATGCCGCGAAGTCGGGCGGCCTACTCGCCCAACGGCACGACAATATCCGTCCTGCCGGCGGTTGTTCCCCGCCGTCCTTGTCCGTCATCTTTTCATTTACTTTTTTTTGGGGTTGATGCCGGCGACTGGAGCGCGGAATCTTGCAGGCCGTGAAATTGAATGGATTCTGATGCCGATGACGATTTCTGAAACTGCGTGGATGGAACTCTCCGGGCGCCTGCGTGGCGAGCTGGATCGCAGCCTGCTGGCGCGCATGCTCTATAGCCAGGACGCCTCCCTCTATCAGGAAATGCCGCTGGGCGTTGTGCGCCCGTTCGACGCGGAGGACCTAGCGGTGATCGCGCGCTTTGCCCACGAACATCGCGTGCCTCTCATCCCCCGCGCCGGCGGCACCAGCCTCGCCGGTCAGTGCGTCGGTGACGGCCTGGTGGTGGACACCACCCGTCACATGAACTGGATCCGACGTCTCGACGCCGAAAAACGGGAGGCGGAGGTTGAGCCGGGCGTTGTTCAAGATGACCTCAATGACGCTGCTGCGCCATATGGACTGTGTTTCGCGCCGGACACTTCCACGTCCCGTCAGGCCGCCATCGGAGGTATGATCGGCAACAATTCCTGCGGCGCCTATTCAATTCTCCATGGCACCACCCGCGACCATGTGTTGTCGTTGGACGCGATTCTGGCGGATGGCTCGCGGGTTTGCTTCGGCCCTCTGACTCCGTCCGAATTCGTCGCGCGGCGCCGGCTGGATACGCTTGAAGGCCGCATATATCGCGGCATCTGTGAGATTCTCGATCGTCACCGCGATGCCATCCTGAACGATTTTCCCCATCCATCCGTGTCGCGCCGCAACATGGGTTATGCGCTGGACGAACTGGCGCGTCAGCAACCCTGGACGCCCAGCGGCCCGCCGTTCAATCTCGTGCCGCTGATTTGCGGTTCGGAAGGTACGCTGGCGATGGTCGCGGCCGCGACCGTCCGGCTGGTGACGCGCCCGCGCGCGCGCCACCTGGTCTGCGCTCATTTCGCCGATGTGGATGCCGCTGCGCGCGCCGTCGCCGCCATATTGGAATTGCGGCCTGCGGCGGTCGAGTTGATGGACGGCGCGCTCCTGGAAGCCACCCGGCACAACCGGGAACATGCGCGCAACCGTTTCTGGGTGGTCGGATCGCCCGGCGCCGTACTGGCCATCGAGATTCACGACGAGACCGAGGAGGAGGCGGAACGTCGCGCGCAAGAAATCGTCGCGCATTTGCGGCGGCAGGGGCACGGCGTCGCCTGGCCGATCCTCGGCGAACGCGATCTGCCCAGGGTCTGGGCTTTGCGTAAGGCGGGCCTCGGCCTCCTGACGGGCATCCCGGGCGACCACAAGCCCGTGACGGCCATCGAGGACACCGCCGTGGCGGTCGAACATCTGCCGGACTATCTGCGGGACATTCGCGCCCTCCTTTCCCGGCACGGCTGCGACTGCGTGTATTACGGGCATGCGTCCGTTGGGGTCATTCATCTGCGTCCGATGCTGAATCTCAAGGACCCTTTCGATTTCGAGAAGTTCAAGCGCATTCTCGATGAAACGGCGGATATTGTGAGGAAATACCGCGGTAGTCTTTCGGGAGAGCACGGCGACGGACGTCTCCGCAGCGCCCATCTGCGGCGCATGTTTTCCCCTGAGATCTATGCGCTGCTGGAGCAGGTCAAGGATCTGTTCGATCCGCTTGGTGTGCTGAATCCCGGCAAAATTGTTCGTCCGGTTTCGCCCACTGCAGCACTGCGGGTCGGTTCCGTCGGGCGCGAACCCGAGACGGTGTTCGACTGGTCCCGCACGAAGGGGTTTCTGCGCGCCGTCGAGGCGTGCAACGGCGCGGGGTTCTGTCGGCAGAGCGCAGGGCGCGGCGGCATGTGCCCGACGTATATGGCGACGGGCGAGGAGGCGGAGACGACGCGCGCGCGCGCGAACGTACTCCGCCTGCTGCTGACCGACCCGAATCCGGAGGAGACATGGACCTCGCCGGAACTGTGGACCGTGCTCGGGACGTGTGTGTCGTGCAAGGCCTGCGCCACGGAATGTCCCTCGAGCGTGGACCTTGCGCGCATCAAGGCGGAGGCGCTTCATCATCGGATGGAGGCGCAAGGGTCATCCGTGCGCGACCGGCTATTCGCGTGGTATGCCCTCGGCGCCCGCCTAGCGCGTTTCGCACCGGACTGGTTTTCACGCACATCGAATTTGTGCTGGGTCAAACACGCGCTCGGCATTGCGCCGGAGCGGTCTTTGCCGCCTTTTGCGCGCCGCACCTTTTCCTCCTGGTTCCAACACCGCGCCCGCGGGGGATTGTCGAAAGAAGCTTCGCCCCGTCGCGCGGTCGCGCTTTTCGTGGACGAATTTATCGAGTACATGGAACCGGACGTTGGCGCGGCAGCGGTGGAGGTCATGGAGGCGTTCGGCTGGCGCGTCATCCCCATATGCGGCCTTGAATCCGGGCGCTCCCACATCTCCAAGGGTTTTCTGGACGCAGCGCGACGGCGCATGACGGCAGCGGTCGCGCGGCTGGCCGCGCTCGCGCGCGAGGGCTGCGCAATTGTCGGTCTCGAGCCATCGGCGCTTCTTGGATTCCGCGATGAGGCGCCGGACCTTGTTCCTACCTCCTATCGCGCCGAGGCGGAAGCGGTCCGCGCCGCTGCACGGCTGTTCCCGGAGTGGGTGGCGGAGCAGACGATCGAGAAAAACACGAGCGAAATCGCCTTCGGCCCATTGTCGGCCTCGGAAATGCTCGTGCACGGGCACTGCCATCAGAAGGCGCTGGGCGCGCCGAACGCCTTGCGTACCGCGCTCGAACGGATTCCGGACCTCCGCATTCAAGAACTGCCGACCGCTTGCTGCGGCATGGCCGGCGCCTTCGGATACGAGCGCGAACACTACGCGCTTTCGATGCGAATGGGGGAACTGATCCTGTTCCCCGCCATCCGCGCCCATCCGGAGGCGCTCATTTGCGCCGACGGCCTGAGCTGCCGTCATCAGATTGCCGATGGCACCGGCCGCCGTGCCCGTCACAGCGCCGAATGGCTGCGGGAATCGCTCCGCGCCGCGCGGGAGTCGCTAGGCAGAGTTGATATGGATAAGGTGGACCGGGAACTGAAACGGTCGGACTGACATGGATGGCGTGGTCACGTTGCCCACCAGGTCGGCAGGGAAATACAGTCCGGCTGGAACGAAACCATCGAGTGCCCGGCATAGAAGGGGACTGCCCTCACCGTCGTTTTGTACTGCATTGGTGTTTATTCGGGATCTCCTTTACCGCCGATTCGCCGAAGGGCGATGAGGTTCAAATACGGTTTTGCGCTCGCCGCGAGCGCGACGGGCGGTGCGCTCGGCCTCGCGCTGAAACATCTTCTGGCTGCGCAGATTCTTTCCACTTTCCGAACGTCTCCGGACATAGCGGCCATCCGGCAGTAATCGCCATCCCTGTTCGGTATCATCCAGACAAATCCGCAGAATATGCTTGAGGCGCTCCGCACTAGAACGATCGGGAATGAATACCATCAGCTCGATGCGCCGGTCGAGGTTACGCGGCATCCAATCCGCGCTCGAGATAAACACCGCCTCCTCACCGCCCCGATGGAACCAGAAGATGCGCGCGTGCTCCAAATAGCGGTCAATTACCGAGCATACGGAGATGTTTTCACTCAGGCCAGGCACGCCCGGCCTAAGGCAGCAGATGCCGCGCACGCTCAATTCGATTTTCACACCCGCGCGTGAGGCCTCATACAAAGCTTCGATGATCTCGGGGTCGGCCAGCGAATTAACCTTGGCCATGATATGTCCGCGCTGGCCAGCACGAGCGCGTTGAGCTTCGTCTCGGATGAGTTCAAGCAAACGAGGGCGCAAACCGAGGGGAGCGGCGGCCAATCGCTGGAATTTCAGCGGTTGCGTACGCCCGGTAATCATGTTGAAAAAAGCGGAGGCGTCCGCCCCGTATTCCTCACGGCATGTCATCCATCCCACATCGCTGTATATGCGCGCCGTCTGTTCGTTGTAATTTCCCGTACCGAAATGAACGTATCGGCGGATACCGGATGACTCGCGTCGAACCACGAGACAAACTTTCGCATGTGTTTTGAGGTGGCGAACGCCATGGATCACCTGTACGCCCGCCCGCTCCAACGCCTCCGCCCATTCGATATTGCGCGCCTCATCGAAACGCGCCTTGAGCTCAACGAGCGCCGTTACCTGCTTGCCGTTGGCTGCTGCCCGTTTCAGCGCCTCGACCACGGGACTGCGCCGGCTTGTCCGATACAGAATCTGCTTGATCGCCAGGACATCCGGATCTGAAGCCGCCTCTTCGACCAGGCGCAGGACCGGATCAAAACTCTCATAGGGATGAAACAGCAAAATATCGCGACGCGCCACAGCCTCGAAGATGGACATATGCGGCGGAGCCGCCGGCGACGGCGCAGGCGACCAAGGCTCGATTTTGAGCTCATCGAAGCCCGGCATTTCCACGAGGGAATGAAAGCCGGAAAAATCCATCGGGCCGGCCGCCTCGTAGATTTGCTCGCGCTCAATCTCGAATGCCTCCGCAAGACGGCTGCGCGCAGCCGCGGACAAGGGCGATTTCAATTCGAGGCGTACGACGTCGCTCAATCGCCGCTCTGTCAGCACCTCGCGCATCTGTGCCAACAAATCCCCCGCCAGGTCCTCCCGGACGCTCAAATCGGCGTTGCGCGTGATGCGGAAGAAGAAGGTCTCGACAATCTCGCGCCCCGGAAACAGCCGATCGACGAACGCTTCAATCAAATTTTCGGCCGCCACATACACGTACCCGTTGCGTCCCGGCACCGCGCAAAAACGGGGCATGCCGCGCGGCAGCGCCACGACGCCCATCGATTCCCCATTGCCCTCGTCCGACGGCGAATGAAATCGCACGCCGAGATGGATGGTCAGGCCCGGCAGCGAAGGAAACGGCTCGTCCGGTCCGATCGCTCGCGGGGTGAGTAACGGCAGAATCTCCTGCTCGAAAACACGCTCCAGGTGCGACATTTCCGCCTTGGACAGATCATCCACGCATGCCGCACAAATGCCGCCAGCCTCTAACGCGGGGACAATACATTCGGCATAGCACGCGTGCTGGGTCTTGACCATCGCCCGCGTCCGACGGGCGATTTCTGCCAGTTGCTCCCGCGGCGTCATGCCCGCGGGGTCCTTTCTCCGGCTCCCGCGAGCGGCAAGCATCTGAAGGCCCCCCACGCGCACCATAAAAAATTCGTCCAGATTGGACGCCGTAATGGCGAGGAATTTCAATCGTTCGAGCGGTGGATTTCGTTTCTCCCACGCCTCCGCAAGCACCCGTTCGTTGAAAGCCAGCCAACTCAATTCGCGGTTAATGAATCGGGCGGCTCGATCTTCCAACCGCATGGACATTTCTTTTTCAGACATTGGATTCCGTCCCTCGGACGACGGCGCCCCGTTCGACCGTCACGGTCAGCCCGTAAATCGCTTCGAACAGGTCGCTCTTCTCTTTCAAAGCCAACCGCTCGACCGTCAGATCATCCACCCCAGCCGCTGTGATGGCGCAGCGTCCATCAACGACGGCGATCGACTCGACAAACACGCGTTGTGCGTGGCTGCGATCGAGGGCGTCGGCGATGCGCATCAATGCCGCCAGCGCCTGAACAGCGAGTTTTCGTTCCCGGCTGAGTCCGCCATAGTACGGATGCGCCGGATCAGGCATCGAACGGCGATGATAGCGTGCAATCAGCGCCACCAGCAGGATGTCGTCCTGCGTCAACCCGAACAGGTCGCTGTTCTGGATCAGATACATGGAGTGTTTGTGATGATTCCGGCTGTTCACGAACAACCCGGCCTCGTGTAGCAGCGCCGCTATGCGCAGCAGGAAACCATAGCGCGAATCTAGACCGTGTTCACGGCGCAGCGCTTCAAACAGACGATCGCAAAGCATCGCGACGTGCTCCGCATGCCGCATTTCGATGCGGAACTTCTCGGCCAGCAATCGCGCCGAGTTCTCCACCTGGCGCACAAAGTCGGAGGTCCACAAGGAACGCGTGGCCAATTCCAGCTCCAGACCGGTTCGCAGGTGGACCTTGGGCACCCAGATATGGCGAATGCCGAACATCCGGGCGATCTGCGCATTGATGAGAAGGGCCACGCCAACTACCTCGGCTTCTGAATAGGACAACTGATACGCGCGCACGATTTCGTCCGCCGACATGGCAAACAGACGTTCCGCGAAGGAGGCGAATGTGCGGGCCTCCAGTCGGACGCATTCCCGGTCGTTCCACTGGCGCGACAACTGTGAGGCGGCGAATCGGGCATCGCCGGACATGGCAATCAGCGTGGTCGGTATCCGTTCGGGTAAGTCCCGACGCATCTGCAGCAGCGAACGCTGAATGTCACGGATCAACAACGCACGGGCGCGGAAGGGCGATTCACGTCGAGTCTCTAGCGTTTCGCGCAGGCGCAGGGCCCCGAGGCGATAGGTTTCTGAAAACGTCACACGGTCATTCTGGATTAGCACCAGCTCCGTGCTGCCGCCCCCGACCTCGATCACGAGATGGTTCCAGGGGTGCGGTGTCCGCATGCGCTCCAAGACATCGCGCACCGCCATATAAGCGATGCGACTGATCTCCACATCTTCCAGACATTCCACGCGAAAGCCAGTGGCCAGATGCACCCGATCCAGAAACTGTTCGCGATTCTCCGCCTCCCGTACAGCGCTGGTGGCGACGGCGCGGATCGAGGAAGAATCTTCAATACCGTATTCTCGCAACACATCGCGGAATCGCCGGAGGGCACGGACGCACTCCTCGATCGTCTCTGAACGCAACCGGCCGAGCGCAAAGGTGTCCTTGCCCAGTTCCACCGGCAACGACAGCGCCTCGAGCGTGCGCCTAGTGCCGGCCGGATTCACCTCGGCCACCTCCATCCGCACGGCGGTGGCGCCGATGTCCAGCACCGCAACTAGGCGGGCGGCGGGGGGGGGTGATGGGGGTTTTATGGGAGGCTGTTTTCTCATGGAGTGTTGACCGCCGACGATAGGGCGAGCCCCATCGCGGCGGGGTTGGCGGCCAGAGCGGCGGCGCCAGCAATGACTGCATCGTCGCCGAGTTCGGCAATCGCCAACCGATAGGATCCCCGGAATGATGCCATCACTTCCTCTTCGATGGCTCTTTCGCATTCCTTCCGGTAAAGATCGGGAAACGCTTCGGCCAAACCGCCGCCGAGGACGATGATATCCGGGGCCAGGATATTGACCAGACTGGCAATTCCGGATCCTAATTGCGCGGCGGCCGTACGCAGAATCCGCTCCACGGCCTTGTCACCTTGTTCGATCGCATCCTTCAGGACGCCGCTACGAATTTCCGAGAGATCGGCGCCGACGCGCTCCGCGAGATGAGGCGCTTCGCCACGATATGCTGCGGCGAGGACTTGCGTGGCGATGGCGAGCCGGCTGGCGACCGACTCCAGACAACCACGGCGGCCACACCCGCAGAGGGGGCCGTCTGCGACTACGCGTATGTGCCCGATCTCCATGCATGAACGGTTCGCACCTCGGAGAATGCGCCCTTCATAGATGCACGCGCCGCCGATGCCCGTGCCGGGAAAAACGCCCAGAAGGCATCGGGCGCCCCGCCCCGCTCCGAAACGGAATTCACCGTATGCGCCGGCATCCACATCATTCGCCAGGACCGCCGGACACTGATATTTATCTTCCAGCCTTTTTCGGAGCGGCACATTGTCCCATCCCAGATTCGGCATCTGAAGAACCACACCTTTTTTGAGGTCCAGCGGGCCCGGAACGCCGCAACCGATTCCGGCCACCTCGCCGGAAGACACTTTGGCCTCCTTCAGCGCCTCATCCACAAGGTCTAGAATGCGTCCGACGCCGACGGCGGCACCCTCACGCCCTTTGGTCTTCTTGCGCGCAACCCCGATCCGTTTGAACTCGGAGTCATAAATGCCTGCCATCATTTTGGTGCCGCCGAGGTCGAATCCCACCCAATATTTTCGTTTGCCGTTGCCCGATCCCATAAGTCCTCCTGCTGCCCTATCCTTATTTTCATTTCATGTTCGTGCAGCCGGGAATGACATCGCTTTGGACGCCACCCCCGGCTGCCTAGGCCGCCATCTGCATCACATAGGGCGCCGCCCCCGCAACGCCGCCGACAGCGTCACTGGATCGGAATACGCGATGCCACTGCCGGCGGGCAACCCCGTCGCCAGCCGGGTGATCTTCACATCCAGCGGAGCGAGTATTTCTCTCAAAAACGCCGCAGTGGCGTCGCTTTCCACATCGGTGTTTAAGGCCAGGATCACTTCTGTGAAACCTTCCTCCTCTATACGTCGTCGAAGATTTTCCACACCGAGATGCCGTGAACCCTCTCCGCGCATCGGTGATAATTTGCCCATCAACGCATGGTAGCGGCCGCGAAACGCGCCCGAACGTTCAATCGTTTCGATATCCGACGGATCTTCGACCACGCACAGCAGGTCCGTCACTCGGCGAGGATCGGTGCACAGCGCGCACGGGTCGGCCGCGGTTGTGGTGATTGCCCCGCATCGCGAACAACATATAATGTTTGTTTCCAGGCCTTGCAAGGCGGCGGTCAACTCCCTCGCCATCGAACGGCTCCGATCGCGGGCCAGTCGCAAAGCGATCCGCTCCGCCGTGCGCCGCCCGATGCCGGGCAGGCGCGCCAGGGCATGAATCAACGGCTCCAGCGGCTCGAGCATGGTGCGTCCACCTCATGACCACGGCAGTCTCACGCCCGACGGCAGACCGAGGCCCTCGGTTAGCGACGCCATCTCTTGGGCGACCATCTCCCGCACGGCCTGCAGCGCACCGTTCACCGCCGAGGCGATCAGGTCCTCGAGCATCTCCACATCGGCGGGGTCCACGACCTGCGGATTCAATCGCACGCGCTCGACCGTAAGATCGCCGCGCGCGATGACCGTCACCATGCCGCCGCCACTGGTGTGTTCGATCGTGCGTTCGGCCAGCTCCGCCTGCTTGGCCTGCATCCGCTGTTGCAAATCGGCAGCCTGTTTCATCATTTTCATGATGTTCACGGACAATCCTCTCTTTCAGGGACGTATTTCGGTTATGGTTCCGTCAAACATTTCGAGCGCGTTGCGAACCGCGGGATCTTCCAGAATCCGGCGGCGCATATCGTCTTCCCTATTTCCGCTCCGGGGTCTCTCCGGCGCGGGACTTTCCGCAGGACCTTTTTTCTCTGACGGCGCCGTCGCCGCCGTCTCGCCGAGGTCCAGGCGAACCTGCACCGAGCGCCCCAGCGCGTGGCGTATACCGTTCTGAATCGCCTTACGACATAACGGAGCCTCGCAAACGTGCAGCGCTTCTTTCGCGCCGGCATCAAACACGACATGCGCTTCGTGGTCTGAAACGGCCACCAGACGAGCCCGCGCCAAATGCGGTCTTATCGTGGGCACCGCCGTAATGGCGCGTTCCGAGGCGGCACGCCAAACCTGGTCGAACGGCGTCGGCGTCGCCGGCGTCAAGGGGGGGCGGGGAGCGACGGCCTCTGCAGCCAACGCGGTTTTTGCAGTCGGCGCGGGTTCCCCGTCCCCGTTTCCAACCATGGCGTCCGGCCTGATGTTCGATGAGGTCGGGCTCGCCGCAACCTTGCCTTCGGCGAGTCCAGCCTTGAGACGATTCAATTCACGTAATAACTCGGCCAGCGTGACGGTCGTGGCCGCGCGCGCGCATTGAAACAAGGTGGTTTCAAGCAGAACGCGGCGTGAAAGCGCATGGCGGATCTGCACGTCAGCCTCGATCAGCGTCTCCATAATTCGCAGCAACCGGTCTCGTTCCACTCGTCCGACGAATGGTCGCAATGCTTCGCGCTGGGTCTCCGTCGCATCGAGCGTCTTTTCCGCTTCGGCGCCGCATTGCATCACCAAAAGATTCCGGAACCAGTCGATCAATTCCATCAGCAGCCGGGAAAGGTCCTTGCCGTTGCGATCCAACTCGTCCACAGCGCCGAGGATGCGCGCCATATCGCCCGCGAGAACCGCCCCGCACAGTTCGTCCAGGATACGGCGCGACACTAGGCCGAAAATGGCAAGCACATCGTCTTCCTCGATGGGGCCGGAGCAAAACGCGATGAGCTGATCCAGTGCCGACTCCGCATCGCGCAGGCCACCTTCCGCCCCCCGCGCGATCGCCAACAGGGCATCCTCGGAAATTGCGACCCCTTCCTTTTTGGCGATGTCGGCGAGATGACGCGTTATATCCCGCGTGGCGATTCGGCGAAGGTCAAAGCGCTGGCAGCGGGAAGCGATCGTCGCGGGAACCTTTTGGGGTTCGGTTGTTGCCAGGATAAACTTCACATGCGGCGGGGGTTCTTCCAACGTCTTCAACAGCGCATTGAACGCCGCGATCGAAAGCATGTGCACTTCATCAATGATGAATATTTTGTAGGGGCCGCGCGTCGGCAAATAGCGGGCGTTATCGCGTAGATCGCGAACCTGCTCGACACCATTGTTGGAGGCGCCGTCTATTTCGAGTACGTCCATGGATCGGCCCGCGATGATCTCCTGGCAAGAATCGCAGTGATCGCAGGGTTCCACCCGAGGCCCGCCCGCACAGTTCAAGGCCTTGGCAAAGATTCGGGCGATCGAGGTCTTTCCGATCCCGCGCGGCCCCACGAATAGATAGGCATGCGCGACCCGACCGGCGACGATGGCGTTGGCCAACGTCCGAGTGACGTGTTCCTGTCCGACTACCTCCGCAAATTGTTGAGGCCGGTATTTTCGGGCGATGACTTCGTAGGCCATGAATCCACTCTCGGCAGCGTGATGAAAATCAAGCCGTGCACCCCGGTTCGACGCATCCGACTAACGGCGGCAACGTTGGCCTCCAGCTCCCACCAGGCTACCCCGCGGCGCCCAGCCGGCCGGACTTATTGCTGCTACCTTCCGGTCCTGACAAGGTTCGTCCGCGTCTGTCGCGCGGGACCCAATGTTCAACGCCTTCGTCCAACATGCCTGCCGTCCGCGAATCCGCCTCGCCGGGGAATTCAACCCTGCTGTAGCGGGTTGCAGGTCGCCCCAGGTTTCCAGGGTTCAGGGCACCGCTGACGCCCCGTCTAGCACGGCCGCGAATATCCTATCAATTCGCCCCAGAGACAACAACCCCCAATATCACAATCGTCGGCTCCGGTTTGAGATTCACCGGGGTTGGGCTATGCCATGCGTTCTCCCTCTTGAGCTCGGCATTCACAACCGGGCGCTGATGAACATCCAGGCGAAGTGGTGCGCAGAAGGAAAGTGGAAAGCCATCTCAGAATGGCGTACTAACGCCCCGCCATCGGCAAAGCGGAATTTACTTGGATTGGCGCATTTGTCTTTTGCGCGCCGCAAACATGCGGGCACCTTTCGCCCTTCAAGGGTTCTGCCCGGGACGATCGAGACCAAGGGTTTCGGGAAGGCCGAACAGTATATTCATGTTTTGGAGAGCGTTGCCGGCCTGGCCCTTCACTAGATTGTCAATGTGCGATATCACGCGTAATACGCGTGTGCGCTCGTCCACGTCCACGATCAAATTGCAGAAATTGCTGCCGCGGACATGGATCGTACCGACATTAGCTTTGCGGTCATAGAGGCGGACAAATCGGTGCGATCGATGGTATTCACGATAGGCCTCCTGGACCTCTGCCGGCGTAACACCCTCCCTTAGATCGCCGTAAAGACACGACAAAATGCCCCGGCACATGGGCACGACCTGTGTGGTGAACGTCAAGCGGTACTCGCGGCCCGAAATGCGTTGCAACTCACGCTCGACCTCGCACACATGCTGATGCCCTGCCAGTTTGTAGGCGTTCATATTCTCATAACGTGCGGGGTAATGATATGTCGCTACGGGTTTCTTTCCCGCTCCGGAGATCGCGGTCTTGCAATCGCAAATGATTCGCCGCGGGTCCACGAGATCCGCCGCCGCCGCTGGCGCCAGCCCCAGCAGCACGCTGACGGCGAAGCACCCTGCGTTACCCACCAAGCGCGCTTCGGCGTTCAAGCGCGGATGATGCAATTCCGGCAATCCATAGACGGCAGTCTTCAGCAAGTGGGGGGCGCGGTGTTCCATCGGTTTGCCGGCGCGGCGAGCGTATTCGGCATGTTCCTCGGCGGTCTCAAAGCGGAAATCTCCGCTGAAATCTACGACCCTGGCGCCCTTCGCCAATTCGTCAGCAGCGTACTGCATCCCCACGCCGTCCGGCGTGGCGAAAAAGACCATATCCGCAGGTTCTTGGGCCCTGGGATCGTCGTAGGGAAGAATCGGCAAGTCGCAAAAGCCCGCCAAATGCGGATACAATTCGCTCATGGCCATGCCCGTCTCTGAGGCCGCCGCCAGACAAACGATCCGCACTTCGGGGTGTTGTAATAACAGCTCTGTGATCCCCACGCCGCCATAGCCGCCGGCGCCCACGACTTTTACTTTGATCATCCGCGTCTGTCTCCTTCGTCCTGATGGTTGGGTGTTTTGCTCTCACGAAACCTTTTCAATCTTATCACAAACAACTTTTTTTTCGAGGGGTCTATGGTGTCGATGAGCCGATTGCGATGTGGGAAAAGAACAGCAAATAAAGGCGCCGGCGAAGGGAGGCGAAAATCGTTTACCCCAGCGACCCCGCGCCAATCGCCGGTTTTTCTCGCCCTCCTCAAAAAATACGAATTTTTCGACCACTTGGGTCTTGACGCGGGTATTGGTTGCGGTGTATAAGACCCGCATGAACTTCGAATA
>CALLML010000068.1 GCA_938005705.1 uncultured bacterium
GGTCTGTCCACCGGCTTTCCCGCCGGGTGGCGGAGCTCTGCCGATCCTGGCCGAAATTGGATCAACACAGCCTCACCCAAGCATCCGGTGAAGCGCTGCGACACCGGCGCGTCCTCCGCAGCGCCCATTCCTACGCCGACCACCCCTCGAACGCTCTATTTCCAAGGCCGTTCATGAATAATCCGGGTTAGATACATGCCGGGTCCCTCGGCCTCCAAATTCAAACCGGTATGGGCATCGTAATGCGTCTGAGGACTTTCGAGAATCCCCAGATTGTCGTAAATGAGCTTGATGTCGCGTCCGGCATGGCGCGCCCATTCGGCGGGAAACACCCGCACCGCTAACCGCTGCGCCTGACGCAACGTCTCGCGGTCGGGCGCCGACATCGCGCGGAGGCGCTGGCACAGCGTTCGGTCTTTCCGTCCCCAGGGAATGAGAACTGCGCACTCGGATGCATCGTCGATCAGATGAAAATTCCGTGCGGCCGTCTCGAAGCTGAAGTTGAATGGAAAGTCACGGTTTTGCTCAAGGTGGAAATTTTCCAGGATGTGATGCGCGTCCCACCGCGCTTTCTGATCCCAGTAGTACAGTCGGAAGAAACGCTCGTTGGCTTCCAAACTGAGCGGATCCGCATGGATTTCCAGAACTTGGGCGGCGCACTGGGCGGTGTCGGCGAAATAACGATTCGCGGAGGCGTGTTCGCTGGTGAAAATATAGACGCCACCAGGCCGGCCGAGCTTGTTGCGGCGATTGCACCGTCCCGCCGCTTGAGCTATCGAGTCCAATCCCGCCATAGCTCGATAGACCACGGGGAAATCCAAATCCACGCCAGCCTCGACCACCTGAGTGCTGATGACGCGACATACGGCGCCGGATTTCAAGGCGCGGCGGATTTGCCACAACCGCAAGTGGCGGTGCGCCGGGCACATGCGGGCGCTGAGATGAAAATGCCCCGGCGCCGGCCCGATGGCGTCGAACAACAGGCGGGCGTGACGGGTGGTGTTGACGATACAGAGCGCCTGCTTTTCGGCGAGAATCCGCTCACGCAGTTGGGCGTCGTTTTGAAGTCCGAGTCGGGCGACCTCCACGCGCTCGAGCGAGTGGTAGAGTTTGGCCGGGTCCGGCATGATCTCACGCACACCCTCCAGACCGATCTCAAAGCCCGGCCGTCTTCGGATTTCCGGTTGCGTGGCCGTGCAGAGCAACACGGTGCAACCATAATCCCGCACCAGCAATTCCAGCGCGCGATGACACGGCTTCAGATAATTCACTGGCAGCGTCTGGGCTTCATCAAGGACGATGACACTGCGCGCGATCCGGTGGAGCTTGCGGCAGCGCGAGGGCTTGTTGGCGAACAAGGACTCATAGAACTGGACCGACGTCGTCACGATGACGGGGGCGTCCCAGTTTTCGGACGCGAGGCGCGCGGCCTCGGATTCCTTTTCCGGGTCCAAATTGCAGTGGTGTTCCAGAACGACCTCTCTACCCAGATGTTCGCGAAAAACCCCCGCGTTTTGCTCGATGATGGTGGTGAACGGCGCCACATAGACCACCCGGCGGAGATCATGGCGAAGCGCATGCCGCAAGGCAAAGGCCATGGAAGAAAGCGTCTTCCCGCCGCCGGTCGGGACGGTCAGCGAGAAGAATCCCGGCGGTTGGTCCGCGGCGTGTTCACAGTCCCGACGAATTTGATGGCGTACGGCATTGATGTCTTCCGTCCCCGCCTTGTGTTCCATCTTTTCCAAGGATTGGAAAAAACTGGCGGCCAGTGTTCCAAGGCTTGGAAAACGGGGTCGGGTTTCGAACTTCTCCGGATTCATCGCCCGTTCGGTGTCGAGAAAATCGGCATCCACCAGACAGGAGAACAGCATCCGGACGAAGAAGGCGATCGCGAAGGCGTCTTTTTTTCCGAAGGCCGCGCGCAGAAAATCGGGCGGCTGGAGGTCCGGCGGGTCGGGCAGTTCGGCCAGACCATGCTCCCAGACTGCGCACGGCTTCTTCAGCCGTTTTTCCTGCGCCGCCTCTTCAGAGCGACCGTCCAACAACCCGGCATGGTGACCGGCGATCGCATAACTCAACAGGTGTCCGAGGATCGGAATCCGCCGGGCGGCGTGTTGGGCGCCAGCGGTGGAATGGTCAACATGGCCGGGCGACGTTTCGGCGGAGGCGTCCGTCGGGATTTGCAGGTAATGTTGAAATTCCGACGAATATTTGCCCAGATCATGCCACAGCCCCGCGGATTCGCCCCATTCACGCGCCTGAAAAGCCGCGGCGAATTCCGCGGCTCGGCGCCCCACGGCCAATAAATGCTCTTTCAGACCATGCCCCTCGGCGGGAAATTTTCCGACATGCGCCCAATAGGGGGTTTCGCGCGGCATGGAACCCTCCCGCCACGCACCGCGGAATCACGGAGTTATGGCTGCTTTTTCACGACATTGCAAAAGCCTCGTGTTTCAGGTTCACCGGTTCGCACAGCGCGAGCAGGTCGTCGAGGTCCGCGGTGGCGAGGGCCTCGACTGTGTCGGCGGCGCCATAATAGATTTTGACCTCGCCGGAATCCTCCAGAATCATGCCGCCGGGAAAGATCACGTCGTTGCGGAAGCCGTCGCGCTCGTAGGGCGCTTCCGGCGCCAGCAGCGGCTCGCGGCAGAGGCCGATCACGCGCCAGGGCTCCTCCAGGTCCAGCAGCATGAGGCCCGCCGTGTAGCGTTTCTGCCAGCGCGGTTCCCACCCGTTCTTGCCGCGCGACGGATCAAGGTCCACCGCATGAAAAACCGCCAGCCAGCCTTTCGGCGTGCGCACCGGCGGCGCGCCGGGTCCGATCTTGTCGTTGGCGAACGGCACATCCTCCACTGCGAGGACCAGTTGAGCATTGCCCCAGTAACGCAGGTCGGGCGAATCGGAGAACCAGAGGTCGAAGCGGTCGCGCCTGCCGCGGCTGTATACAGGGAACGGGCGCTCCAGCCGGGCATATTTGCCGCCGATTCGGTCGGGAAAGAGCACCATGTTCCGGTTGTCCGGCACGCTGAGGCTCAGGATCTCAAACCGCTCAAAATCGTCTGTCACCGCGATGCCGCCGCGTATGCCGTGTCGAGTATCCACGGCGAAACACAGATAACAGCGTCCGTCGAGGACCGTCAGGCGCGGATCGTAGGCGCGCCGGACTTCATCGCTCCTGAGCTCGAAACACGGTTTTGGCGCGACCTCCCAGCGAACGCCGTCGTCGCTGAAGGCGAGCCCCAGATTGGTACCCTCGAAGCGGCCCGTTCGGTGATAATCGCCGTAGTCGTTGCGAAAGATCATTACATACCGACCCTGATACTTCGTCACTCCGGCGTTGAAGATCAGCGTGGCCGGATAGGGCACATCGCGCGCCGAGAGCACGGGATTGGCTGGATGGCGACGGACGAGGGGGCAGGATTTCAATGGGCCGATAAGGGGTGTTTCGGGCATGGCGGGGTCCTCACGATCTTTATTGCCGCACATCCGGCGGTATTTCGGTTTTTCCCTCCCAGTAAGCGGAGCCTTCACGGAGGCGTCGCAGGGCCAGCGCAACGGCCTGGCCATACGCGCCACGATTGGCGTTTTCGGCGAGGAGGGCTTCCAGATCGGCTTCCGCGAGGCGTTCACCTCGTTGCGCCCGACGCGCCGCGCGCACGGCCGGGTCGTCCGCGCGATAGAAGGAGGTCTCCACTTCGTAGACGGCCATTTTGGCCGGATCGGGCGCCGCATAGACGCGGGCGTACAGTTCGAGGCTGACATAGAGCGGCTGCAAGAGGGCGAAGAGACGGTCGAGCCAGGGCTCGACATCGTCGGACGGCGGCGCGAGCGTGTGGCAGGAGAGCAGTGCACGCTGGAAGAGTGCGCGCACGAATGATTCCAGCGCGTGAGCGGCATCGCCCGTGTTCGCAGCCAGCAGGAAGCGGTCCGGCGTGAACGGCGGCTCGACGCCGTCGCCATAGACGGCGCGGAAAACATGACAGTCGTAGTAGGCGGAGACTTCGCGAATGGAGACCTTCACCTGCGCGCGCGGTCCGCCCGCACCTTCGCGCTGCAGCGCCGCGTGCGCCGCATGCCAATCGGCCTGGGCCACGCGGCTCATCAGCGGTTTCATCAGGAGGTCAGCAGCGTAATGGGCGATACCGCCGAGCGCAAACGCGAGTTTGCGCCGTGCGTTCACAGGATCGTCGGGCGTCACGCCGGTTGCCGCGCGGTAGCGCGCGAGAAGGGCCGGAATCCACCGAAGCCCGCCGCGCGACAACGCACCGAGCCGCGCGATGTCGGTTTCCTGCTCCAGCGCCGTGGAAAAAGCCGAACAGACTTTCGCATCGTGCGCTGCGAGCCGGCGCATATCCTCAAACACCGCCCAATGAGTCAATAGATCGGACATGTTATCTTTTCCGTCAAACCTGCGACGCCGCCCCAACGATGCCCTCCGCGCGCGAACGGCGACCGGCCTCCTCAGCATACTCGCGGTAGAGACGCAGATAGACGCGGTAGTTTTCCAGCGAGACGCCAGGCGGCGTCTGATGGTCCACGCTCGGCAGAAAACCGCCTCCCGCGGCGATCGGCAGCAGGCGTTCAAACTCCGCGCGCATCGCCGCTTCGCCTTTGTCCATCGTCATCTTGTCGAAATGGCCGATAAAGCGCATCGTGGGATGCTCACGACGCAGACGCGCGATGTCCACGCCGGCCTGTCGTTCGAGCGGCAGAATGCCGTCGAGCCCCGCCGCCTCGAACCAATGGGCGGGCGCGGTGACATCGCCGTCAGAATCCACGATGGCGAGAATTCCCTGCTTGTGAAGGATCGGGACGACGAGGTCGTAATACGGTTTCAGAAACTCGTCGAACATCTCCCGCGAGAGCATGGGGCCATTGTTGTAGCTCATGTCCTCGGCGAACGTCATGAAGTCCGGAACACAGATCGCGCACAGGGCGTCCATGATCTTCAGCATCCACTCGGCGAGGTCGCCGTTGATCCGGTGAATGAGATCGGGCTGGTCATAGAAGGCGTAGAGGTGGCGTTCGATGCCAAGGAGCGTGCGGGGAAGCCAGAAAAAGCCCTCGACCGTGAACCAGAGCACGGCGTCGCCCCGCGACTGTTCGGCCGCCCAATCTTCCCAGCAACGAATTCGCCACGGCTCGAGCGGCGGATAGAGCATCGGAAGCAAACGTTCATAGTCAGACTCGTTTTCGATGATGCCCGCGCCGTGGAAGGCGGGCTTCGGGCAGTCCGGTGTCCAAGCCTGGATCCAGTCCTGCCGGTACATATCGAGGCCGAAATAGTCGTACAGATCGTAGCGGTCCGAGCAGGAGGCCGGCAGCCCCTCGCTGTGCCAGCGCGCGATCGTCTTGTCCCACCACATCGCCCATTCAATCATCGGCAGACGATCAAAGGGCTTGAAATTCATGACGGCATGAAATCGCTCGCGAGTGTTCATAAGAGGGATTCATCGCATAAGGATAGCCGGAGGGTCACGGCAAAACCGTCATACGGAGTTTCCCTTTTCGATGCCCAGCCGTCGTCGCAGAAGGTTGAGGGCATATTGGGTGGCCCATAGCCGCACGGTTTCGCGATCCCCGGAAAACCGATGTCGCTCTACGGCGCACCCCTCGACATCCGCGCAAGCGATGAAGACGAGGCCTACCGGTTTCTCCGCCGTGCCGCCGCCGGGACCGGCGATGCCGGTGACGGCAAGGCCGTGTGTGGCGTCGAGGCGCTCACGCACGCCGCGGGCCATTGTTTCGGCGATCGCCGCGCTGACGGCACCCTCGCGCTGGAGAACCTCCCGCGGCGCGCCGAGCAGTCGTTCTTTGACCTCGTTGGCATAGGCGATCACGCCGCCGCGAAACCACTCGGAGCTGCCGGCCACCGCAGTCAGGCGCCGGCCGATGCCGCCGCCCGTGCAGGACTCGGCTACGGCGATGCTTGCGCGCGCGGCGCGCGCCGCCTCCGCGACCACGTGCGCGAGGTCATCACGGCCTTCCGTATAGATAAACGAGTTCAGGATGCGGCGAAGTTCATCGGCCTTTGCCGCGACGAGCGCCGCATCGTCCGGCCCGCCGGTCAGCCGGATTTCCAAATTGCCGGGCGAAGCGCAGTATGCCAGTTCGAGCGGCTCGGGCGAAAAACCGGCGTCCGCCAGCCGTTCGACGGCGTCGGATTCCGGCAGGCCGCACAACTGAAAGATACGCTGCGCCGGCGGGCGGACGGACGGGAATCGTTCGCGCAGCCAGGGGATAATCTCTTCCTCCAAAATGGCGGAGAACTCGTTGGGCGGACCGGGCAGCAGAAAAAGGAGGCGGCCCTCCGAGGTTTCCAGCCGCTGACCCGGCGCGGCGCCGGCGCTGTTGGGCAGCACGGCGGCGCCCTCGATGACCATCGCCTGGCGTCGTCGCGACTCCGTCAGTTCGCGCCCCAGGCGGTGGTAGCGCTCGCGGAGACGCCGCAACGCCGTTTCATCGACTCGCAGCGGGCGTCCGAGCAGACCGGCGACGGCTTCGCGCGTGAGGTCGTCACAGGTCGGACCTAATCCTCCGCTGACGAAGACGATCGGAACGCGTGCCAAGGCTTCGCGCACCGCATGCGCAATGTCGGCTTCCACATCGCCGACGGTGGTTTCGCGGCGCAGGCGGAAACCGATCTCCCGCATGCGACCGCCGAGCAGGCGCGCGTGGGTGTTGACGGATCGCCCATTGAGCAGCTCGGCGCCGGTCGAGACTAGTTCGATATCCCAAGAAATCATGAGCGATAGCGACGTCTTCAATGTACAGAAAAAGCCGTGAAAAAACGAGACTAACCCGGATTATTCATGAACGGCCTTGGAAATAGAGCGTTCGGGGGGTGGTCGGCGCAGGAATGGGCGCTGCGGAGGACGCGCCGGTGTCGCAGCGCTTCACCGGATGCTTGGGTGAGGCTGTGTTGATCCAATTTCGGCCAGGATCGGCAGAGCTCC
>CALLML010000069.1 GCA_938005705.1 uncultured bacterium
GGCTCTGGGCTTCTTTCAGCGATCGGCTTCGTGGCCTCCGCCTGGCCCCTCCCTACGATGGTCGTCACTTCATCCGGTTATCTCCTCCCAGATAACCAGTCCATGCCCATGCTGCGCACACGTGGGGCGGGTTCCTCGCCGCCACGCACAGCTTCGTTTCGCTGGGGTGTTTTTGGGGGCGGTGCCGATTATGCGAGATTCGCCAGTCTTCCTTCGTACGCCATTTGCGGCGTCAGAACTCCCAGCGCCTGGTGTGATCGCCAGGCAGTTCTCCGTATCCAAAGTGTTCGACAGGCCCCCGCCGAGCGCCTTCCGCGAATACCTGTCGAGGGCAACCGTCAGGTCCATGAACCTGCCGCGCATCGGAAGGTATGCGATGTCCGCGCACCACGCCTGGTTGGGACACACAATCTCCATGTCGCGAGATAGGTCAACCTTTCACTCCCATTGTGCGGCACACTCCATCTCCGGCGGGGACACACCGACTTCAGCCCCATGTTCCGCTCCAGACGCTCTTTCTGTCGAACCAATATCTCGGCCTCCGGATCTGGCTTTCGCCAGAAGACTCCAGGCAGGCGCTTGACCAGGTCTTTCTTCCACTGGCTGACCTGTACCTGTACCGGGTGCACCTCGTACTCCCGAGCAATCTCATGGACCGTCTTTTGCCCTTGACCGCCTCCAGCGCCACCCGCGCCTTGGACTCCGCACAGTGTTGCCTTTGCTTGCCCATCTCCCGCGCCTTTCCGCGCCCGCGGAAGACCGCATACCATAACGATGCCTCTGGTCTCAAATCCGGGGTCCGGCGCTCCTCGACGTGGTTCTGCGTGTGCATACTTTAATGGCCATTGCCTCCTCCAGGTTTATCTGACCCACAATACGGATGAATTCCTTGCCTTAGATGAACGAGTGCGGTGGGCGGCCAAACGTGGAGCCGATTGATTTGTCCGTGTACACTTCAACTCCGCGATGGATGCGTTTGCGCATGGCGTCGAAACGTACATTGCGCCCTGCGGTGCCTCTGACGTTCCGGAGCACCATCGGGATGCGGAAAATACGATTCTCGTTTTCTTATGCAGCGGCGTCTCGTACAACGGCTGGGAGCAAATGACCGGGGTTTTCGCCGAGGCTCATTCGCTGGACTGCGGACCCCTTGTCCGGCAGCCTTTCTGGAATGTGGTTTCCTCACGCATCCGGATGAGGGAGGGCCGGCGCCTGGCCGAAGAGTCAAGCCGTATGCAGGCGGCGCCAGGAATCGCCCGTGCCATAGTCGAGTGTGCGATAGCCGTTTGAGGTGCGCAATGGATGCGAGCGAGAAGCATGGGGTTACCAACTGCTGGCGGAGAATAAAATTGGACATTGTTCCTCATCGCTTCATGATGATCGTCGTTGGTGATTTATCGTGGGGCCGAGACCGGACTTTCGCGGATAGGGGGACATGTTCTGGCCAATGCCGGCTAGGAATCTTGTAACATTCCCTTCGCAAAACCGCTGTCGACGGTTTCGTCGCCTCACTGCCCGCAGACGCGCGCCATGCGATGATGCGCATGGGGGCGGCAAATGGAGCAGAAAAAGGACATTTTTTGAGAATGAATTTTGTTGCCATTGCGTGCGAAGGTCCACAAGCCGTAGGATGCCGAGGAGTTCGTGTCTCCGAAGACGACCGTATAAAGAAAAAGGCGAAATCGTTCGTATGTCGGTGTTGGAAAGGATCTCCCAGTTGCTAAATGAGACAACCGCGGGTTGGGCCTGGGTTTTTTTTCGCGTTGCATTTTTCTTCGCTCTAGTCGGTTTTGTATTGTCCGTTTTTCGCTGCCGCATCGGCACGCGGACGTATTCCTGGCTCTCAGGGGCGATCGCGGTTGCGCTGGTTTCACTCTGGATACATCAAGCGCGTTGGCAACTTGCGGGATTCGCGGCTCCCCAATTTGTGAACTTTCTCAGACGCTACGACCGTCGTCCATGGGCAGGTGTTGCCCGTCCCCAGCGGGGGCGCGTGCTGGACGTCAACGGCGTGGAATTGGCGCGGGATGATGAAGGATTACCGGGAATTCGGCGATATCCACTGGGACCGGCGGCCGCCCACGTGGTGGGTTTTTTTGATACGCAGTTCGGTTCGAGCGGCGTCGAGCGGGCGGCAGATGCTTTGCTTGCCGGTCAGACCATGGTCACGCCCGAAGAACGCCGTTTGTTTCTCCATAATTTAATCCGCCCCGATCGCGCACGGGGACATGACGTGCGTTTAACGATCGATGCGCGTCTTCAACGCGAGGGCTATGAGCGGCTGGGGGGGCGGCGCGGCGCCATTATCATCTTGGACCCTCACAGTGGGGCTATTCGTGCCATTGTCAGCGCGCCCGCGTTCGATCCAGAGTCGCCGGCCACCGCCTTGGCCGCCGACCCCAACGACGCGCCCATGTTGAATCGGGCAATTCATGGACTATATCCACCGGGCTCTACGTTCAAAATCGTGACGGCCGCGATAGCAATCGAAGCGGGATTACAGGGTGTTTTGGATTGTCCCGCGGCCGGCTTTGTACCGGAACTCGGCGCCCGCCCTATAAGGGATCATGAGTATTATGCGGCGCAGCGCGAGGGACTCGCATGGAAAGGGCATGGCCGCCTGGATCTCCGCGAAGCGTTTGTCCGATCCTCAAACGTATATTTTGCTCAATTGGGCGTCCGGTTCTCTCCCGAAGTGATGCTGGAGGCGGGACATCGTTTTTGTATTGAGAACCCCCTGCCGTTGTTTCAGACGGCGGAGGGCCGCTTGGCATCTTCGACCGGTCGGTGGATAGCACAGAACGCCCATCGTGCCGGGGCGCGCGCCCAAGCGGCTATCGGCCAAGGGTCGCTTTTGGTCACTCCGCTTCACATGGCTGTCATTGCCGCGGCTGTCGCCAACGACGGTCTGGCTTGGCAACCACATCTGGATGTCCGGACGGTACCCGAACTTTTGGGACGCTTGATGCGAACAGAGACCGCACGCTCCATCAAATCGTTGATGCGCGATGCGGTTCATCGAGGCACCGGCCGCCGCGCGGATCGTCCGGGACTTGACGTGGCTGGCAAAACAGGTACTGCTCAGAACCCTCGTGGTCCCGATCATGCCTGGTTTGCCGGTTTCGCCCCCTATGGACGCCCTCGACTGGCGATTGTTGTACTGATCGAACAAGGTGGGGCCGGTGGACTCGCTGCCGCTCCTGTGGCCGCTGATCTTCTGGCAAAAGCTGCCGAATGGGGTCTGCTTGAGCCGCGCGATGAGGGTGGTCATCCGTGAGTTCCATCAAACGAACAAACAATACATCGGCATCGTTTCCGTGGAGGCTCTGGGGAACGACGCTGGCAGTGCTGGCAGTCGGTTGGACTTGGCTAGGGCTTGTCCGAATGAGCCAGGCACCATTGTGGCCGACGGGGTTGGGCATGGCGGGCTTGTTTTTGCTAGCCGTTACAGTATCACTGGCGGCATTTCGTCCCTCGCCTCCCGCGGCGGCCATATTAGCGACAGCACTTGTGTTATCTGGCATCGGCTTGCTATTTCGATTCCGTTTGGGATCCGCCACCGCCGAATGGCCGTCCACGCGCACAGATTGGGCGTATGTCGTTGGAGCTTCATCTATGGGGTTAATGTGGTTGGGGCTTCGACGGGGGCGTCATCAAGCGTTGGCCTCACTTGCAGTGCCGGCCGGGTGGGGGGTAATTGTATTGCTGGCGGCGCTTCTTGTTTTTGGCCATCGTTTCCGCGGCGGTGTTTTTATTGCAAACCGTATGAATCCTTCTGAAATAGTGAAAGTTTTGATTCCGATGTGCGCCGCTGGCTGGTTGTCGTCGATACCCAAACGGATGAATGAAAAAGGTGTTCCCGTCTGGTGGCGGTTGGCGCCTTCTGCTATGCTCTGGGTAGGCGTTCCGCTGTTGCTGCTGGCGGCGCATCGAGATTTCGGCATGGCGTTGCAGTTGTGTCTGGTGTGGGTCTGCGTCTACGCGATGTTTTCCGGCCGGGCCTGGCATGCGGTCGTCGGATTGTTTTTAACCGTGGCTGCGGCCGTTATCGCCTTTCATATCGTTCCACACGCCCGTGTGCGATGGGCCGTGTGGCGCAATCCCTACCGTCAGGAGGTGGGCGGCGGATGGCAGCTTTTACAGGGTTTGGCTGCGCTCTATCACGGAAAATTTTGGGGACGTGGATTGGGCGCAGGTTCCCCGCATTTGATTCCGATTGCAGGTTCGGATTTCATTTATGCGGTAATGGGTGAGGAAATCGGATATATCGGGTGCGGTTTGTTGCTCGCCGTCTATACGGCCTTCTTTGCCGCATCGCTTGCGGGCGCCGGTGCGCAGACGACTTTGTTTTCGCGTTTGCTCGGAGGCGGTTTGGTGGCGATGCTAGCCATGCAGGTCCTGCTTCATGTTGCTGGTGTAACGGCCGCGCTGCCACTGACGGGCATTCCGCTGCCTTTCGTGAGCCATGGTGGCAGTAGCATGGTGGTCAGCTTGACGAGTGCGGGTATTCTTGCGGCGATAGCGGATGGTTCGCCGCAACGGAACATATCCCACAGAGGACGGCGAGGTCGCAGCAAACCACGGAGGAAATGATGATCGAATCAGAAACCGAACGGATTGCGCTGCTGTCGCAGGATCGAGAAGACGGTCGTCGGTGGAATGAAACACGTCCAATGCTCATTCAAACGGGTATCGCACCGGCAGCGGGCGGTTCGGCACTGGTCAGCCTGGGAAAGACGCAGGTTGTCTGCGCGGCATCGCTCGAAGAGGGCGTGCCACGGTGGATGCGTGAAATGGGCGTCGAAGGTGGATGGCTCACCGCCGAGTATAGTCTCCTGCCCTATGCCACATCTCCGCGCACGGCGCGCGAATCCTCTATCGGGCGGGTAGGGGGGCGCACCGTGGAAATACAGCGTATGATTGGACGTGCATTGCGAGCGGTGACCGATTTGAAGTCGTTGGGAGCGCGCACGTTATGGCTGGATTGCGATGTGCTTTGCGCCGATGGGGGGACACGGACGACGGCCATCAGCGGCGCTTATGTGGCAGCAGCGATGGCCTTGCGGCGTGCGCTAGACGAAGGAAGAATTGCCGGATGGCCGATACGGGATTCCGTGGCGGCCATCAGCGTTGGGCTTTTCAGAGGAAAGCCTCTGCTAGACTTGACGCATGCCGAAGATGCCGTTGCGGATGTCGACATGAATGTCGTTCTGACCGGTTCGGGCGCGATGATCGAGATTCAGGGTGCGGCTGAGCATGCGCCCTTTTCAGAAGACCAGTTGCGAGAGTTATTGAATTTGGCGCGCATTGGAACGGACGCATGGCGTCTTCTCCAGAAAAAGGCCCTTCAATTTTGAGGCCCTTGAAAACAAAGAACTGTCGCCCTCAAGTGGGATTGAGCCGAGTACGCCTAAAAATCTAAGGCCGTCTGTTACATCAGCCGGCCTGGAAAAGGCAGAGTCGGGGCGAACGTCTGCGCGGCGAGTATATATGTCAACACAGCGGCAACCAAAACCGCCGCCAGCGCTAGAATGGCAAATACGGCGCCCGGATTTTTTTCGGTGTGCATTTCCTTGGCGATTTCGTCCGCCTGCTCTTCCGCGGACGCCGGAAGCGCAACCGAAACGGGTCTGGATGGCCGCGCAATAACCAGTGTTTTGCCACCACTGGGTGACGCAACAGTATCCGGTCGTTTGATACGGATCGTTTTTCGTTGCGTGACGGGCCCTGCTTGGACGACGCCATCCGGAACGGCAATACGAGATGTTGCGCCTTTTGTTGCTTCGGCTTCTTCGCCGGGTTTTTTTAGCACCACGGTTTTCGGCGGCGCCGTTGGGGTGGGCTCACTGGGTTTCGGAAGCACCACTGTTTTAGGCAGGGTCGAAGGCCGTTGCAATCGAACCGTCTTGGGCGCGGCACTCGGCGGAGGCCCGCCATGGAGAACGATGTGCGTGGTTTCGTCGGCAGTCACTTGACCATTAGCGTCCAGCTGAATACGGGAGGTTTCTTCCGAAGTCGCTTGGCCGCCAACATCCAGTTTAATATGGGAGGTCTCATCCGCCGGCGGTGTCGGTGAGATGGCAGCGGCGCGTATCCGCACCTCCGAAGGGGGCTTGGAGGAAACCGCGCGGTCAGGCGCGGATGCGCCCTCCTTTCCCAAAACGCTGGTCAAATCCACGCGAACAGTGGCGTCCTTGGCTGCTCCTGCGATTGCACTCGTCTCGTTTTTGGCCTCATCGAGACTGACCCGGGACGTTGTGGTTTTCGGGCCACTCGCTGGGACTGCCCGAACCACTGTGGTAACCGGGCGCGCAGGAACAGGTTTTGGCGGAGCTTCCGCGGGTCGAAGTACGTCCTTCACGCTCATAGGCTCGCCTGCCACGGATGAAGCCAAAGATGGTTCGGCATCCGCAAGGTCAATTCGGGATGTGTCACTTTTGGGCGCCGGTTGAGCCGGCGGCTTCGCGGGTTCTTCGGGTTGTCGAGAAAGCGCTTCTTTATCCGCCATGACGATACTCCCGTTGGTTTTGATTACATTTACATTCTACCAGTCCCGAGCCCTACGTCAAAAGAAAAAAGACGACGAAATGAGCAACGAAAGACAGGACGTTTCCCCAAGAATGCGATTTCGAAGTCTGTTCGTTCCTCTTCCTCGGGAATGAATGGAGGAATCGCTTCAAACCGCCCATCTCGGCGTATTACCTCTTTGATTTCAGCGAAATAGGGCTCATGATCTGTCGCCACGTGTAAGGCACCGCCGGGAACAAGCGTGCGCGCGAGTGCGGAAACGTAATTGGAGTTGAACAGGCGATGGTCATGATGCCGGGTTTTGGGCCACGGATCCGGGAACAAAAGGTAGAAGGTTGTAATAGAATTGGTCGGCAAAAGATACATCGTGGCGTAGTACGCCTCGGCTCGTAGTAGGCGAACATTGTCGAGGCCTGCGCGCACAGCCTTGCGATCCACTTTGCGCAGACGTCCGAGAAGCCGTTCGATACCAAGAAAATTAATTTCGGGATGTCGGCGCGCCCGCGCCAACAAAAAACGACCTTTTCCGCATCCGACATCCACTTCGATCGGTCGTTCGGCATGTGAAAAAACAGACTCCCACCTCAAAGGCCCCAGCCAGTTTTCCGGAACAACTCGACAACTGGTTCGTTCTTCCGACATTTTCATGGCTTTTGAAATTTGACCTGCGTTGCCTTGAAATGAACTTTCGAAGGGGTGATCGCTTCGAAATGACGGCTCATCATAATGAAAAAGTATTTTGAGGCCAATGTCCTCTCCGTGCGAATTCGAATTCTGACGGTCTTTCGCTGTAACATCGTTTGTCCGCCCTCAAGAGCTAATCAACCTTACACACTTGGCATCCGGTTAGATTTGCGTTAGCGTCGGCAGGTTTTTGGAGGCGGCTTATGAACCATCAAAACATCGAAGAACTTGTCCGAAAATTATTGGAAGAGATCGGAGAAAATCCGAATCGAGAAGGTCTGGTCAAGACGCCCCGTCGCGTTGCGGAGGCATGGGCTTTTCTTGTGCGCGGCTACAAACAAGATCCGGCCGAGATCATCAATGGAGCGCTCTTCGAAAGCGATTCCAACCACATGGTGATCGTCAAGGACATCGAGATTTACAGTCTTTGTGAACATCACATGTTGCCGTTCTACGGCCGCTGCCACATCGGCTATATCCCACGGGGGAAGGTCGTAGGGGTCAGCAAACTAGCACGCATCGCCGATATCTATGCGCGTCGCCTCCAGATTCAGGAACGGCTGACCCACCAGATTGCGCGGATTCTGATGGATCACCTGCATCCCGAAGGGGTGGGGGTGGTGGTGGAAGCGAAGCATCTGTGCATGATGATGCGAGGCGTCGAGAAGCAAAATTCCTCCATGGTCACTTCCGCGATGCTCGGCAGCTTTCACAATTCCGTCGCCACGCGGGAAGAGTTTCTCACCCTTATCGGACGGCGTGAGATGAGCTAGAATCGGGAACCGGAAGGCATGTTCAAAATTCGGGCTTAAAGAATACGACGCGGTCGAACTCTCCGCCGTCCCGCCGCGGATCTGCGGGGGTTCCGGTCCCGGATTTCATTGGATCGTTCGATCTCCACTGCAACACTGCGGGCAAAACGCAGCGCGCCAGGTTTGTCCACAGATACCCGCACCGCCGCGACCTTGGGGTGGGCCAGACAGATTTCAGCAATACGTTCCGCCAAGGTTTCAATCAAATGAAATTCGCTAGCTTCTACCATCTTTAGCACGGCGCGCTTGATCTTCTTGTAGTCCACAGCGTCGCGAATGTCGTCGGTACACGCCGCCGGCCGAGTGTCGCACTCCAGCGTGATGTTGATGATAACATCCTGTCTCTCGCGACGCTCTTCGGGCAAAATGCCGATGATGCATCGGAGAGCCAAATCGCGAATGTGGATGCAATCCGATTTCAAATGCGAGTCCCTGGCGGAATCACGGCCTTTTTCGGGATAACAATGACGCCATCGCGCACCGTATAGAGCGGCGTAGATGTGCCTTCCGGGACGTTATCCGGTGTGATGTAACAGCCGTCACCGATACGAGCGTTTTTGTCTATAATCGCGTTACGGATAAAGCAGTCGCGACCAATGCCCAAGGGTGGGACGTCGCCTTCAGGCGGCGGACGTTCTCCCTCATAGTAATCGCACCCCATGACGACCGAGTGCTCGATTACCGAGCCCTCCCCGACGACCGCGCGGATGCCTACAATAGAATGCAAGATTCGGTGCCCCGTAATTATGCACCCCTCGCACAGCAACGTCCGGTTCAAATCGCAGCAGTTGATCTTCGAGGGCGGCAGATAGCGCATGTGCGTATAAACAGGCGCCCGGGCATCATAAAAGGTGAACGGGGGATTGGGTTCCGTGAGTTCGAGATTGGCTTTCCAAAACGAACCGATCGTTCCGATATCCCGCCAGTAGCCGTTGAAAATAAAGCCGTACACTTCGTGGCGCTGAATGGCTTCCGGAATAATATCGCGCCCGAAGTCCGAATGGGGCAAAGAGCCGAGAAGGTCCTGCAGGACTTTCGCATTAAAGACATAAATACCCATGCTCGCCAAATAAAGATCGCCGCCGAAAGGAGAACGGAGATCGTCAAGTAGCGGACTGTCACCCGGTTTCTCGACGAAGCGGGTGATGCGCTTCTGATCGTTCACCTGCATGATGCCGAGCGCTCCGGCCTCGGACCGGGGTACGGGCTTCGTAGCAATAGTGACATCCGCCCGGGTCTCCACATGCTGGGCGATCACCTCATTGAAATCCATGCGGTAAAGCTGATCACCCGAAAGGATGATGATCAAGTCGGGTTGTTCATCGAGAAAATAGCGAAATGATTTGCGAACGGCGTCCGCGGTGCCCTCGAACCAGCCGACAGAGCTTGGCGTTTGCTGTGCGGCAAGTAAACGAACATAGCCTCGATGGAACTGGTCGAACTGGAAGCTGTGTGCGACATGCTGATGCAGCGACACGCTGTTGAACTGGGTCAACAAAAACATCCGCCGGATATGACTGTTGATACAATTGCTGATCGGAATATCCACCAGCCGGTATTTTCCCGCAATCGGCACGGCCGGCTTCGCCCGGTCACGCGTGAGGGGCTGCAATCGTGTTCCCGCTCCGCCTCCCATGATGACAGCGATCACATTCATGGTGCTACCTTTGGATTCTCATGGCGCCCATTCTGCCAATAACCTATTTTGACAAAGGCGTGTGTGTCAACGGGAAACCCCGGGAAAACAAAATGAGATTGCGACGTCGAAACAAACCCTTTGAAGACTTACGGCGGATCGCTGTCGAGGAAGCCGAGGGACTCTACGAAGAACTGCCGCAGGAGCTGGGAATGGCGGCCCGCGCACTGCCGCTCGTCTGCGAAGGGACTCCATCAGAAGAACTCATTCGCTCCGGAGTCGCGCCGGAAACCTTCGGATTATTCGTCGGCGCTTCGCGGACTGAAGAAGGGAGATGTCCGATTCCTTCTCAGATTACGCTATTTTTGGAGAATCTGTGGGCATTCGCGCGGGGAAATGAGCGGACCTACCGCGATGAAATCCGTCGCACTCTCCTACACGAATTGGGGCATTACCTCGGTTTTGACGAAGACGAACTGGAGAAGCGAAATCTCGAATAATTGCTTGTCCAATCCGAATCAAGAAAGGAGGGTAGGGGACCGTCTGAGTTTGAACACGGCGCCCTGTCTCAGGCGGTTCCTCACGCCAATGACAACGGAACGGGACAGTCCATAGTGGCCGCGATGATGCGAAAGAGATCCGCCTCCTTCGGCTCCACGGTTCCGTTGTGCGCAAGACACTCTAGCGCTGCCCAGAGGAGCCATCGCTGTCCTGCCGGCGCCAATCGCTCCAGTCGCCGCAGCGCAGTATCAATGCGATCCACTCCGCAATGCTCCGGTGCTAGAAATTTCAATCGTACACTATGCGGAGAATCGGAAACGACCCGCGCAAACGCGCGCTCGGCCTCGATGGGATCCTTCTGGCCCGCGTGCGCCATCGCCGATAACAGACAAGAAATTTCCGCGCTGAAAGCAGATAGCGGTTGTGCCACTAATCCCGGGCCCCCGGCGGTTTCGCGCGTCTTTTGCACCATGCGGCGAGCGGCATACTCGAACAATGTGATCGAATCGTCGGCTCGAATCAACGCATCCACATTTTTGACAAGCGCTTGGTATTCGGCCAAGGGGAGCGTCTTTATCGTCGGCAGAGCCAAATCAAGCACGGCCAGACGAAAGCCGTCAGGGACGTTGTCCAGCTTCGCGCCCAATCGCCGGGTATCTTCCTCGAAGGAGGCGCCGGCCAGCTCGCGCAGAAGATTGAGCTGCCGTTCCCGCAAGTCGCGATGATCGCGATCGAGTAGAAGCGCGCAGATGAGCGTTCTCGCTCCAGCTGAATCGCGAGCCGCTTCACGCACCTCCGAAGGAAGCGAATCCAGGACTATACGAACGGCGGCCAGATGGGCTTGCCAAGGGGCGCCGATCGAATCCATCCAGGATTGAGTCGTCCGTGGGGACAAAGAAGATGATCTCAGCAGGGGAGGAGTGGGGACAGCAGGGGAGGCGACCGACGCCGCAGTGAGCGATCCGGTGAGTTCCGCTGCCGACGCGGCGAGGGGCTCCGCCGGATCCCTCGCCGTTGAGGCGAGAGTCGCCGGGGGGAAAGTGGCATCGAGTCGCCGAATGCGTTCGATAATCGGAGGATGTGTCGCAAAAAGATTGAACAGACCGCCGCGCAGGGCGTTCGCAAAGAACAGATGGCTGGCCGCCTCGGCGCCGTTGCGTTCGACGCGCGAGCCGGCGACTCCGGCAATTTTCTTGAGCGCGCCGGCCAGCCCCAACGGATTGCGCGTGAATTGCACCGCCGCTGCGTCGGCCAGAAACTCCCGCTGGCGAGAGACGGCGGCCTGGATCAGGCGTCCGAAGAAGACGCCGACGGAGCCGATCATCAGGAGCGCCAGGCCGATCAACAACAAGATGGCGCCGGCTTTATCCCCGTCTTTGGAGCGACGGCGGCGCCCGCCGGAAAAGCTCGCCGTGCGCAGCAGCGCCTGGCCGATCAGCGCGATCAGCAGTAAACCGTGCAGCACGCCGATCAGTCGGATATTCAGCCGCATGTCGCCGTTGAGAATGTGGCTGAACTCGTGGGCGACTACGCCCTGCAATTCATCCCGCGTCAAACGGCGCAGCGCGCCCTCGGTGACGCAGACGACAGCGGCGTCCGGGCGATAACCCGCCGCGAAGGCGTTGATGCCCAATTCGCCATCTATCACGTAGGCGGGTGGCGGGGAAATGCCCGAGGCCAACGCCATTTCCTCCACAATGTTGAGATACTTTCGCTCGTCGGCATCCGCGGTTTGCGGCGAGACGAGGCGCGCGCCGAGCATCCGAGCCACACGGTCTCCCCCGCCAGCGAGCTCGGCGATCTTATAGAGCGAGCCGATACCGACGATTCCGAGGATGGCAAAACCGACCGTCGCGAACAGCGAAGGATCCCACCAATCGCGCGTGGCGGACGTGCTATCCGAGCTCAAAGACGGTAGCAGGAACACGAAAACTGCGTAGACCGCGAGCACGGTCAACGCGATTGCGGCGAAAAATAGAACAATCAACAGCCCGGTGCGTCGCCGGGCGCTGTCCTGCTGAGCGAAGAAATCCATGCGGGCCGCCCCGCGATCAGGTAAAGGAGACTTTCGGCGCAGCGCGTTGCGTCGGACTCTCGATCTCGAAGAGCTGCGCTGGACTGAAGCCCAACATATTGGCTACGATCACGGTCGGAAAGACCTCGCGCGCCGTATTGTACGTCATGACGGCGTCGTTGAATGCCTGTCTGGCGAATGCGACCCGGTTCTCCGTCGAAGCGAGCTCCTCCGAAAGCTGACGCATGTTCTGGTCGGCCTTCAGATTCGGGTATGCTTCGGCCAGAGCGAAGAGCCGCCCGAGAACCCCACCCAGCGCCCCTTCCGCGCCCGCCAGCCCGCGGATCGCGGCGGTGTCCGCCGGGTTCGCCGCAGCGGCCTTTTGTGCGGCGACGGCTTGGTTGCGCGCCGCGATAACCGCCTCCAGCGTCTCTCGCTCATGTTTCAAATACCCCTTGGCGACCTCGACCAGGTTCGGAATTAGATCGTGGCGGCGCTGCAACTGAACGTCAATTTGCGCGAATGCGTTTTTGAAGCGATTGCGCAGCGTAACAAGCCTATTATAGCTTCCGATAATAAAGGCAGCCAAAAGAAGAACAATGACCACAAAAACAATAAGTGCAATCATACCTTAATCCTCCAATCATCATAATACGTCAAAAGCCGTAAGGTTTCAACTGGTTCTGAGGAACCGATTGCGTTGTTGGGGATGAACGGTAAATAAAAGTGTCAGCGAAGGGATGCGAACATTGTTGACCCTACGACCCCGCGCCAATCGCCGGTTTTTCTCGCCCTCCTCAAAAAAATACGAATTTTTCGACTCTTTAGGTCTTGACGCGGGTATAGGTTGCGGTGTATAAGACCCGCATGAACTTCGAATACCCCCCCTCGCTCTTCAGTTCGGA
>CALLML010000070.1 GCA_938005705.1 uncultured bacterium
CTGGCCGAAATTGGATCAACACACCCTCACCCAAGCATCCGGTGAAGCGCTGCGACACCGGCGCGTCCTCCGCAGCGCCCATTCCTACGCCGACCACCCCTCGAACGCTCTATTTCCAAGGCCGTTCATGAATAATCCGGGCTAGTCGGCCCCTTGGCACGAACGGATGGACGCCCTGCGCCTTCTTGGCGCTCTGCATGAGCCGGTGTTGATAGCGCTGCGCGCCGCAGGACGGGAGTTATGGCAGGCCTCGCCGATCGGAAAGACTCGCATATTTCGCGGTATTCTGGCAGCTTCTCCCTATCGCCCAGTCCTGTTTCGCCTGGTGGGCATCGGGGCGGCGGGGGATTGAGCTTGCCCGAGGATCGAACGGACCACGGAGTGGAGATACGGAAGAAGCTCTGCAGGCAGTCCATGCGCTTTTTCACTAAAGACGATACCGCCATCGGACGTTTATCAGACGGCGAAGCGGTAAATCGAGGAACGATGTCGGACACGCCAACGATGATCGGCGGCGCCCATACCGCCGAACTGGATTGGGAGAGCGTCGTGGCTCAGTATGAAGGCGCGTTGCTACGTTATACGGCTCGCTTCCTGAACGACTCCGCCGCTGCGGAGGACGTCGTTCAGGAAGTGTTTATCCGCCTTTATCACCGATGGACGCCGGCATTGCCGAACGACGGGCGGCTCCGCCAATGGCTGTACCGGACCGCTCATAACGCCGCCGTGGACCATATCCGCGCTGAGCAGAGGCGCCGTCGCCTCCATGACGAAGCTGCCCTCGAACGTGAGACGGTCGCGCCTGCATCAGTGCAGGCCGAGATGGAGGCGTCCGATCGAAGGCGCGTGGTGATTGAAAGACTGGGCGATTTGGAACCGTCGGAACGCGAAGTGCTGATTCTGCGTCTTCAGGAAGGACTCAGCTACGACGAAATCGCGAGGATCACTGGTCGTCGTCTCGGAACGGTGGGGTGTCTGATCCACACCGCCACCCGAAAACTCACGGCGAGCTTGCGACGAGACGGGGTGTTGTGACATGAAGCGCGGCCTCAATTTGGATTGCGCGCGGCTTGGCGAACAGTTGACCGCCTATCATCTCGGTGAGTTGACGGCTCGCGAGACGGAGATCGTGCGGCGCCATCTCGAAACATGCGAGGCCTGCCAGACGTTGAGCCGCGATATCGCGGCGACCCTCGATCTGACCCGCGAAGCCCTGACAAACCCCGTTTTTGCACCGCACGCAACCGGACGCCTATCAGCCGAGCGGCGAAAACGGGTGATGATACCCGTACCGAAGGCGCAGTGGAAATGGGATGCGACGCTCCGTCTGGCCGCACTGTTCATGCTCGCCACCGTCGGACTGGTCGCGCTGGTCATCACTTCTTCCGAGCGGTCATCGCGTATGGCACGCAGATCGAAAAAAGAATTTGAATCCTCATTCGCCGCCGCGGAGAAAAATGGAAAAATTGTTGCGCAACCCACGCCTCCTGAACTAGCGCGCACGGATCGCGACGGACAGACGGTTGCAGCCGGATGGCTCCAGGAGGAAGGCCCAATGGACATCGATCGAGCTGCGAGAGAAGCGGAGGGCGGGTCCGTTGGCGCACCGGTCTTGGCGATGCGTGCTCGAAGGGCCTTGGGGGACGATGCGGCGGACAGGCTATCGGCGGGAGCGCCACTCGCACAATCGCCGGCGATCGTCGCTGCCCAAGCGCCTGACGCCGGGGGTTCGGAAGCGAATCGCACCTATGCGCTCACGCCGGCACCCGCCGCCATTGTGCCAACGGCGGAAGTCGCGGAGTCGTCGCTGGACCGGCTGAAATATCGGCGACTGGCGGGGGACCCCACGGAGGACCACGCCCCTCTGCGCCCCGCGCCAATGCCGGCTCCGCCACCTGAGGCGGCCAGAACTCGGGGCGAGGCGGTCGCCTTCAGCGGGGAGGTCCCCACCGTTTCCGCACAAGTGTTGAGGGGGCTGGAGGCCTTTTCGCTCCCAGATAGTATTTTTCGTGAAATTGACGTGCCCTATCCAGAAGCTGGAGAAAACGCCATTGTCGCTTATCCGGCGCTGGTGCGAGCTCATTTGCCTCCCCATCGTGTGTGGCTGTGTGTGGGATTGAGGATCGGTGATGTTCCGCCCGATTATTTTGCCAACGTCGCAGTCGTTCTCGATACCACGCGAATAAAGAGTGTGAGAGCAATGGGGCACTCGGAAAAGATGTCCTCCTCCGCCCCCTTGGAGATAGGATTCGATAGCCTGAGCGCCGGCCAATCTCGCACCGTGCTGTTCGAGCTCGAATGGCCGGATCGGACGGAGGCCCGGGCCATATCCGATGCCGAACGCCCGGTGGCGAAAGTGCTGGTCCGGCATGGGAACAAAGAAGGCGAACGAACCGCTCGTCTTGCCGAAATAGGGGTTTCGGCCGCTGACTGGACGGAACGAGGCGCCGGTCATGCTGCGTCCGCTCCCCACCGCTTGGCGGTTCTCGCCGCGGAGTTTATGGAAACCCTGGGTTTGGAGGACAAGACCCGCCGTGAAGCGTATTTGCGACTTCTGGCCCGGGCGACGAAGCAGATGGTCGCAGAGATGCCGGGGTCCGGCGCCGCCGTTATCCTGCGGGACCGCGTCGTCCGTGCGGCGGGCCTGCCGGTTGAATGAGGAGGTGTCGCTCTGGCGCCGTACTGCGATGACGTGGACGCCGAGAGGATACGCCGTGGCCTCCTTTTTACGAAAATATTACCCCCCCCGGATGAGCCGATCGGCCGAGATGCGTCCCGGTCCCCGGAAAGCGTAGAGCAGGGCGATGAAGAGATAGAGTAGTGCTTTCTCGCGCGCTTCGAAAGGGTCCTTCGCATGGGCGACGAACGCCGCCACAGCCATGGTGATCGCCAACAAGCCCGCGGAAAGACGTGTTAGAAGACCAAGCGCCATACCCAGTGCGCCGGCGCTTTCCGCCAGCGAGGCCATAAAGCCCCAGAAAACAGCCGGCCCAGGAACGCCCATCCGGGCCATGACGCCTCCCAATCCCCGCCACAGGCCGGGTCCGGCGATAATCTTGGGGATTCCGTGCGTCATCATGGCGATGCCGGCGAACACCCGCAGGAAAAGAAAACCCACATTGAAGTCCTTCACATCTCCGCCGAGAAAGGCGAGCAGCTTTTTCATGACTCCATCCTATTTTTTACCAATGTATCCGACGTCCAGAAAGAAGCAAGCGAAGGCGGTCCATACAGACCATCTTTCAAACGGTATCGTACGTGGTAGAATATCTGCGTGTTACTTTTACAACGGTTCTTTGTTCGCTTTGGATAAGGAATGAAGCCCTTTGCCTGGGGCGATGGTCGCCGGCTTCTTCCAGGCTCGCGGTTTCTAATATCAAGTGCAACAGGCCACACGTTACCCACAGCCGCTATCCGACCTCCGACGAGCTATGGGGCCCATTCTCGGTCGGCGCGGCGTCTATGGATAACTCCTCGATGGGATTACCATGGCCTAATTGCAGAACTTGACTCACACAACTGTGTAAATGGAAATGAGCAACCCATGGGCTACGTGCATATTCGCATGCTAGGGGCGATAAAGGGTCACCCATCAAAGGATAGCTGTCAATAGACATAGTTTCCCCTCCCCGCCGCCCCGCGGCGGCGGATGTGAGCCATGATCTGCGTTTCCACCTTCCGCACTCGCCGATCGTCTCGTCCCGTTCGATCCCGAAGTCCTT
>CALLML010000071.1 GCA_938005705.1 uncultured bacterium
GAGTATTTCCGCTTTGCCATTGTCGGTCCTCCACAGGTCCGCGCCGAGGGAGGTACCTCCCTCGGTCTCTCTCCTGCTTCTATCCCGATACGGCCCCTTCATCAAGTGATCTGGGTGGTTCAACTTTTGGGGTGCACCTCCTTGCACTTAATCCGCAACGATTCTCTGTCTGTCTCGCCTGAGTCCGCACAGGCAACACACTCCCGGCCTTTCCGGATACAAAGTATGGGTTGAAATGCCTGCGGGGGTGCGGGCCCAATCCCGCGGTGCTCCACACGCAGGCTTGCAAACCGCTGCAGGGCAGGGCAACATCCCTCTGAGTACTGATATCGGGCGCATTGAAACAGGGCATGCGATGAGCGATTCCCCATCATTCCGCACCGTGTTGGTCACTGGCGCGGCCGGCTATATCGGGTCCATTCTGACACCCGCCTTGCTCGCCGAGGGCTATCGAGTCATCGCCCTCGACAATTTCATGTATGGTCAGACGTCGCTACTCGATTGCTGCCATGACCCCCGACTGCGCATCGTCCGCGGCGACGCACGCGACGAGCGGTTGTTACGAGAACTGCTGGCCGAGTCCGATGCGGTCATCCCACTTGCCTGTATTGTCGGCGCGCCCGCCTGCGATCGGTGGCCCGAAGAGGCGAGGTCCATCAACCTCGATGCCGTCCATCGGCTGCTTCGGGTGAGCCGGCCAGATCAACCGGTGATTTTTCCAAACACCAACAGTGGCTACGGCATCGGCGCGCCGGACGCGCCTTGCACCGAGGAAAGCCCGCTGCGACCTGTTTCCCTCTACGGCCGTCTCAAGGTCGAGGCCGAACAGGCCGTACTCGCCAGCGGGCATGGGGTGTCCCTGCGGCTGGCGACTGTTTTCGGCGCCAGTCCCCGCATGCGGATTGATCTTCTAGTCAATGATTTTGTCTATCGCGCGGTCACCGACGGTTTCCTCGTGCTCTTCGAGCCTCACTTCCGTCGCAACTACGTGCACGTGCGCGATGTCGCGCGCGCGTTTCTCTTTGCGCTGCGGCATTTTGACGCCATGCGCGGAGAGGCCTTCAACGTGGGGCTCAGTGAGGCCAATCTGACCAAGCGCGAATTGGGCGAAGCGATTCGGCGGATTCTGCCTCATGTCGTTGTGCTGGAGGCGCCGGTCGGCAAGGATCCCGATAAACGCGATTATCTCGTCAGCCACGACAAGATTGAGCGCGCGGGTTTTCGCGCGCGCATCGGGCTAGCGGACGGCATCGCCGAATTGATCCGGGCGTATCAAATTGTGCGGCGCAGGGAATTCTCGAATCCATAACCTTACGATGCAGTCTATGGCATCCCATCCCGAGCGGCGGGCGGATGAGCCCGTTTCTCCGAAAGCCGAAACGGCGAGATTTCAACGGATTCTGGTCACCGGTGCGCACGGATTTCTCGGTCATCACATCGTGCCGGCACTGCGCGCGGTATTCGATGCCGAACTCATTTGTCCCTCGCGTTTCGAATTTGATTTACTCCAGCCAAGCGTGCCGGAACGGCTGATGCGGGAAGTGCGCCCTGATGTAGTGGTGCATCTGGCGGCGAAATCGGGCGGCATCCTGGATAATCGCACGCGGCCCGCTGAGTACCTGTACGAAAATCTCGCGATGAACACGGCGGTTTTTCACGCCGCCTTCGAGGCCGGTGTGCGCAAGTTTCTTACGCTGATGGGCGGCTGCTCCTATCCTGCTCGCGCGCCGTCCCCCATCGCGGAAGAGGAAATGTGGAACGGATATCCGCAACCGGAAAGCGCCGGATATTCCCTGGCCAAGCGGATGTTGCTGGTGCAGTCCTGGGCGTATCGCGCGCAATATGGCTTCGATTCGGTTGTTCTCATCCCGGGCAATGTGTACGGCGAGTGGGACAACTTCCACCTGCGGCAGGCCCACGTAATTCCCGCGATGATCCGCAAGTTTGTGGAGGCCGCCGAGACGAAAAGCGAGGAGGTCGTGTTGTGGGGCAGTGGAAGGCCCACGCGCGACTTTGTCTATGCGGGCGATGTGGCGGCCCTGATCCCCTGGTTTTTAAGGAACTACGATTCCAGCGAGCCGGTCAACCTCTCCACCGGCCAGTCCACCTCCATTCGCGATCTCGCCGAGAGGGTGGCGCGCCTGGCTGGCTATCACGGAAGTCTCCGCTGGGATACGACGCAGCCCGACGGCCAAATGGAAAAGATTTTTGACACGCGCAGGCTCCGTGCGCTCGGTCTCTCTTGCCCCACTCCGTTGGACGACGGCCTGCGGCGCACCATCGCCTGGTTCAAAGCGGCGCGTCAGCAGGGAGCGGTTCGATTATGAAACCGGGAACATGCCTGGTGCTAGGCGGAACAGGTTTTGTGGGTTCCGCGTTTGTCGCCGAATCAGCACGGCGGGGATGGCGGGTGACCTGGGTTGGTTCGCGAGACGCGCACTCTGTTATCGGTGCTTCGTTCGATCTGGTCATCAACGCCGACGGCAATTCACGCAAATACCTGGCGCAGCAGAATCCGGCGGAGGATTTCGATCTTTCGGTCCGAACCGTCGCCCGCTCGTTGCACGAAATCCGCGCCGCGCGATATGTGTACCTTTCATCGTCCGAGGTGTACCCCGACCCATCCGACCCCGCGCGCAATGCGGAGGATGCGCCGATCGCTCCCGCGCAGCTCTCGCCGTACGGTTTTCATAAATATCTCGCCGAGACGCTCGTCCGACGATACGCTCCTTGCTGGAGTATCCTGCGGATTTCCGGCCTCATTGGTCCGCGGCTTCGCAAAAACGCCGTGTATGACGTGTTGACCGGCGCGCCGCTGCGGGTGCATCCGGATTCCGAGTTTCAATTCATCGATACGCGGGTGCTGGCGGCCGCGGTGTTCGATCTTTTGGAGCGGAGCGCGCTGGAAAATGACCTCGTGAACATGGGCGGCGCGGGCGTGGTTTCCGTTCGCCAAATGGCGGAGTGGGTCGGTCGCTCCCTGCCGGACGAGGCCGCTGCCCTGCCGCGCGTGCGATGCGAGTTGTGTCTGGATCGCTGGCGGCAGTGGATGAGCATCCCGCAGACCGCGGAGGCTGTGCGTGCGTTCATCCGCGAGTGGGAGGCCGGAGGAGGCGCTTCATGATCATCGCACGCGCGCCGTTTCGCGTCAGCCTAGTCGGAGGCGGCACCGACTATCCCGCCTATTACCGGCGATACGGCGGGGCGGCGTTGCTGACGGCGATCCATCGCTATGCCTATTTGGCGGTACACGAGCTCAGCCCTTTTTATCCGCACCGGTTCCGTGTCAGCTACTCGCGCACGGAACTGGCGGACTCGGTGGACGCGATCGAACATCCCCTGGTCCGCGAATGTCTGCGGATGGTCGCCCCGGACGATCGGCTGGAGATCACCCACATCGCCGATCTGCCAGGCGGAACGGGGCTCGGATCGAGCTCTTCGTTCACGGTCGGCCTGCTTCAGGCACTTCACGCGTTGCACGGCGCGACCCCCGACGCGGAACGGCTTGCGCGCGAGGCCATTGAGATCGAACGCGTGCGTGTCGGGGACCATGGCGGGCACCAGGATCAATACGCCGCCGCCTTTGGCGGTTGGCTTCGGCTCGATTTCGGCACCGACGGGGTGATTCGCGTTCGTCCGCTCGCACTGCGGCCGGAACGACGGTTCGAATTCGAGTCCGCCCTCCTGCTTTTTCACACCGTATCCGCGAGGGCGGCGCCCGACGTGCTGCGTCGCATGAACGCTGTTGCGGCCGGTGATAATGCCCGGCTCCATGAAATGCGCAATCTGGTGGACCGCGCTGAAGCCCTGCTGCTTTCGGACGCACCGCTGGCGGACTTCGGAGCGGTGCTGGATCGGGCGTGGGCCTTGAAGCGGGGGCTGGCGGACGGTATCAGTTTTCCGGCTGCAGACGAGGCCTATGCGCGGGCCCTTCGGGCCGGCGCATGGGGCGGCAAGCTGCTGGGCGCCGGCGGTCGCGGTTTTCTGTTGTTGCTAGCTCCGCCGGCTCGTCACGACGCCATCGCGGAGGCACTCGCGCCGTGGCCTGTCCTGCGAGTCCGGACGGGGGCGGAGGGCAGCCGTGTGGTTTATCGAGACGAGGCATGAATACCCGGCGGCCATGTATCGCTTTTCTTTTCCGCTACGGCCCCGCTGTTCATGCCGAGCTTTTTCACGCCCTGCCTGGCGTCCTGGAGATGCTCGCACAGAAAGCGGACGTGCATTATTTCGGAATGCGGTCGGTGGACGCCCCTCTTTTCACCGCGCCCGTCGGCGTTCACCTTCACGAGCTTTCATGGATAGTGGATCGTCGCAACCCACGCGACAAGTTGATCAAGACGCTGGTATGGATCACGCAGTTGCCCGTGATGGCGCGCCATTGCCGCCGGCTCGGCATGGACGCGGTGTATGTGGACGAGACGCTCCCGTTAGCCGCCCCGCTTCTCCTGCGCTTTTTCGGTCCGCGCGTCGCCATGACGGTTGCCGATTTCTTCATGGAGGTGTACGCAGAACGATGGGGGTGGGCTCGTCTTTTGCGCCGGCCCGTGCAGACTTGCGATGAGCGGGCCTGGCGGCGGTTGCCGCTGGTTTTCACCCGCGCGCGGGCCACGCGCGAATACCTGGCGGATCGCGGCGTGCCGCCCGCGCGTGTGCATCCCGTGTATGATCCCTGCGATTTCTCCATCTATCATCCGGGCGACCGTGCCGCCGCTCGGCGGCGCTGGGGATATGCGCCGGAAGACGTCGTCCTTGTTCACCACGGCATCCTGCATCCGAACAAAGCCAACGACTGGATTCTGGAGGCCCTTGCGCCGTTATGGCCGCGGCATCCGAAGTTGAGGTTTCTCCTGGTCGGCGACGGGCCGGAAATGCCACGGCTGCGCCGGTTGGCGCGCGAGCAGGGCGTCGAAGATCGCGTGCGATTCGCGGGTTGGTTGCCGCGTCCGGCCGATGTCGCCGAAGCGCTGAATGCGGGCGACATCGGCCTGGTCATGCGCCGGGGTGCACGCACCGACGACTTTCACGTCACCGGCGCCCTCGTCCACGCCATGGCCTGCGGTCTGCCCGTCCTCGCCGCGCGGCTGGGCGGCGTCAGCGAGATTGTCCGGGAGGGAAGCCACGGCTGGCTCTTCTCGCCTTCGGATCCGACAGAGTTTGCGGCGAAACTGACGACCGCCATCGCCCAGCCGGACCTCCGAGTCGAGTATGGACGGCGGGCGCTCGTCGATGCGCGCAAGCTGTTCGCTATGGATCGGGCGATCCGGGAGACGGTCGAACCTCTCCTGGCGCTGGCGCGATGAAGCGATAAGAGGCCGACCACGTTTTCGACTCGCCCGGCGCTAGAACAATGCGGACGAAGGGTTCGGGACAGACTGAGCGGTGTTGAGCGTAGATATTCGTTTTCTCCAGCGGCTGGTCGCCCATAATTTCGATCGCCAACCCTGAAGCGATGTGCGCGACGCGCATGCGATTGCCGGCGGGGTCGTCCGTGCCGCTGAGCGAAGCCCAGAAAGACTGTTTATCCTTCAGCGGCTCCAGAAAACGAAAAACCCGGTTTTCCAATACCGCCCCTGTCAGCGCTTTCGGCTCGCGCACCTCCGGGTCATAGTCGAATGTGACCGACCAGTCCGGCCCGATCGTTTCGACTCCCTCGAACACGCAGAAGTTGTGGTGATAATGGAGCGTATTCAAAGGACGGGTTCCGGTGTTTCGCAGCGTATACGACAACGTCAAGGCATGATCGTCGGTCGCCAGAGCCACCGTTTTCTCCAATTCATAGGCGTAGCCGAGATCGGTTCGGAGCACATGCCTGAAACGGACCGACGATGGAGTGACGTGCGTATCCCATGTCCCCGCATCCACCATCGGATAGGATTTCCAGAAACGATAAGGTTGATCCTCGGTCCGGCGTAAGGCACCGACACCGATCTTGATGAATACCCCTCCGACTTCTGCCTCCGCATAGCCCGGCGGGTTCTCGATATCGAATTCATCCGCCGGTCCTGTGATGGCATCGTGCTGGCCGCGCGCCATATTGGGTCTCCAGGGGCCGAAGAAGGTCTTTCCTCCGGCTTCCACCGCCGCGATAATCCCACCCCGGTTGAACCGTATTCCCGAGTAGAAGGCACGATCGTTTTCAGGCGTATAGAGTCGAACTCGCAAATGGTCGTTAGCGACATTCACCGCTGCATATTCCTCCGTCGTCGGCGCGTTTTCTCGCTCTGGGAGGGGATCCTCGGCATGAGTCCGTGTGGTCAGAAGCCCACCCACCAGCCAGACCAGAACCATGCGATAGTATCCTCTGGGCATACCAGCGCTACTCCATTAGGTATATTTCATTACTTCCTCGACGGTGGTATAGCCATCGAGGATGCACCGAATGCCGTCATCCCGGAGGGTGCGCATGCCCATTTCCACCGCCTTGTCGCGGATCACAAGGGTCGGTTTGCGACGGTTGATCAATTCGCGAATCGGATCGGTGATGCGCAGGTATTCAAAGATGCCCCGGCGTCCGCGGTAGCCTGTATTGTTGCACTGTTTACAGCCAGCCCCAAAATAAAACGGGCGGTCGCCCACACTCTCCTTGCTGAGGTTCAGCATTTCGAGGATGCGGGGTTCCGGCTGGTAGGCTGTCTTGCAATGAGGGCATATGGTCCGTACAAGCCGCTGTGCCAGGACCGCTTCCAACGTAGACGAAATCAAAAAGGGCTCCACCCCCATATCAATGAGCCGGGTGATGGCGCCGGCGGCATCGTTGGTGTGCAACGTGCTGAAGACCAGGTGGCCGGTTAGCGAGGCCTGGATGGCGATTTCCGCCGTTTCCTGGTCGCGAATTTCACCGACGAGAATGATATCCGGATCCTGCCGTAGAAATGCTCGTAATACCCGTGCGAAGGTCAGCCCGATGGTCTCGTTGATCGGAATTTGCATGATGCCTTCGACATCATATTCGACAGGATCCTCGGCGGTCAGCAGTTTCGACTCAATCTTATTGAGCCGCTTGAGGGCGGCATACAGCGTCGTCGTTTTACCCGATCCGGTCGGGCCGGTCACCAGGATGATGCCGTTGGGCTTGGAGATGTCGTAAAGAAAGGTTTCATAGATATCATCAGGGAACCCGATGTTCTCCAGGTCGAGCTGTACGACGCTCTGATCGAGGATACGCAACACGACGCTCTCGCCGTGCTGGGTCGGGAGGGTCGAAACGCGGAAGTCCACTGTACGTCCGCCTATGGTCAGCTTGATGCGACCGTCTTGCGGTAGTCGCCGTTCGGCAATATTGAGGCCGGAAATGACCTTGATACGCGAAGTGACGGGCAGGGCCAGCGACTTGGGCGGCGGCTGCATCTCATACAGCGCGCCATCCACGCGGTAACGAATCTTGAACTCGTTTTCGAACGGCTCAAAATGGATGTCCGACGCTCGATCCTGCACCGCCTGGTAGAGCACCAGATTCACGAATCGGACCACGGGGGTCTGGTTCGCCATATGTTCCAATTCGACAACATTATCCTCCGCCCCCTTCTTTATCTCGATGATGTCGCCGGCATCTTTCAATTGCGACTCGAGAGAGGAAAGGATCTCTCCGACCGAATCGGAAATGTTACCATACAAGTCGGTGATGGCGTTCTGCACATCTCGGGCGCGGGCGACGACAAATTGCACGTCGCGACCGAGCACAAATTTGAGTTCATCCACTACCTCCAGGCTCAGCCAGTCGGAGGTGGCCAACGTGACGGAATTGTCCTCGGCGAGAATCGGCACGACGTTATACATGCGGACGGCACTGGCGGGCATGGTCCTGGCGACTTCGCGGTCGATCGAATGCGTAGTCAAATCTACCACATACGTCCCCATCTGACGAGCGATCAAGTCGAGGAGTTGCTCTTCAGTCATTACCTCCATGTCCACCAGGAGGTCCCGGATGGAGGTGCCAGTCCGCTGATGCTCTTCAACGATGTCCGCGGCCAGCTGCGGCGAGACAATACCCTCCGCTACCGCCTGTTGGAGGAGATAATCCTTGATCGGAGGCTGCTCAATCTTTTCCTCAGCCATGACGGTTCTACCTCCGGCGACGAGCGTTTAGCTCCGCCATTTTCTGCGCAACCCCCTCGGGATCCTGGCTTTTCGTGATCAAGTCTTCGTAACTGATGATGCCCGCTTGGTAGAGATCCCACAAGTGGCTGTCGAGCGTGAACATGCCTAATCGGCCGCCGGTTTGAATATCCGAGGTAATGCGGAAAGTCTTGTTGTCACGGATCAGCGCTTGGATGGAAGGTGTGGAGATCATGACTTCAAACGCGGCCACGCGTCCGCGACGGTCCCGGCGCTGCAGCAGAATCTGAGAGATGACGGCGACGATGGAGGAGGCGAGTTGGGTTCGAATCTGCGCCTGCTGATTGGTCGGGAAAGCGTCCACGATGCGGTCCACCGTCCGGGCCGATCCGGTGGTATGGAGCGTGGCAAACACCAGATGGCCCGTTTCGGCGGCGGTGATCGCCGCCTCCATTGTCTCGAGATCGCGCATTTCCCCAACGAGGATGACATCCGGATCCTGCCGCAGGGCCCGCTTCAAGGCCTCCTTGAAATCCGGCACATCCACGCCGACCTCTCGCTGCGTCACAATCGATCGCTTGTGGGTGTGATAATACTCGATCGGATCCTCGATCGTAATGATATGGCAGTCGCGCTCTTCATTGATGATGTTGAGCATGCTGGCCAGCGTCGTCGTCTTGCCGGAACCCGTCGGGCCAGTCACTAGGATAAGGCCCCGCGGACGGTAGAGCAGCTCCTTGATCTGCGGCGGCAAACCGATTTCCTCGAGCGTCATCAGCGTCGAAGGAATCTGGCGCAGCGCCATGCCATAGTACCCTTTCTGCTTGAAGACGCTGACCCGGAATCGCGCCTTGTCAGAAAATCCGAAACCGAAGTCCGTACCCCCGATCTGCCGGACTCGCTGCAGGTGATCCTCGGAGGTGATCGCCCGCGCAAACCGCTCGGTGTCTTCGGGTGACAACGGCTCGGCGTCGAGCGGCTGTAGATTCCCATGAATGCGCAGGACGGGTGGCGCCCCTACGGTGATATGGAGATCAGAGGCGTTTTCGCGCACGACCAGATCAAGCAGATCATCCACCTGGATGTCCGCGGGACGGATTTTGGTCATCAGTCACGGTCTCCCATCGTCACTCGGAACACTTCATCGAGCGTCGTGACACCCGCCACCACCTTGCGGAGGCCGTCCTCTCGCAACGTGCGCATGCCCAGTCGCCGGGCCTCCGATCGCAGCTCGGCGGCACCCACCTGCTCGTTGATCATGTGGCGCACGGTGTCGTCAATAACGAAGATTTCAAAAATGCCGGTCCGGCCACGATAACCGGTACCCGAACACTCCGGACAGCCGCGGCCCTGATACAACTGTACGTCCTTCATTTGTGCTGCCGCCGCTCCTAACAGTTGGATTTCGGATTCCGTGGGCTTATGTTCCTCCTTGCAGCGCGAGCAGATACGGCGTACTAGCCGCTGTGCCATGATCGCGCGAACCGAAGACGCCACCATGAAAGGCTTGATGCCGATATCAATGAGACGGATGACCGCGCTGGGGGCGTCGTTGGTGTGCAGCGTGCTGAAGACCAGATGGCCCGTCAATGAGGCGTTGACGGCGATCTCCGCGGTCTCCAGGTCGCGAATCTCGCCGATCATGATGATATTCGGTGCCTGACGCAGGATCGAACGCAATGCCGCCGCGAAGGTCATGCCGATGTCGGCGCGCACCTGCACCTGGTTGATGCCGGATATTTCGTATTCGACGGGATCCTCCACAGTGATGATCTTCCGGTCGGGCTTGTTGATCGTGCTCAGACACGAATACAACGTCGTCGTCTTGCCGGAACCCGTCGGACCGGTGACCAGGATAATCCCGTCGGAGAGGCCGATCAACCGCTCGAACGTCTGCTGGTCATCCGCAAAGAATCCGAGCTGCGGCAACCCCAGCAGCAAGCCGCTCTTGTCGAGAATTCGCATCACGATCGTCTCGCCGTGGTTCGCCGGCAGCACCGATACGCGCAAGTCCAGATCGCGGTTCATCACGTTGATCTGGATTCGACCATCCTGCGGCAGGCGTTTTTCGGCGATGCTCATGTTGGCCATGATTTTCACCCGGCTGATGATCGCCGACTGCAGCCGCCGCGGCGGACTTTCCATCTCGTGCAATACGCCATCGATCCGGTAACGGACGCGGAATTTCCTTTCCAACGGCTCCAGATGAATGTCCGACGCCCGTCGTCGAAACGCCTCCAGAATGATTAGGTTGACCAGCTTGATGATCGGCTCGTCGCTCTCACTCGGCTCTTCCTCCGTGGAAATGACGGCGGTATCGCCGCCCGTTCCCGTCGAAATACCGTCCCACATTTTCGCCAGGTTGTCTTCCACCTGGGGATAGTATTGGTCGAGCGCAATGTCGATCTCCTCCGGCAGTGCGATGACACCTTCGACATTTGTCTTGAGCACATACCGTAAGCTGTCCAGGGTCTCGACATCGAATGGATCGCGCAGCGCCACCGTAAGCGATCCGTCGACCCGGTGAATCGGCATAATCTTGTACCGCCGGGCCACGGCGGCGGGGACAGCGTCGACCACCTCTTTTTCAATGGCCATGCCGGTTAGCGTGACCATCTCCATATTGAAGTGCGCGGCCAGCGCCTTGAGGATGTCGAACTTAGAATGTCCTGTATTCCGTACGAGAATCTCGATGACGCTCTTGCCTTCCTGGCGAACGGAATGCAATGCCTCTTCGCCCTGCCGATGATTGATCAGGCCGACGGCCTCGAGGATTTCCACGATATATTCGTCGTTGGCAGTCAAGAATCGGTCCCCCGTCTTTACAGGGAAATCTGCTTGGACTCAGCAAACATAAAACAGAGGCGAAACAGATGTCAATGCGCGCCGACGCCATGAGAGCCGATGGCGCTGTTAGGGAATGAGCGGCGAATCCAGGCGTCAGCAATTCACGGACGGCGAGGAAGCCGTCCCTCCAACTCCATCACAGGCCGTTGGAGGGTCGGGTGCCACCCCGACCGTACAGCTCGATGATCGCAGGTGACGCGAGCTCTCGGCCGATACGGTGGGGGGGCTGAGGTTTTTCGGGCCAATTACGAAGATTTTTGCCCCTTCCCGCACGCAGACCCCTTGTCTCCCCCCTTCAAAACAATCCACCGTGCAATCAGTTCACGCCATGACCGGTGAACTGCAGCGCCAGAACGGCAAGCGCGGCCAACAGAGATAGGGGGGTGACAAGTAGCCCGTAGCGGACAAAATCTCGGAAACGAATCGGTGCGGCCTTGTGGTGCAAAATGCTCATCCACATCAATCCCGCCAAGGCGCCCAGCGGCGTGAGATTGGCGCCGAGATTCGATCCTATGGCCGTCGCGAAGGCCGCCGCAGGACGGGCCGGCATCGGCAACCCCTCGATGATGGCCGTGAAAGCCAGCGTCATAGGAATGTTGTTCAAAACATTTGCCGATGCCGCTGAAGCTGTGCCGTAAACAAAAACGCGAAGTGCGGGCGATGCACCGCATAGTCCCTCCAATCCCGCGCGCACCGCATCAAAGAATCCGAACCGCCGAAGCGCGTCCACCGTGACGAACATCGCCAACACAAAAGGCGCAATAGCCCAAGGCATGCGTCCCAGCGTTCGCCGAACCCCAGGCCCCCCCCGCGTGTTCAGGTCCCGACCCAGGAATCGCGCCCAGGAGCGGCGGGCGATCAGGACGGCCAATAGCCCGAGAGCCGCGCCCAGTGCGATTTCCCACATCTCGAGTCCAAGCTGCGGCGCTAGCGCCAGCCCCAACAGACAGATCGCCATCAGCGCCACACCGAGTAAAGCGCCAGGTCGGTCCGTCAACGCCTCCTCCGGCGGCGCTCCAAAACCCGTGTGGATTGGGCGAACAATGTCGCGCCGGAAAATCAGATACAGCCCCGCGAGATTGGCCGCACCGGCGGCAAAGGTGGGGCCCGCCATCGCTGCCGCATAAGGCACGAAACCGAGACGAAACGCGCCGGCGATGACAATGTTCGTGGGATTGCCGATGGAAAGCAGCGTGCTCCACGTATTCGCCGCGAAGAACTCGGCGATCAGATAGGGGAGGGGATTGATGCGCGCATGGAGTGTGTAATAGTAGATGATGGGCGTGAACGTGAGGATGATGATGTCGTTCGACGTGAATACCGTCAACAACGACACAGTGGCATACACGATAAAGAAGAGTCGCCGGCCGTCGCCGCCCGCCCGCCGCAACGACCACCGCGCGCAGAAATCGAACACGCCCGTGACGTCCAGAAAAATGCTGAGAAACACCATCGAAAGAAAAAGCGCCAAAATGCCGAGCGGACGCAGCCCTTCATGCCCTTTCAGAGAAGACAAGGTCTCTGAAAAACGCAGAAAGCCGAACGAGGTGATCAATAGAGGACCGAGCAGCGCACCGAGGAAAAAGGTTTCCACTCGCATATGCCGCCGCCAAATGCGTATGCGCAGATAGGGCCGACGCAACAGCAACGCCAGTGTCGCCGCGATCGAAACGAAGAACGTGAATACCACGATCCAGCCGGAACTTCGCATGGGACGCTCCGATACTCTCCTCGTCTTCCAGCGTCAAGCGCAACGCGACGGCGATGAGTCGATTGCGACGGGTGAGGAATGATCGGAAAACGCAGGCGCGCGATGAGCGTGGACTCATCATGGTTGAATGGGGATGGAAAAAAATGGCGGACGGTGTTCGGCCCCTCTGTAGCGGCGGCCGCCGGCCGCCGAATCCGCGACCCACGGCCGCGGCTACCGTCCAGGCCCATGGATGGGAATGAGAAACAGTCGTTCACGTTGAGGGCGAGAACAAAACGACGCCGCGCGATGGCGATGGACGTCATGCCCGCCGGTTGGTTTCCAAGACTTGGAAGACTTTGTGGCCATTTTTTCCAAGCCCATGAATTCAATCTCCAAGGGCAACCAGTTCATCCCTGAGGGCTTCTTCCGGCGTTCGATCGTCCAGGCACTTTCGGGGGCGTGGGTTCCATAAGCGGACGGCGGCTTCCACTTCTTCATCCGTCACCCGCGACAGGTCGTAAGTCCGGGGGAAGAACTGCCGCAACAGGCCGTTGGTGTTCTCGGTACGGCCTCGCTCCCACGAAGGGTAAGGATGGGCAAAATATACCTCGGTAGACAGCGCGCACTCGATTGGCCGGTACCGGTTGAACTCCATGCCATTGTCGACCGTGAAGCTCATCGTAGGCAGATCGGGCCTCCGTTCAAACGCGCCGATCGTAGCCCGATTGTACGTCGCCGCCTTGCAATCGGCCACTTTCACCGCCACCAGATACCGCCTCTTGTGTTCCACCGGACTCCAACCCAACGGTCGCCTCCAGGGCCACCTCTCCGAATGGATCCGACATTTCCAAAATCCGTACGAACCCGAACTCGCCTCATACCTACATACGCAAATTTTTGACAACAACGCCATCAGGATGACTTATTGCTCTTCCATGCGAATAGGCCTGTAGCCCAAGGGTTGCTCCTTTCCAGTTACACTGCACCTTCAATAGTACCAAGCCGGACCACCCTTGGGATTCCTTTTCAAGCCAGTTATCCATAGGCGCGCGGGCGGAGAGAATGGGCCCCTCAGCTCGTCGCAGACGCCTACGCCGCCTGTAGGTAACGTGCGGCCTGTTGCACGTGATATTAGAAACC
>CALLML010000072.1 GCA_938005705.1 uncultured bacterium
GGGGCGATCATGGCGTACGGTCTTACCCGTTGGCTAATGGCGCGGCTCCTTTCGTGGCAGACTCCTGACTCCAACCTGATGACGCCATCTTTCAAGTGGGGTTTTTCCTTTGCCCAGTTGGCAATATGGATCACCTACGAGGGGGGGTGGATTTTGGTGGGGGCGGCGGCTTGGGAATTGACGCGTATCCCCATGTCAAAGGGGCGCCTGCTTCTATTTTTGGGCGCGGTCGTTCTTTCATGTCTGACCGGACTAGTGGTGTTAGACACTTCTCGCGTGGCCGCTTTTTCTTTCCCTCTTCTGCTCGCCGCGCTCGCCATTCTCTCCCGATCGTTGACACGCGGCGAACTCCGACGAATGTTGATGTGGGCGGCGGGGCTTACGGTGTTGGCTCCCAATTTCGAAGTGATCATTGGCATGGCGGTAAAATGGTTGCCGCCTTACGTGGTCGTTCTGTTGCATACGCCATAGCGCCTTGTCGGTGAAAAAGTGGTAGGGCGTAAAAAGAGAGGTTGCAAGACATCTTCCGCACCTCGAATAGCGAATCAGAAGGGCGGGCGATAGTCCTGCAACGCGCGGACCGACCAGTCGCGGTCGCGCATGGCGCGCAGGGCGCGCACGGCGGCCCGCGCTCCGGCCCCCGTCGTAATCATCGGGACGTTTTTCAGAATCGCCTCAGAGCGGATGCGCACTTCGTCGGCGCGCGCGCGCGAGCTGCTCGGGGTGTTGATGATCCATGCCACTTCGCCGGCGGCCATCAGGTCGAGGATATTGGGCTCCCCGCCCTCGGACAGCTTGCGCAATATGCGCACGTTTTCTACGCCGGCGTCGGCCAGTTCGCGGGCGGTGCCCTCCGTACAGGCGAGTTCAAATCCCATCCGCGCCAGCTCCCAGCCGATTTCCCCCACCCAGGATTTGTCGGCATCGGCGACGCTCAGAAAGACCAGCCCCCTTGTCGGCAGCGGCTGTCCCGCCGCGATCTGACTCTTCCAATAGGCCTCCTCGAAGGTATCGGCCATGCCCATGACCTCGCCGGTGGATTTCATCTCCGGTCCGAGGATGGGGTCGGCGCCCGAGAATCGGTTGAACGGCAGCACCGCTTCTTTGACGGCGAACCAGGGGACTTTCGGATAACGCGGACCAAGGCCCAAGGCCTTCAGTTTCTGGCCGACGAAAACACGGGCGGCCATGCGTGCCAGCGGCACGCCGGTGGCCTTGCTGACATAGGGGACCGTCCGGGACGCGCGGGGGTTGACCTCGAGTACGTAGATTTCGCCGTCGCGCACTGCTATCTGGGCATTCATCAGACCGCGCACGTTGAGCGCGAGGGCCATCTTTCGGCAGGCGGTTTCGATCCGCCGCTGAAGGGAGGGATGCAGGTTGTGCGGCGGCAGGCAGCAGGCGCTGTCGCCAGAATGAACGCCGGCCTCCTCGACGTGCTCCATAATGCCGCCGATATAGACGTTTTCGCCGTCGGCCAGCAGGTCCACGTCCACCTCGACGGCATGATCCAGATAGCGGTCAATGAGCACGGGAAAATCGGGGCTGGCCTCAAACGCCGCCGCGATGAACGGACGGGCCTCCTCCCGGTTGCGGGCCACCATCATCGCCCGTCCGCCGAGGACGTAGGAGGGGCGGATCATGACGGGGTATCCGATGCGTTCCGCCGTCGACAGCGCCTCATCCATGTTCAGGGCCGTGCCGCTGGCGGGCTGTCGGAGTTTCAGTGCATCCAGTAGCCGTCGCGTCTCCTCGCGGTCCTCCGCCCGGTTGATGTCTTCGGGGGATGTGCCGAGAATGGGCACGCCTGCGCGCATCAATGGAAGCGCCAGATTGAGAGGCGTCTGCCCGCCCATCTGCACGACGACGCCCGTCGGCCGCTCTTTTTCGTAGATGTTCAGCACGTCCTCAAACGTCAGCGGCTCAAAATAGAGCCGGTCAGATGTGTCATAGTCGGTGCTGACGGTCTCGGGGTTGTTGTTGACCATGATGGTCTCATACCCGAGCGCGCGCAGTTCCTGGACGACATGGACGCAGCAGTAATCGAATTCGATGCCCTGGCCGATACGGTTGGGTCCGCCGCCGATGACCATGATGCGCGGCCGGGGCGATTCAGCTCTTGGATGGTCGTATTCGCCGTTGTAGGTGGAGTAGAAATACGGTGTATAGGCCTCGAACTCGCCCGCGCAGGTGTCCACCAGCCGATAGATGGGTCGAATATCGGCCACTTCGCGCGTCCGGCGCACGTCTGCTTCCTTCTCGTCCCGCAGCACGGCGATCTGGCGGTCCGAGAATCCGGAGCGTTTGGCCTCGCGCAGCAGCGCCGCCGGTAACGGAGCGTTTTTCGGCGCTGCCATGACTTCCCGTTCGATGCGGACGATCTCGGCGATCTGGTCAATAAACCACGGGTCAATCTTCGTGATTTCCGCGATGCGCTCGACACTCCAGCCTTCCTTTAACGCCACCTTGGCCGCGATGCAACGGCCGGGTTTCGTCGAGGCCAGTTCCTCCTGGATTCGGTCGCGCGCGACGGATTTTTCAGCCTTCACGTCCAGCCCATCGACGCCAATTTCCAGACCACGCAGCGCCTTCTGGAAAGCCTCGCGGAAGTTGCCGCCGATCGCCATCGTCTCCCCCACGGACTTCATGCTCACGCCGAGCCGGGCGTCCGCGGCGGGAAACTTCTCGAAGGCGAATCGGGGAATCTTGACGACGCAATAATCGAGCGCCGGCTCAAAACACGCCGGCGTTTCGCGCGTGATGTCGTTGCGCAATTCGTCCAGTGTATAACCGATGGCGAGTTTGGCCGCGATTTTGGCGATGGGGAAGCCGGTCGCCTTGCTCGCCAGCGCCGAACTGCGCGACACGCGCGGGTTCATCTCGATCACCACGCGGCGGCCCGTCCGCGGATGTACGGCGAACTGCACGTTCGAGCCGCCGGTCTCCACGCCGATGGCGCGCATGACGCGGATGGCGTCGTCACGCATAGCCTGATATTCGGCGTCGGTCAGGGTTTGGACGGGGGCAACGGTGATGCTGTCGCCGGTGTGAATGCCCATCGGATCGAGGTTTTCGATGGAACAGACGATCACGACGTTGTCGTTGCGGTCCCGCATGACTTCGAGCTCGAATTCTTTCCAGCCGAGGACCGATTCCTCGATCAGCGCCGAGTGCTTCAGGCTCGCCCGCAACGCACCGCCGACAATGCGGCGCAACTCATCTGGCGTGTGCGCGACACCGCCGCCGGTGCCGCCGAGCGTATAGCTTGGACGAACCACGACGGGGTAGGCAAGCATCTCGGCCGTGGCGAGGGCCTCCTCCACGCTGTGGATCATCCGACTGCGCAGACATGCCACGCCCGCCCCCTCCATTGCCTCTTTGAACAGCAGGCGATCCTCTGCCCGGCGGATGACCTCGGCCCGCGCGCCGATCATTTCGCATCCGTATTTTTCCAGCACACCACGCTCGGACACTTCCAGGGCGGTGTTGAGACCCGTCTGCCCGCCGAGGGTCGGCAGCAAAACATCGGGGCGCTCTTTTTCGATGACCTTCTCGACCGCCTCCGGCGTGATGGGTTCGATATAGGTGCGATCAGCCACCGTCGGATCGGTCATGATCGTCGCCGGATTGGAGTTGATCAGGACGACCTCATAGCCCTCCTCCCGCAACGCCTTACAGGCCTGCGAGCCGGAATAGTCGAATTCACAAGCCTGGCCGATGATGATCGGCCCCGATCCGATTAGGCAGATTCGATGGATGTCGGTGCGTTTCGGCATGGTTATTCCCACTCAATCGTGCCCGGAGGCTTCGAGGTCAGATCGTAGACGACGCGGTTGACGCCGCGTACCTCGTTGACGATGCGCCGGGCGATGCGGTCGAGGACCTCGTAAGGCAACCGGACCCAGTCGGCTGTCATGCCGTCGGTGCTTTCCACCGCGCGTAAGGCAACAACGTTCTCGTAGGTGCGCTCGTCCCCCATGACACCGACCGTCTGAACGGGCAGCAGCACGGCGAAAGACTGCCAGACGGCCGCTGCGCCGGGCCAGCGGGCGATCTCCTCCTGCACACGCAGGTCAGCCTGCTGCAACATCGCCACCCGCTCAGCCGTCACCTCGCCAAGAATACGTACGGCCAGGCCGGGGCCTGGGAACGGCTGGCGGCGGATGATTGCATCCGGCAGGCCGAGCGCCTGTCCCATTTCGCGCACCTCATCCTTGAACAGGTCGCGCAGTGGCTCGATCAGTTCGAAATGGAGGTCTTCCGGCAGACCACCGACGTTATGGTGGCTTTTAATCGTCGAGGAGGGGCCGCCGAACGCGGAGACGCTTTCGATGACGTCGGGATAGAGGGTGCCTTGCGCGAGGAACCGCACCGGACCGAAACGTCGCGCTTCCTCCGTAAACACCTCGATGAACAAGCGCCCGATGATCTTGCGTTTCTGTTCGGGGTCGGTCACGCCGCGCAAGGCACTCAGAAACCGGTCGCCGGCGCGGGCCACGTGCAAGTCCATCCCGAAATGGGCCCCAAATGTCGTCTCCACCTGTTCGGCTTCACCGGCGCGCAGCAGTCCGTTATCCACAAAAACGCAGTGCAAACGAGGTCCGATGGCGCGGTGAATCAGGGCGGCGACGACGGCGGAGTCCACGCCACCGCTCAAGGCGCACAGCACGTGGTCGGTCCCCACTTTTTCGCGGATGAGCCGGAGGCATTCTTCCACATGGCCGGCCATTTCCCAGTCGCCGGCGCAGCCGCAAATGTCGAACAGAAAATGGCGCAGGATTTCGATGCCTCGCGGCGTATGGACGACCTCAGGATGAAATTGCAGGCCGTAGCGCCGGCGCGCGGAATCGGCCATCGCGGCGATCGGGCATTCCGATGTGGACGCCAGCGCGCGGAACCCGGGCGGCATCGCGGCGACCTGATCGCCGTGGCTCATCCACACGTCCATTTCGCGCGGCAGGTCGCTGAAGAGAACATCCGGTTCGAGAACGCGGATACGGGCGGTGCCATACTCGCGTGCGTCGCCGGGGCGTACGGTCCCGCCGAGGTCGCGGCCGATGAGCTGCATGCCGTAGCAGATGCCGAGTATCGGCACATCCAGCCGCCAAAGTTGCGGGTCGCACGCCGGCGCCTGGGGGGCCCGCACGCTTGCCGGACCGCCGGAAAGGATGACACCTTTCGGACGGCGCGCAGCGAGTTCCGCCGCAGGCGTGTCGAACCTCAGAATCTCGCAATATACCTTCTGCGCGCGCACGCGCCGCGCGATGAGCTGTGTGTACTGCGATCCGAAGTCCAGAATGGCAATCCAGTCGTGCATGGGCGCGTTTCAGAATTCCCCTCGGACGGCCGCGAGCGTCATGAGTGGTGTTTCTCCATTAACTCCACAAAACAGCGAAACAGATAGGTCGCGTCGTGAGGACCGGGCGCGGCTTCCGGGTGATACTGCACGGAAAAAGCCGGTAGCTCGCGATGACGCAGGCCTTCGGAGGTCCGATCGTTTAGGTTGATGTGCGTCGTTTCGACCTCCGGTGGCAACGAGGCGATATCCACCGCGAAGCCGTGGTTTTGTGACGTGATTTCCACCTTGCCCGTCACGCGGTTCAACACCGGTTGGTTGGCGCCCCGGTGGCCGAATTTCAGCTTGTAGGTGGTTCCCCCGAGCGCGCGGGCGAGGAGCTGGTGGCCGAAACAAATTCCAAAGGTTGGAAGCCCGGATGAAACCATCTTCCAAAGATTGGAAACCGTCTGCCCCACACCCGCCGGATCGCCGGGTCCGTTCGAGATGAAAAGACCGTCCGGTTTCACCGCGAGAATCTCTTCGACAGAAGCGGACATCGGAAACACCTCGCAGACGCAGCCGAGTCGGGCTAGAATGCGTAGCTGATTGAGCTTCAGACCGCAGTCGAGCACGGCGACACGAAAACGCGGCGCAGACAAAGGGGCGGGGAGGAGATGGTCATACGCCCGTTCGCCCTCCTCAGCCACGAGCGGAAACGATGAGCGTTCGCTGTGCGGCCCGGGCCAGGTGTAACGGACCGGCGTACTGACCTCGCTGGCGATGTCCCGCCCCACGAACCCCGGCCACGCGCGCGCCTTTTCCACTAGCCGCGCAGGGGGCTCGTCGAGCGTGGAAACGAGGCATTTCATCGCTCCGCGGGAGCGGATATGCAGCGTAATCGCGCGGGTGTCCACGTGGTGAACGCCGATGCGCCCGCGCGCCTCCAGATATTCCCGGAGGCTCATGCGCGCGCGCCAGTTGCTCGGGCGCGCGCAGGCCTCGCCAACAATCAGCGCCGCGGGCCGGATATCCCCTGACTCCGCATCCTCGGGGTTGACGCCATAATTTCCGATGAGCGGATAGGTCAGCGTGACGATCTGCTGGTGATACGATGGGTCGGTGAGAATCTCCTGATAGCCGGTCATCGAGGTGTTGAAGACCAGCTCGCCGTAGGCCTCGCCCGCGCCGGCAAACGCCTCCCCCTCGAAGACGCGTCCGTCTTCGAGCGCTATATGGGCTCTGGGCGGCTTAGGCATGCGTGTTGACCCGCCAAGGATAATCATGAACCGTGGATTGTCCAGCGCAAACCCGGCGGGCCTTCACCACCGTCAGCCGACATCCGTCTCGTTGCGCCGGCGACGCAACGCCGCCCCCACGAAGGCCGCGAAAAGTGGGTGCGGCTTCAGTGGTTGCGATGCAAATTCCGGATGCGCCTGGGTGGCGACGAACCAGGGGTGATCCTTCAGTTCGACTATTTCCACTAGATTTCCATCCGGCGACAGACCCGAAAATACCATGCCTTTCTCCGCCAGCACCTCCCGATAACGATTATTGACCTCGTACCGATGGCGGTGACGCTCCGAAACCTTCGCGCGTTCATACGCCTGCCGTGCGCGGGTGTCTTTCTCCAACACGCACGGATAGGCCCCCAGGCGCATGGTTCCGCCCTTCTCATGGATCCTTTCCTGTTCCTCCATGAGGCAGACGACCGGATGGGGACAATCACGGTCAATCTCCGTCGTATTCGCCCCCTCCAGTCCGACCACATGCCGCGCAAATTCAATGACCGCGCATTGCAGCCCTAGACAAATGCCGAAAAACGGAATGCCGTTCTCGCGCGCCAGGCGGATCGCTTCAATTTTGCCCTCGATGCCCCTCGATCCGAAGCCGCCCGGCACGAGAATGCCGTCGGCCGATTTCAGGGTGTCGAGCTGACGGCCCTCCTCAACCTCTTCGGCGGGGACCTTGACGATCTCGACGCGGACCCCGTGCGCAAATCCGCCGTGGTGGATGGCCTCAAAGAGCGATTTGTAGGCATCCTGCAGTTCGGCGTATTTGCCGACAACCGCGATTCGCGGACCGGGTTCGAGCAAGCGAATGCGGTCCACCAGCCGCCGCCAGTCCGCCAGGCGTGATGTCGGCCGGGCGAGGCGAAAATGCACGAGGATGATCTCGTCCAGGCCTTGGTCGGCAAGCGTCAGCGGCAGCTCATAGATCGAGGTGTCCACGTCTTTTTCCTCGATCACGGCATGAAACGGCACGCTGCAAAAAAGCGCGAGCTTGCGTTTGACGTCTTCCGCCAGCGGCACTTCGGTGCGGCAGATGAGCACGTCCGGTGAGATACCGATTTCGCGCAAACGCGCAACGCTGTGCTGCGAGGGTTTGGTCTTGATCTCGCCGGCGGCCTTGATGAACGGGACGTAGGTCAGGTGAATGTAGAGCACGCGTTCACGGCCCTCTTCCAGACCCATCTGGCGAATGGCCTCCAGAAACACGAGGCTTTCGATATCGCCCACCGTGCCGCCGATCTCGCACAGCACAATGTCCACGTCCGGCGCCGCCAAGGCGCGGATGCGCGCCTTGATCTCGTCGGTGATGTGCGGCACCATCTGCACGGTGCCGCCGAGGTAACAGCCCTCGCGCTCCTTGCGAAGCACATCCCAGTAGATGCGCCCGGCGGTGAAGTTGGACTTCTGGGAGGTGGGCTGTCCAGTGAACCGCTCGTAGTGCCCCAAGTCGAGGTCAGTCTCGGCGCCGTCCTCCGTGACATACACCTCGCCGTGCTGATACGGATTCATGGTGCCCGGATCCACGTTTAGGTACGGGTCCACCTTCAGCAGGCGAACGCGCAATCCCCGCGCGATGAGCAGACGGCCCAGCGAGGCGACCGTCAGCCCCTTGCCCAGGCTGGAAACCACACCTCCCGTGACGAAGACGAACTGAGATGGCGACGTCATCAACGCAGGAATAGCAATTCCTGGTACGTTGGTAAAGGCCAGAGATCATCGGCCACGACCGGCTCCAGGGCGTCTGCGGCTTCGCGCACGGCGTTGATCGCGGGAACGATCGCATCGCGATAATGCCGCGCATGCGCAAGCGCCCCCTCGCCATCCACCGGTTGCGCAATGTGGCGATCGAGGGTTTCGATGCGGTCCTCCAGCGCGCGCACCCGTTCGGTCAGCCGCCGCAGAAAACCGTCGTGGACATTCTCCAAACCCGCTTGCCGCATCGCGGCCACCGCCGAAGCGATCTCGCCCTGATGCCGGTGTCCGGCCGGCAGCAACATGCCCGACGCCATCCGTCGGCAGAGCAGGGCCTCGGTGTGGATTTCCTTGCAGTATCGTTCCAGATAAATTTCGTTGCGCGCCTGGAATTCCCGACGTGAGAGGACGCCGTACTTCTCAAACAACGCCTCGAACTCCGGATTCTCCATTGCGGCCGCGATGGCGTCCACAGTGTTGGCGGCGTTCGGCAGCCCGCGCCGCTCCGCCTCCCGTCGCCACTCGGCGGAGTAATTGTCGCCGTTGAAGATAATCGCCTTGTGCTGGCGGACGATGTCGCGCAACAGCTCCTGAACGGCCGCGTTGAGCTTCGCCGCGTCGCCCCCTGTACGCTGTTCAAGTGTCGTGGCGATATAGTCGAGGGACTCGGCCATAATGGTGTTGAGCACCACCAGGGGACCGGCGACGGACTGGCTGGAGCCGACCGCGCGGAACTCGAACTTGTTGCCCGTGAAGGCGAATGGGCTTGTGCGGTTGCGGTCCCCGGCGTCCTTCGGCAGCGGCGGGAGCGTGTCCACGCCCACGCGAAGAATATCGGCGTTCCTGGCGCCTTTCACCGCGCCCTGTTCGATCTGATGAAAGATGTCGCTGAGGAGGTCTCCCAGGAAGACCGATATGATCGCCGGGGGCGCTTCGTTGGCGCCCAGCCGGTGGTCGTTTCCGGCGTGAGCCACGGAGGCGCGCAACATCGGCGCATAGCGGTGCACCGCGCGCAATACCGCCGCGCAAAAGACGAGGAACTGCATGTTTTCGTGCGGCGTGTCGCCCGGATCCAGCAGATTCATGCGCCCGCAGGCCATGGACCAGTTCAGATGCTTGCCCGATCCGTTGATGCCGGCGAACGGCTTCTCGTGCAGCAAACAGGTCAGGCCGTACTTCGGCGCCGTGTGGCGCAACACCGTCATCACCGTCTGCTGGTGGTCGGCCGCGACATTGGCGTTCTCATAGACCGGCGCCAGCTCGTACTGGCTGGGCGCCACTTCGTTGTGGCGGGTCTTGATGGGGATGCCGAGTTTCAGCAACTGGCGCTCGACATCGAACATATAGGCCAGCACGCGCTCCGGAATGGCGCCGAAATACTGATCCTCAAACTCCTGACCCTTGGCGGACTTCGCGCCGAAAAGTGTCCGCCCGGCAATGATCAGATCGGGACGCAGCATCGCCAGGCGGCGGTCCACGAGAAAATACTCCTGCTCGGGCCCCGCCGTGGCGAAGACGTAATCGGGATCGGTGTGACCGAACAGTTTCAGTACGCGACGCGCCTGCGTGTTCAACGCCTGCATCGAGCGCAGAAGCGGCGTCTTCTTGTCCAGGGCGTCTCCGGTCCAGGAACAAAAAGCGGTCGGAATGCACAGGGTGTTGCCGTTCGGGTTTTCCAGGATGTAGGCCGGGCTGGTCACATCCCACGCCGTGTAACCGCGGGCCTCGAAGGTCGCCCGCAGCCCGCCCGAAGGGAAAGATGAAGCGTCCGGCTCGCCCTTGATCAGCATCTTGCCGGAGAACTCCGCCACCGCGCGGCCGGCCGCCGCCGGCGAAAGAAAACTATCGTGCTTTTCCGCCGTCTGACCGGTCAGGGGGTAAAAGACGTGGGCAAAATGCGTGGCGCCCCGCTCCAGCGCCCATTCCTTCATAGCCTGGGCCACTACATCCGCCGTCGATGGGTCCAACGGCGCACCTTTGCGAATGGTCTCCTGCAACGCCTGATAGACCTTTTTCGGCAGGCGCCGCTCCATCTCCGCCTCGCCGAAGACGTTGATGCCGAACCATTCGTCCAGCGGTCGGTTCTCTCCCGTTAAAGAGGGGATCGAAAAACCTTTCGCAATTTCCGAAACCGCGATCTGTCGAGAACTCATTGTGGCTTCCTTATTTTACTTTTGTGTGTTTGCCATGCGTGACACCGAGCGAATGGCCATACTGCGCGGAAGCAACTCCCGTGCCGCCCACCCAGTTTTATACATAAGCAATTCCTTTTGAATAATTTGTGTATTTAGAACCACACACTCGTTCCACCGTGATCATACAAAACCGTAGGTTGTCTGGACAATTTCGACGTTCTGGTTGGTTCTTTCCATCTGATAGACGGCTTTCAGAAAGAGCGGCTGAAGGAGAGCTTGGCCATCCATTTTTTGTCATATGATTCATCCGACAGAACATCCGAATTCACGCGTCCGATATAGGAGATGCTGGCGGTAACGAAGGCATAGCCGGCACCTGCCGTCAGCACATAGTGGCTGAGACCGTCTTCCCCACCATCGGGCGCGGCGTAGGCCAGGCGCCCGCCGACGCCGATAGTCAGGCCCTCCGCGATCTCGCGTCCGACGTTCAACCCGCCCTCGACGTAGAGCGACTTTCGCACCGCCCCGCCGACGCCATAGGCCACCGTGAGCGAGGGCCGGATTGGCAGGGCATACGCGACCGAAAAACCGACCTCCCGATCCGCCGGCATCGCGGAGTTCGGGTAAAGATACTCCGTGTACAAAGCGGAGAAATCCAGTCCCTTCCACTCGAATCCATAGGAGGTGGAGAGGTCCACTTCCGAGAACTGGCGGTCAGGCCCATCCTTTCGATCCATGTCCAGATTGCCCCAAACGCCGAGCGTGAGCCGGGGCAGCGCCTCCACTGCGAGCGACGGCTGCGCCACCGGGCGATCATTCAGCGTCGCTCCACGGAACACACAGGCCGAAGCCACATCCCATGTCAAAGAACCCGCCCCGGATGATCCATCTCCACCGTCTGCGGCCAAGGCGCCCCCGTACATCAATACCATAACCCACAAGCGCATTATACGGTATTTCATTTGTCAGTACTCTTTTTTTCAATGCGCCCTTCTATTCTTCAACCAATAGCTTCGGAACCCGCCTCGCCGGTCCGTATGCGGAGGCATTCCAGCAGGTCTGTCACAAATATCTTTCCGTCGCCGATTTTCCCGGTTCGAGCGCCCCGGATGATCGCTTCGATCGTCGGGCGGACAAAATCCTCATTAACGGCGATGTCTATCCGAACCTTTTTGAGCAGATTCACCTCGGCAATCGCGCCGCGGTAGGTCTCGTGATAACCCATCTGCTGACCGCAGCCGATGACGTTGCTGACCGTCATCTTGTAGACCTTCGCGGCGAACAGTGCGGCCTTCACATCCGGCAGTTTTTCGGGCTGAATGATTGCTGTAATCATTTTCATGTCGTTGTTTCCTTTCGCGCGTTTAAGCGTGTTTTTTATCGTCCCCGCATTGCGTCATTTGGTCAAAAAGCCCTGGAAGTCCGGATAGGCCTCCATGCCATGCTCGCCGATATCGAGCCCGCTCAGTTCTTCTTCGGCGGATACGCGAAGACCCATGAGCGCGCGCACAAGGCCGAAAAAGATCAGGGCGGCGATGACGCAGACGACTCCGTAGGCGACCACGCCGATCAGTTGCGTCGAAAAACTCTTGCCTCTGCCCCAGATGCCGACGGCCAGCGTGCCCCACACGCCGCAAACCAGATGGACCGACACCGCGCCCACGGGGTCGTCCACCCGCAGTCGATCCATCGTCAGCACCGAGACGACCACCAGGGCCCCGGCGAGGAGTCCGATCAGCACCGAGGCCGGCGCCGAGACAACGTCCGCGCCCGCGGTGATGCCCACCAGTCCAGCGAGAATGCCGTTGAGCACCATCGTCAGGTCCGGTTTCTTTTGCAAGAGCCACGAGGCGAACATGGCGCCCACCGCGCCGGCAGAGGCCGCCAGCGAGGTCGTCACTAGGACAAAGGAGACATTGCCGGCTTCCGCCGAGAGCACCGACCCACCGTTGAATCCGAACCAGCCGAGCCACAGTAGGAAAACGCCGATGACGACCAACGGGATGTTGTGCCCCATGATCGGGCGCACACCGCCGTTCGTGTATTTGCCCATTCGCGGACCTACCATGATCGCCCCGATGAGCGCCGCCCACCCGCCCACCGAGTGGACGAGCGTGGAGCCGGCGAAATCATGAAAACCCATGCCGTCCAGCCACCCGCCGCCCCACTTCCACGAGCCGACCCACGGATAGATCAATGCGACATACAGTGTCGCGAAAACCAGGAAGCTCTTGAGCTTGATGCGCTCGCACACGGCGCCTGAAACGACCGTCGCCGCAGTGGCCGCGAACATCCCCTGAAAGAGGAAGTCCGTCCAGTAGGTATAGCCGGGGTTGTAGGCGCTGGTCAGCCCCGCGGCATCTGTCCCGATGCCAAATCCACCGAACCCGAGGAATTTGCCGAGGATCCAGTTGTCATTCCCTGGATACATCAGATTGAACCCGATCAACGCATAGGTCAGCAGGCCGATAGCCGGGATCATCGTGTTTTTAAACAGAATATTCACCGCGTTTTTCGCCCGATTGAGCCCCGACTCCACTGTGGCAAAACCCAGATGCATGATGAAGACCAGAAACGTCGCCACCATCATCCACGTATTGTTCACCGTGAACATCTCGTGCGACACCGGCGCCTGCGCCGTCTCTAAGGCCACAGTTGTAATCGGCGCGGACGCCGCTTCCACCGCCTCCTGCGCCAGGCCGCGCGTCGTCACCACCCATATCAACAGAGAGGCCATCCCGACCCTCCGCCACCATCTATTGCCCATTGCATACCTGCTCATTTGCAATCACTCCTTTCTGCTTCCCTGTCTCTACGTCGCACCGGAGTCGCCTCGAACGGCCTCGAGTTTCAGTCTGCATATTCGAAACTCATTCCATGCGAGCGGCCCATAAAGCAAAGACCATGCCATAAAGAAGAAACATCCCTTTCACAAATTATATGTCGTTTAATATAAACATATTAAAAATAATATTTTATTCGAATTTATATTTCACTATCATACAATTATGTAGCCCATATTTACGAATCATACGTATTTGTATATATAAATTGCATTTTATTCGGATTTGGAGTTTTGTTTGCGAGACTTTCTCATTTTTGTCCGCGCAACAGAGGGTAGCGGCGAGGGATGCCTCGGCGGAACTGGGAACTCGCGCCGGCGCAATCGGGGATATGGGAGAAAGCGCTCCGATGGGATGCTGGCGGGAAGATGGCTTGAAGTTGCCGGATACCGATTCGGCTTATTGCGGCGGGTATTCGCGGCAGCCAAACCAACAGACGCGGAACGACGAGAGCTTTGTCCACAACGGCTCCGCCCAGGGCGCAGACAAGAAACGCATGCGTGTTTTTCTCCGGGGACTTTCAGGGTCCGCGCAAGTTCCTCCGAGCGGCGATACCCGATGCGCGGCGGGATCGCGGGGAGGATCGCAGGGCTTTTCTCAATGTGCTGGCGGCATACCGAAGCGTCAGCCTCAACCCCGCGCAAGGGCCGATCGAGCATGCGTGCGGCGGATTCCGGCCGTTCGATCATCTCCAGTGGCTCCCTCGCCAGTGCGGGCATGAACTCGTTCACCCGTTTCGACTCTGGCGGCGTGCCTTCGCCGACCGGACCGTTAAGTGTAGCCGTCCGCCGGGAATGACGGCTTCCGCGACAACGGGATTCGCCTTGCCGGGCATGCTCGGGGAGCCCGTAAGAGGCGGCAGAGGGATTTCACGGAGAAAAACCTTATCCGCCGATCGCGGGCGACGTTGCCGAGATCCGTCGCCGCCGCGCCGGGTGCGCCCATGACCCCGAGCCGCCGGAACGGGTGAATGGGATTATCGAGCCGGAATACTATTGGGGATCGAGATTTCGGACGAAAGCGCAAGCGCTGAAGGCGATTGAAGAGGCGGTGTGGCTTAATAACCATCGCCGACCGCACACGGCGTTGAACTATCGGACGCCGGAAGAGGCGCACCAGGCGGCGGCGCGAAAAATTCTCTCTTCGCGGGGGAAAGGCAAAAAGCGCTCTTCGACGGAAGCTAAACCATGAAGAAAACCATCCCCCAAAAAGTGACAATCGGAAATCAGAACGTGGGAGTTGCCCTACTCCTCGATCGGCGTTCACCCTCTCTCGAAATAACAGCGCACCTTCTGGCGTGTTGCGTCGGCGGCGAGGCGAACGGAGCCGCCTTGCAGTGCCGGCGATGCGTCAATCACCCGCACGACCCCTTCCAGGCGCTCCGCGCTGGGCACCAACTCCCGCAGGCGGTTCGGCGAGCCTTCAAAGAACTCCCGGCGGAGGAGGTTGTCCCCCTGACGCGGGAAGAGGGCCAGATATAGGATATTCCGTTCGACCAGCTCGTTGAGGAAATGTGTGCCCAATGAAACATCCGGGACGAGGTTTTCGTGCATGGCGACGATCTCGCACAGGATCGCTACGCGGTTGATCTCCGAAAAAGTCACCGGGATTCCGAGTTGGGGGCTGGATGTCCCCCATCGGCCGGGTCCGAGCATCATCACGGTTCCGATGTCCGCGCCGCCGGCGCGGTTGATCTTTCCCAATACTCGCGCCACCTCATAGCGGTCTTGCAAGGGAAGCCGTCCGTAGAGGCTGGGCGAAACATAGACGAAGCGATCCACGCGCTCAAAGCGGCTATGACCAATCACCGCGCCGCGTGCGGAGATGATAAGGTCTTCCTCGCGCACCTTCACATCGGGCATTTTCGTCAAGCCGACGCCCTGGACCGGCAAGGGGCGGCATTGCACGAGATTGAATTTGTAGCGACCATCCGGGGTGAAATTGGCGGTGAACTCGATATCCACGGGATGGCGGTAGGCCGTTTGAAGCGCCCGCAACATCTCGTGCAGATCATTCACAAAGCCGGTCTCTTTCAGCAGGCGATCGAAGGTCAGCACGCGCGACGGGGCGTCGCTCCCGGAGTCCGATTCGTCGGCGGGGGCGAACAGGTCCAACGGAAGGTCGGGGGCCTCTTGGAGGAGGTCCGTGAAGCGGCTGGAGACGAGCTGGTTGGCCTCGAGGTCGAGGTAATCCACGCGTCGCTGGGAGAATCGGGCCACTTCGTCAAAATTGGCCTCCGGCCGTTTTTCGGGAGCGTTGAGGGCGACAATCCGCGTATAGTCGTCGTCGGAACGGTTCACCGCGCGGGTGCCGAGGCCGAAGACGAGACGGACGACGCCGGCCTCCGGATCAATGGCCCTGTCCCACGCGTACGGGTTGAATGAGAAGCCGACGCCGGCGATCGGCGGAAAGAATTTGCGCCCGTACATCGCGCCCGAGACGCGCATGACCAGGAGGGCCATCTGCTCGTCGCGGTCCAGGAGCCTGCGGTCGGCCCGATAGCGCAGCGCCTTCTCGCTCATGGTGCTGGCATAGATGGTGCGGATGGCAGCCAGCAGGTCCTGCAGGCGGCGTTCGCGGGGCCCCTGATTGACACAAAAGACGCTCTCGTACTTGCCGGCGAAGGAATGGCCGTAGTTGTCCTCGAGGAGAGAACTGGAACGCACAATGAACGGCGATTGGCCGAAATAGTCGAGCATTTCCTCGATTTGCCGGAGGATGTGCGGTTGGAACTCGCCGGTGAGGATGCGCCGGCGCGCCTGCTCGGCGCCTTCGAGAAAGGATTTGGGGTCGCGTTGTTTCTGGCGGACCCACCAGATGCCGTTGCGCACGAGGAAGTCGTAGAACACGTCCGATCCGATATAAAAGGAGTCGTGCGCCTCCATTCGATCACTGAAGCCGGCGAGGGTCTTTCGCAGGATGGCGCGGGCCACCAGCATGCCGACCGTCTTGCCGCCGATCAGCCCCGTGCCGATCAGGCGTTTGCGCACGTCGAGGATGTCCTGCAGAGTTAGGTAGCGTTCGATCAGTTTCTGCATGTCGGCGTCGCGCGAGATGATCATTCGGACCAGTGTGTCGTAGGTGTCCTTGCCGTGGCCGGGCAGATCGGGCCGGTATTCGCCCGTCTGGATCAGCTCGCGGGCGCGGATAAAGCTGGTCTCCCAGAATCCCACACTGCTGTCGGAGGCCAGACCCGACCACCGCGCGGAGGTCATGATCTCGGCGATCGCCGTGCTGGCGGTGACGGGTTTGAATTCCGCCCCGCGCCGGACGTGCAGCATGTTCATGGTCGGCGAATACCGATGCTGAACCTTGACCGGACGGACGTGGGTTTCGCCCTTGTGGCTATACACATCGAGGAACACCTGCGCGGTCTCCTGAATCGGGCCTAGCGCAAAGGAGGTATGGTAGTTCCGGAAGAGCGCGAAGTAGGTGACCGTCTCCAGATCGAAGAGGTATGGGCATGTCAGCATGAAGAAATTGGCGAGCATTTGATCGGAACACCAGTCCACCGCCAGCCGCGACAGACAATCGAAAACGTAGAAGGCGCCCGGGCCGGTTTTCTCGATCACGGCATGGATGGCGGCGACGAAGTTCTCGAAGCCCTGTTCGGGATCCAGCTCGTGCATCTCGGCGCCGGAGTCCGCGGACAACAGCGGTTCGTGGCGCGCGAAGCGGAAATAGATCAGCTTCTTGCCGTTGTGCAGAGCGGCTTGGGCGAAGGGGGAGACAAACGCCTGATATTCGTCCACTGCGTCCACCTGCCAAACGACGTTGTCCCCCGGCAGGAGGCCCTTGAGGACCTGATCGAGGCTCGGAAGGCCGGTGGTGTGCGCGAGATCAGACATGGCGGGCTCCTGCGTATGGGGGGGGCGTTGCGTTCAAGACGTCAGGGCGCATCGCATTGTCTCCCTTCCAGCCATTCGATGACATGGCGCGCGGTTTGCATCCCGTCTGCGATCGCGTGGACGACCAACGAAGCTCCCCTTTGCATGTCGCCGGCCACGAATATGCCTTCCACATTCGTCATATGTCGGGCGTCGCGCCGTAGAAAACCGCGGGCATCCGGCGCGATGTTGAGCTCCTCCGTCAGCGCGGTGCGACCGGGGCCGACAAACCCCATGGCCAACAACACCAAGTCAGCCTCGACCGTGAATTCGCCGCCCACTTTTTCGCGCGGCTGAAGACGCCCGCCTTCCCGGTGCCATTCCACCTCGACGCATTGGAGCCGCTTCACCCGCCCTTCCTCGCCGATGAACGCCTTCGTGTCCACCGACCACCGCCGCTCCGCCCCTTCCTTGTGGCTGGTGGAGTCCCGACGCATCAGCGGCCACAGGGGCCAGGGGGTGGATTCCGAGCGGGCGCGGGGCGGCTCAGGCAGGATTTCGATTTGGGTGACGCTCCGCGCGCCTTGACGAATTGAAGTGCCAATGCAGTCGGAGCCCGTGTCGCCGCCGCCGATGACGACGACGTTTTTGCCCGCCGCGTGGGGTTCCATCTCCAGAACGGGTTCGCCGCCGATGAGTTTGTTTTGCCGCGTCAGAAACTCCATGGCGAAGTGTATGCCGGCCAGTTCCCGCCCCGGCACGCGGAGGTCTCGCGGGACACGCGCGCCCCCGGCGAGGACGATCGCACTGAATCGCCGCTTGAGGAAATTGTAGGAAATGTCGCTGCCGACATTGACTCCGCACTCGAAAACCACCCCCTCATGGGTCATGAGGTCGAGGCGCTGGTCGAGCACCCACTTTTCGAGCTTGAAATCGGGGATGCCGTAACGCAACAAACCGCCCGCCCGCGCGTCTTTCTCGTACACGGTCACGTTGAAACCCGCGCGATTGAGGACGTACGCGGCGGCCAGGCCGGCCGGACCGGAGCCGACTACGGCTACGTGCTCCTTGTGTCGGATTCGCGGCGGTTCGGCCTTGACATAGCCCCGCTGAAACCCTTGCTCGATGATGGCCAGTTCGATCTTGCAGATATTGACCGGAGGCCGAATCAGACCCAGCACGCACGCGCCCTCACACGGCGCCGGACACACGCGACCGGTGAACTCCGGGAAACAATTCGTCGCCAGGAGAAGATCTAGCGCTTCTTTCCAGCGTCCCCGATAGGCCATCAGGTTGAATTCCGGAATGATGTTCGCCAACGAGCATCCGCTCGCCGCCGCATGACAGAAGGGGATGCCACAGCCCATGCAGCGGGCGGCCTGCGTGCGGACTTCTTCTTCGGTCAACGACAAGTCCACCGCCTTGAAGTCCTTTACACGTTCTGCAACGGGCCGGTGCGGCACGTCCTGGCGAGGCTGTTCCAGAAAGGCCCGATCCTTATTCATTCATTTTCGTCTCCGCTTTCCCACATCCGTGATCCGAACCGATCCTCTCGTCAGTCGCGCACCACTTCCTCCCGCTCCACATTTTGATCCTCGCGGCTCAGCCGCCCCAGCGCCCGCTTGTATTCGGTGGGGAAGACCTTGATGAAAAACGGCAGTTCGGCCTCCCAGTGGTCGAGAATGGCCCGTCCGCGGGGGCTGCCGGTGTATCTCACATGATGCTCGATCATGCGGCGGAGTTCCTGCCGGTCCGCGGGCTCGGTCACCAGTTCCAGGTCTATCGTTCCCAGGTTACAGCGCGTGTCGAATAGGCCGGTCTTGTCGTACACGTAGGCGATGCCGCCGCTCATGCCGGCGCCGAAATTGACGCCGGTTGGGCCGAGGATCGCCACGCGTCCGCCGGTCATATACTCACAGCCGTGATCGCCGACGCCCTCAACGACGGCCGTCGCGCCGCTGTTGCGGATGGCGAACCGTTCGCCCGCTTGGCCGCCGATGTAGGCCTCACCGGCGGTCGCGCCGTACAGCACGACGTTGCCGACGATGATGTTCTCCGCCGGGTCGAAGTCGGCATCCGGCGGGGGCCGGACGACGACCTTGGCGCCGGAAAGCCCCTTGCCCAGGTAATCGTTCGCCTCCCCCTCGAGGATGAATGTCATCCCATTCGAGCAGAAGGCCGCAAAACTCTGTCCCGCTGAGCCGCGGAAGCGCAGCGTGATCGTGTCCTCCGGCAGCCCTTTGCCGCCGTATTTGCGGGCGATCCGGCTGGAGATCATCGTGCCGACGGTGCGGTGCACATTGCGAATCGGAAGGCTGACGGTCGCCGATTGGAGGGTTTCAATGGCATCGGTCACCAGGGGGAGGATTTGATGGTCGAGAGAGGTGTCGAGCTCGTGGTTCTGGGCGACGGTGCGGCGCACTTCGTCGGGGCCGGCGTCGGGCCGATAGAAAATTTTCGATAAATCTAGGCCTTTTGCCTTCCAAAACTCGATCGCCCGATTCATTTCGAGCAGGTCCGACCGTCCGATCATGTCATCCATCCGGCGAAATCCGAGCCGGGCCATCCACTCCCGCGTCTCGCGGGCGACCATGGTGAGGAAGCGTTGCACATATTCCGGTTTCCCGCTGAACAGCTTGCGGAGCTCGGGATCCTGCGTCGCGACGCCGACGGGACATGTGTTTTTATGGCAGCAGCGCATCAAAACGCATCCGAGCGTGACAAGCGCGGAGGTCGCAAAACCGAACTCCTCGGCGCCCAGCAGGGCCGCGATGACGACGTCGCGTCCGGTCTTGATCTGTCCATCCACTTGGAGGCGGACGCGCTTGCGCAGCCCGTTAAGCACAAGAGTCTGTTGAGCTTCCGCCAGCCCCAGCTCCCAGGGGACGCCCGCATGGCGAAGCGAGGAGAGCGGCGACGCGCCGGTTCCCCCGTCGTAGCCGCTGATGACGATCACATCGGCATGGCCCTTGGCCACGCCCGCGGCGACGGTGCCCACCCCGACTTCCGCAACCAGCTTGACCGAGACTCGGGCCTGTGGATTCGCGCACTTCAGATCGTAAATTAACTGTTTCAGGTCCTCGATCGAATAGATATCGTGGTGCGGCGGTGGCGAAATGAGCGTCACATAGGGCGTTGAGTGCCGTGTGCGGGCGATCCACGGATAGACCTTGTCGCCGGGGAGCTGTCCGCCTTCTCCCGGTTTGGCGCCCTGCGCGATTTTGATTTGGAGGTCCCGGGCGTTGACAAGGTACTCGGCGGTGACGCCGAACCGGCCGCTGGCCACCTGCTTGATGGCGCTGCACCGGCTGTCGCCGTTAGGCCGCGGAACATACCGTTCGGGATCCTCGCCGCCTTCGCCGCTGTTGCTCATGCCGCCGAGGCGATTCATGGCGATCGCGAGCGCTTCGTGGGCCTCCTGACTGATCGAGCCGTAGGACATGGCGCCGGTGACGAATCGCTTGACGATTTCGGATTCGGGCTCGACCTCCTCCAGCGAGACAGGGGTCAGCTCCTTGAAGCGGAAAAGGCCGCGCAACGTGAACTGATGTTCCTCCTGATGATTGATGCGCGCGGCGTATTGCTTGTAGAGTTCGTAGTCGTCCCGGCGGGTGGCCTGTTGGAGATAAAAGACGGTTTCGGGGTTCCAGAGATGCCGCTCGCCGTCGCGCCGCAGGGCGTAATGCCCGCCACTGGGGAGGATTTTCGAGGCGGTGTCCTCGGGTTCGTTCGCGTCTCGAAAGCGCGCATTCGCCTCGCGCGCGATTTCGTTCAGCCCGATGCCCTCAATCCGCGACGCCGTGCCTTCAAAATAACGATCAACCACGTCGCGATTCAGCCCCACGGCCTCGAAGACCTGGGCGCCGCGATAACTGCGCAGGGTCGAGACGCCCATCTTGGACATGACCTTCAGCAGCCCTTTGCATAGGCTGTGCACATAGTTTTCGACGGCTTTGGCAACCCCGACATCCTTTGAGAGCAAGCCCCGCAACGCGAGGTCTGCGACGGTCTCGAAAGCGAGATAGGGATTGATTGCCGAGGCGCCGTAACCCAGCAACGTCGCGATGTGCATGATCTCGCGCGGCTCGCCGGATTCCACAATCAAACCGACGCTCGTGCGCAGACCTTTTCTCAACAGGTGGTGATTCACCGCCGACACCGCCAGCAGCGCCGGTATGGCCATCGTCCCCTCCGGCAGGGCGCGGTCGCTCAGAATGAGAATGCGATCCCCGCCCCTGACGGCCGCCTCCGCGTGTTCGCACAAGGCTTTCAGCGCCGATTCCAGGTCACGTCCGGCGCCCCCCGCCGGAAAGCCGATCGGCAAGGTGCGAGAGGTGAAGTCGGGCAGTTTCAAATCCCGAATGCGGGCGAGATCGTCGTTGGAAAGAATCGGATGATTCAGCTTCAACAGCCGCGCATGCTGCGGCACTTCGGTCAGAATATTGTCCGGCGAACCGATGAACGTCGTCAGCGACATCACCAGCTCCTCGCGGATCGAATCCATTGCCGGATTGGTGACCTGTGCGAAGAGCTGTTTGAAATACCAGTAGAGCAGTTGCGGCTTCTCGGACAGCACTGCCAGCGGCTCATCCGTCCCCATCGAACCGACTGGCTCGTGCCCCGTCGTGGCCATCGTGTCGAGGATCTGGGCCAGGTCTTCGCGCGTATAGCCGAACAGTTTCTGGCGTCGCAGGAGGGTGGCGGTGTCGGGCTTGACCGGGCTGGCCGTATCGAAGAACCCATGAATCGTGATGCGATTTTCCTCCACCCATCGGCGATACGGTCGCTGTCGCGCCAGTCGCATCTTGATCTCGACGTCCTTCAGAACGCGGCCTTCTGACAGATCGGTGAGGATCATCTGGCCGGGGCGAAGCGCGCCCTTTTCGCGGATGCGGGCGGTGGGGAGGTCGAGCACGCCCGCCTCAGATGCGAAAACCATGAAGTTGTCCTTGGTGATCGTGTAGCGGGCGGGCCGGAGTCCGTTGCGGTCGAGCATCCCGCCGACAACCCGTCCGTCGCTGAACGCCACGGCGGCGGGGCCGTCCCATGGCTCCATCAAACCGGCGTGATACTCAAAGAAACCGCGCAGGTCGGGCCCCATCGGATACTTCGCACCCCACGCCTGAGGAATGAGCATGAGCAGGGCGTGTTCGATCGAACGGCCCGCATTCGTCAGCAACTCGAGGGCGTTGTCCAGGCAGGCCGAATCGCTGCCGCCTTCAGCGATTACGGGGAGCGTCTTGGCGAGATCGTCGCCGAAAAGATCGGAATGCAGATTCCGTTCGCGCGAGCGCATCCAGTTCAAATTGCCGCGTAGGGTGTTGATCTCGCCGTTGTGGGCGAGGTAGCGGAATGGCTGGGCCAGCTCCCACGAAGGAAACGTATTGGTGCTGTAGCGCTGATGGACGACCGCCAACGCGCTTTCGAATCGAGGGTCCTGTAGGTCGCGATAGAAGGCGGGAACCTGTGGCGCCATCATCAAGCCTTTATACACCACCGTACGGCCGGAAAAGCTCGGCGCGCAGAATCCGCTCACCGGTCCCAGAGCATCGGCCGCGCGCTTTTCCGACTGGCGACGCGCCACGTAGAGTTTGCGTTCCAGGGCGTCGCCCTCGAGTCCTTGGCCGTCCACCAGGCACTGCCAAACGGAGGGGCAAAGACGACGAGCCACGATGCCCAGCACGGTTTCGTTCACCGGTGCCTCGCGCCAACCGACGATCCTTAATCCCTCCTCGCGGAGGACTTCTTCAACGATCGCCCGGCACTGGACCTGGAGGTCCGGCGGGCGGGGAAAGAAGAACATGCCGAGACCATATCGTCCCGTCTGCGGGAGCGACCATCCGGATTTTTCCGAAAGCCCGCGGAAAAAGCGGTCCGGGATCTGGACGAGAAGACCGGCCCCATCCCCCGTGTCGGCGTCGGCGCCGGAAGCGCCCCGGTGCAGCAGATTCCGGAGGACCGTAATTCCGTGTTCAATAATATCGTGGCTTTTCTCACCGCCGATATGACAAACGAATCCGACCCCGCAGGCGTCTTTCTCGTAGCGCGGGTCATACAGTCCCTGAGCCACGGGCGGGAATCCGCCGTTGCGCCCAACGATGCGCTGACCGTCCTCCGTCATCGCACGGGCCGCCTTTCCTTTGGGTTGTGACCTTCCGGCGCCCTCTCCAGGACGTCCTTGGAGTGAGCAGCGGGAGGATCAGCTGGATACTTGCCAGTGAAACAGCCGGTGCAGTAATCCGCGGGCGTTTGAACCGCCGCCAGCAAGCCCTCGAGACTCAAGTATTCGAGGCTGTCGGCCTCGACGAATTCCCGGATTTCTCGGAGACTCATCCGCCCCGCCACCAGCTCGTCCACCGATGGAAAATCTATACCGAAGTAACAGGGGTGGCGGATCGGCGGACATGAAATGCGCAGGTGCACCTCGCGGGCACCGGCATTACGCATCAAGGCGACGCGGCGTTTCGCGGTCGTACCCCGTACAATGGAATCGTCCACCACAACAACACGCTTGTCGTGAACCGCGCCGGAAGCCACCGCCAGTTTCAAATCCACCCCGCCCGCCCGTTGAGCGACGTCCGGCATAATAAATGTACGTCCGATGTAATGATTTCGGATAAAACCGTAAGCCATCGGAATTCCAGTGGATTGCGAGAAGCCGAGTGCGGCATCATTGCCGCTGTCGGGGACGGGCACAACGGCATCCGCCTCAACGGGGTGCTCGGCGGCGAGCCGCCGCCCAAGGTTCACGCGAACTTCCTGAACATTCTGCCCGAAAACGAAACTGTCGGGTCGGGCAAAATACACATGCTCGAAAATGCACTGACCCAGCCGGTTAGTGACTGACTCACAGAAGGTGGTGCTGTGGATGCCCTTTCCATCCGCCACGACCAATTCACCGGGGAATACGTCGCGCACATAAACGGCCCCCACTTGGTCGAGAGCGCAGGTTTCACTCGCAAATACATAGCCGTCGCCGAGCTGGCCGATCGCCAGGGGGCGAAAGCCGTGCGGGTCGCGAGCCGCTATGACCTCGTTCTTCGTCATGAGGAGAAACGAATAAGCGCCTCGCAACGCCCCCAGTGCGCGTTCCACGCGACGAGGGCCGGAACGATAGGCCGGATCGGCAATCAGATGCAGCAGGATTTCGCTGTCGGTGCTCGTCTGGAAAATGGCTCCCGCTTCCTGGTAGGCCAGTCGCAATTCCCGAGCGTTGGTCAGATTGCCGTTGTGCGCGATTGCCCAGATACCGTCTATGCATTCGACGACCAGGGGCTGGACGTTGTGGGGTTTGGATGAGCCCGTGGTGGAGTAGCGCACGTGACCAATGCCAAGATGACCGGGCAACTCATTCGGAGACCGGGTGGCGAAGACCTGCGAAAGAAGTCCGGTTCCTTTGATCGAGCGCACACGCTCTCCATCGCTGGTGACGATGCCCGCGCCTTCCTGACCGCGATGCTGCAGCGCGAAGAGACCCGTGTGAATGACGGCCGAAGCATTCGGCACGCCAAATACTCCGAAGAGTCCGCAGGACTCTCGCGGTCGGTCGTCTGAAATGATCGGCTGATGGTTCATAACGGTCGCAAACGCAATAGCGCTACGGAAAGAGCTATTCCCGTGCCAGGAATCGAAAAAAATTGTAACGCCTTTTCGATCAGCCAGATTCGACTGATCCGGAAAATATAAAAAACGCCCTTTTGCGACAAAATTGTTCCTTTTGTCGTCCGCGATCCGACAATTTTGTTTTTATCCACGTGTTCGGAGTAACGGGATAGGCGGCGGCGAGTCAGGAGGCGTATTTCTTGGGGTCTATGCCGTATTGTTGAACCTTGTATCCGATAATGCGCGGTGTGCTGCCCAACGCGCGGGCGGCCGCGGTCATGTTGCCGCGGTTGGATTTGAGCGCGTCACAAATGAGGTCGCGTTCGTAGGCCTGAACGAGGCCTTTGAGGTCGCCCTTAACCGATGTGCCGGATGCCTCTGCGGTCTGAAGTGTCGGGGGGAGATGATGGGGATGAACGACATCCCCCTCGGCCACAAGGACCGCGCGTTCGATGCAGTTTTCCAGTTCTCTTACATTTCCGGGCCAATGATAACTCATCAACATGTCAATTGCAGCGCTCGAAATCCGCCGGATTTTCTTGCTGTTGAGCTTGGCGTATTTTTCCAGAAAATGGTCGGCGAGTAGGACGATATCCGACTTGCGTTTGCGTAAGGGGGGGACGTAGATGGGAAAAACATGAAGCCGATAATAAAGATCCTCCCGAAATTTTCCTTCGGCCACGAGCTTCGCCAGATCCCGGTTGGTGGCCGCGACCAGGCGCACGTCCACCTTGATGGTCTGCATCCCGCCGACGCGCTCGAATTCCCGTTCCTGCAGCACACGCAAGAGCTTGATCTGAAGAGAAGGCGGCAATTCACCCACCTCGTCGAGAAACAGGGTGCCGCGGTGGGCTAGTTCGAATCGTCCCTTGCGCTCCGCCACAGCGCCGGTAAACGCGCCTTTTTCGTGGCCGAACAATTCGCTTTCAATGATCGTGTCCGGTAGCGCGGCGCAATGAACCTTCACGAAGGGCCTGTCGGCACGGTCGCTGTTGTAGTGGATGGCGTGCGCAACGAGTTCCTTTCCGGTGCCGGTCTCACCAGTGATGAGCACGGTCGCCCGAGTCTTCGCCACCTGGGCGATCTGGTCATAGACGATTTGCATCTCGTGCGAGTTGCCGATGATGTTGGACGGTCGAAAGCGCTCCCGCAGCTCCGCCTGCAGGCGTTCGTTTTCCTGTTTCAGCCGCTCCTGCTCTTCCTGGGCTTCGCGCCGCAGTTTGACGGCCTGGGCGATCAACGACGCCACGATCGTCAGGAGCCGCACGTCCTCCTTCAGGTCCCGTTGGGGATCGAACTCGCGATCCACGCTGAGCGCCCCGACCGTTTCCGCGCCGACCTTGATGGGGACGCAGATGAACGATCGGTCGGCGCGCTTGCCGCGCCCCGTCCGATCCAGAAACAGCTCGGATTCGCTGGTCTTCGGAATAATGGCCGCCTCGCCGGTGAGCACTACCTTGCCCGTGACGCCCTCGCCCAGACGATACCGACCCAGGCGGGTCTGGGCGGGCGACAGGCCGTGAGCGGCCTCGATGAGAATGTCGTTGGTCCGGCGATTGAGCAAGGTCAGCGTGGCATAGCGCATGTCCATATGAACGGCCAGCGCTTCGAGCACCGGACTGACTACGTCGCGAAGGTCGAGGCTCTGCTCAAGAAGCCGGCTGACTTCGAAGAGCAGCGTCAATTCCCGGACGTCCGCTTTGTTCAGCGAGGCCCTCGAGATCTCATTGCTCATGGTTATCCTCCAGGCGGATTGGAGAGGGGGTGGGGGGCGATGGGAGGAGCGTGTCTTCGGAGAAAAGCGCGAAGGTCGAACCCTGCCGCGGACCAGGGTTGACGGCGGCGTGCGGACGAGCGGTCGTTCGAAGCCAATCTGTCGGATGTCGCCTCAATCGGCGCTGCCGCTGCCAAAAAGTCTTTCACTCGTAAAAACATAACAGCGATGTCGGAGTGGAACAAACTTGAATTCGTCAGGGCCGCCGTGCTTCGCCGGCGCGTGCGCCTTTTGTCCATCGAACGCCATCCTGGCGAGAGGCGGCGGTGGAGGCCGCAGCGCAATCAATTGCCGTCCGTGTGGCCGTAAGCGTTCGTGATGGGTATGCGGCGGTCGCGCCCGAAAGCCTTGGGCGTGATTTTGACGCCCGGCGCCGCCTGCCGCCGTTTGTATTCGTTGCGGTCCACCATCCGCGCCACCCGGCACACCGTGGCTGGATCAAAACCGGCGGCGATGATTTGTTCTACGCCCTCATCGCACTCGACATAGTGTTCAAGGATGGCATCCAGCACGGAGTAGGGCGGGAGCGTGTCCTGGTCTTTCTGGTTCTCTCGCAGCTCGGCGGTGGGCGCGCGGCGGATCGTTGAGAGGGGAATTACGGGGCGCGGTCCCTGGCGGTTGCGCCAGCGCGCAAGACGATACACCAGCGTCTTCGGCACATCCTTGAGCACGGCAAACCCGCCGGCCATATCGCCGTACAACGTGCAGTAGCCGGTGGCCACCTCGCTTTTGTTGCCGGTGGTGACCGCGAGCCAGCCGAATTTGTTGGAGAACGCCATCAGAATGACGCCGCGAATCCGCGCCTGGAGGTTTTCCTCCGTCACGTCCGGCGCCCGCCCGCGCCAGTGCGGCGTCAGTTCCTCCAGAAACGCCGTGTACAACCGCTCGATCGGCTGTTCGATGAACGAAATACCCAGCGATTCCGCCACCCGGCGCGCGTCCGTGCGAGTGCCCGGCGACGAATAGCGTGAGGGCATGCTGATGCCGTGCACGCGGTTCGGCCCGAGCGCGTCCGCGGCGATGGCGGCGGTCAGGGCGGAATCAATCCCGCCGCTGAGACCGACCACGATGCCGCTGAAGCCGTTCTTGTGGGCGTAATCGCGCAGGCCGAGCCGTAGCGCGGCATAAACTTCCGCCTCAGGTGACAGCAACGGTTCGATCCGCGCCGATTGCGCGCGCCGGCTCCGATGCGACGGCGGTGGTGGACACTTGATTTCGAGAAGCGAATGTTTGGGAGCCTGAGTGTCGATAGTATTCTGTGCGTCGGCCGCCACATCCACGCAAAGCAAGTCTTCCTCTAACAACTTTGCCCGGGCCAGCACGCGGCGCCCGTCCATCGCGATGCTTCCGCCGTCGAAGACCAGTTCGTCCTGCCCGCCGACGAGATTGCAGTAAAGCAGCGGCGCGCAGACCGCGCGCGCGGCCGCGTTGAGCGCGCGTTCCCGAAGGCGGATTTTTTGATAATGGTAAGGTGAACTGGAAAGGTTCACCACGCAATCCACGGCCCCGCGCAAGCCGACACAGGGCGGTTTATCGGGGCGCCAGGAATCCTCGCAGATATGGATCCCGATGCGCTACGGCCCCAGGCGAAGACGCGCGGGCCGATCGCCGGGGCGGAACAGGCGGACCTCATCGAACACGCCGTAGTTCGGCAGCAGCATTTTGTCGTAGATGCCGATGCGCCGCCCGCGCGCAAAGACGAAAGCGGAATTGAACCGCGCACCATCCGGCGCGCGGCGCGGCGCGCCAACCAGCACGGCCGGGCCGGGCGGCAGCCCCCGCTCCAGACTTGTCAGACGCCGTTCGACATCGTCCAGAAAATGCGGGCGCAGAACGAGGTCTTCCGGCGGATAGCCGGAAAGGGCCATTTCGGGAAAAACGATCAGGTCGGCGCTGCGGCGCGCGACGGCGTGCGCCGCCTCGGCGATGCGTTCCGCATTGGCGCGCAGCGCGCCGACCGTTGCATTGATCTGGGCCAGACAAATGCGCAATACGTTCATGAAAAATTCCTCGTTATTGTGTGGCGACTCCCGCTCTCCCGACAAGAAAATAGCCGCGCCCCGCGGATCGCATCGGACGCGGGGGGCGGGGCCAGCGGTGGACCCCATTTCTGAACCACGGATGAGCGAAAGATAGTTATGGTTTCGGTCTCCGGCAAGGCTTTGTTGGTGTTTGGTCTTCCTTCCCCACCGCCCCCTAGGGGGCGGCGCCGATGATGCGACATTTGCCCGTTTTCCCTCGTAGGCCATCTGCGGCGTCAGCCCCCCCCCAGCGCCTGATGCGGTCGCCCGGTGTTGTACCGGTGGAGGTACGCCTCGACACCCGCCTCCAAGTCTGGAACCGTCGTATAGTCTCGCAGATAGACATCCTCGTGCTTCAGCGACCACCAGAAGCGTTCCACGACAATGTTGTCCCGCCAGCGGCCTTTGCCGTCCATGCTGATGCGGGTCCCGCCTGTTCCCACCCGCTCGATCCATTCCGCGGAAGTGAATTGGCAGCCCTGGTCGGTATTCATAATCTCCGGACGGCACCCCGTGGCGGCCACCGCCCTCTCGAAGGCCGAAAGGCAGCTCTCCGTGTCCAGCGTATTCGACAGACACCAGCCGAGCACCTTCCGCGAATACCAGTCGAGGACGACCGTCAGGTACATGAAGCCGCTCCGCATCGGCAGATAGGTGATGTCCGCGCACCAGACCTGATTGGGACGCACGATCTCCATGTCCCGAAGCAGATATGCAAACCGTTGGCCCCGAATGTCGGGCGCGCTCAGTTTCCGGCGCGGACGCACCGCCTCCAGCCCCATGATCCTCCGCAGCCGCTGCAGCCGCTTGCGCGAGACGCGCTGCCCCTTCAGCCGCAGCAAGTCTCGACAACGCCGCGCCCCCGCCGTCGGATCTTCGAGGCTGATCTCGTCCATCCAGCGCATTAGCGCAAAGTCTTCCGCACTCGGCCCCCGCCGCGAACGGTACACCCGCCCCCGATCCGCTCCCAACAATTCGCACTGCCGACGGACGCTCAAATGAGGATGCCCTCTTTCAATCATCGCGGTTCGTTCAGCGGGATGCCCAACTGTACGCACTTTTTTTTTAGGAACTCGATGTCCATGGTCAGCTCACCAACCTTCCGTTCCAGACGCTCTTTCTGCCGGGTCAGCTCGGCCGCTTCCAGGTCCGCCTTGCGACCGAATACCTCCGGCAGCCGCTCCATCAAGTCCTTTTTCCATTGGCTGACTTGCACCGGGTGTACTTCGTATTCCCGGGCAATCTCATTGATCGTCTTCAGCCCCTTCACCGCCTCCAGCGCTACCCGCGCCTTGAACTCCGCACTGTGCGCCCTTCGTTGGCTCATCTCTCGCTCCTTTCCGTCCCCGCGAGAGACCGCTTATCATAACTTCGCCCCTGGTTTCAAATCCGGGGTCCACCGCTGACATTAGGGTTTTTCAGCGGAATCTAAATATGATAATTGACGTGGGTTACAAGTTGCTGCGACTGCTTTTTAAGGCTCGTTGAGCCGGCGAAATCGGGGGAAAAGAGATCGACCGCCTGCGTGATGTCGCTGGCGTTTTGTGGCACATAAAATGCTCATATAGAGTTGAATAGGTGTGTGACAATGAACCGGGAGCCGGCCAGAATTAGTGTCTTGGAAGTTGGGGCCGCCCGTCGGGGGGTGACCTATGTGGAGATTCTGGTGGCGCTGCTGGTGCTGGCTGTCGTCATGGTGGGGGGCTACCGAATCATCGTCGCCATGGCACGATTGCGTCAATCCGTGCACAATCATTATTCGGCGGTCGTCATCGCGAACAACCGGATCGAGCGTGCGAAGAACATGTCGTTTTCGGATCTTAACCTGCTGGCGGAGGACAAAGTGCCGATTACGGCGGCTGGTGTGCCTGACGCAAACGGCCCCTTCACACGCACAACCGTTGTTGAGCCGAACTATGGCGGGAATCCCAGGATCACGCGTATCGAGGTGACGGTCGAGGTGCCACGATTGCTGCGCCGCGACGGGCGCCGTCCGTCCGAGTCTGTTTCCACGTTGTTGACGGAGTATTTGGAGCCATGAGACGTTTGCTTCGTTCGAGTGGATTCACGCTGATCGAGGCCCTCGCTACGATAGCAGTGCTGAGCGTGGTGATAGCGGCCACGCTTTCCTCGTTCTTTTACACCACCCGTTCGGAGCGGCGCGCGGCGGCGTTGGCCGAGCTCGATCTGGATGCGCGCAAGGTGACCGAATCGCTGCGGCGCGACCTCTGGCTAACCTCCCGCGATCTCGTATTGTTATATCCGCCGGGCCCCGGTCCTTATACCGCCATCGGGTTCCCGATCGTCTATCGAGAAGGCGCCGATCCTATCCTGCCTGACGAAAATGGTCGAATACCATGGAATGCGACCGTGATCTATCATTTCTGGCAGGGGACGACGCCCGAAGTTCGCCGCACTTTTTTTTACCCGCTGCTAACTCAGACCGAGGCTGAACGAATGGAGCAAATCGCGCGGGTTGTTCAGGATGGCGACGCGCGAAATGATCCCCACAGCGCCAATGCTCGCACACGGGTTATGGCCCGCAACCTGATCGAATGGTGGCTCAATGTCAGTTCGCCGATTTTTGACGGCTATTCGGAAACGCCGGGTCGGAAAACCGCTTCCTTCGGATCGGTACTGTTGACGCCTGGTCTTCATGAATTCACCTTCAAGGTCGTCGGAAGAAACAGTCGCAGCTCAGGGCGGCGGGGGGGTATCGACACGTTGACGGTTACGCCCAGCGCCGCGACATTCGAGGCGGAAGCTTATCTGCCGCCGCTGCGGCGTCAGGGGCCCCTACCTTATGCCGAATATCAGCTAGATGGCACGTGGAGCGGAAATTACCGTGTGATTTGGCCGGCCGGAAATGACGGTGATGAGATCACGTTTCAAATGGAGAACGATCGTTGGGAGGAACGCAATTTTCTCAATACCGGCGCGCTGTTTGAGGACACGGAGGCGATTTTCGATACCTCGCGCAATCCACATGAGTTCGTTGTGCAGCTGGTCGGCAACGGTCGGGTCTGGGAAGCAGCGCTGCAAACGCGAAGCTCCGGCGAAAACCCCTCAAATCCAATTCCCTCGGACACGGCCCTGCGCGTTCTTTTGCGCGGGAACAATCTCGCCGACGGGGGCTGGCTCAATTTCAACGGCACCAACGTGTGGGCTGGATTCCGCGCACACGACGAGATTCTCTATTCATTGCGGATACGGCGTGCTTTCATAGCTGAGGCTGACCCCGCCTCACCCATGAATTTCATCCCCGGTACGGAGGTCACGCTGTCGTTCGGCGGCGCGACAAACCGCACCGTGTGGGCCGCCGCGGAGACCGACAGGACCGCGTTCCGCGTGCAAAAAGACAAGAGTTATCTGGTTTCCTTCCTCGTCCAAGACTGGGAAACTATCCCCATGGGATGGGCTCGTCAATGGCGAACGCCGGCCGACTTTGCCCAGATGCCCTCGATCTATGTGGTGACGAACGCGAGCATCGCGGTCCTCAATGACCCGAACTGGAGCAGGCGGAGTGATCTCATTGCGTCACCCCACATCTATGGGCTTGAATACCTACGGGCGGGATACGCGCCGGAAGGCTATTACACATCCCAGATTTTCGACACGCACGAAGAAAACCCCCAATATCTGGAATTTAATTGGCGTGCAATCACCCCCGAAGGAACCTCTCTCACCATGCAGATTCGCGCCGGGAATGATCCCGACTTGTCGGACGCCCCTTCCTGGAACGTCGTGCCGGCGGCGACGGCGGGGGCTGTGCCAAGTATTTCCGGGCGGTACGTCCAAGTGCGCGCGCGTCTCAAGCCCAGCGGGGACGGCCTGGCCACGCCTACCCTGCGCGATTTCATCGTGCGCTGGACCGGCTCGACGCGCATTGTGGATCTCGGCGGGGTCTTCACTACAGGGCCGGATCACGGCCAAATCGAGTTGTGGGTGGATGGCGCCCCCTTGCTCCAGGGCGTCACGGTGGACCTGACGGTCTACAAGGATGTGTCGCTGGGCCGAGGGGGCAAGAAGCGGTTCACATCTTCGGTCTTTGCCGAAATGTCGCCGCGAAATACGGGCAAGTAGGATTATGGCAAATGAAAGGAGAATGGCCATGAAAACGATGCCTACGAATCTTACACGGAACCGTTGTAAGGGGTCGGGTCTGCTGACGGTGTTGGTGGTTGTTCTGGTCATTGCCATCGCCACAGCATCCATTGCCTCGCTCACGACGGGTCTGCCGGTGATCATACGCCGCCAGAGCGACGCCATCCGCGCGAAGGCCATTGCGGAGGCGGGACTCAACGAAGCATACAGCCGGCTGACCGCGGACTTTGGTCTGCGTTACAATCCGGCGGCTTTTCCACTGACGAACTTCGGCGGGGGTTCTTACGACATCACGGTAACGCCCATCGGTGACTCGATGGCGCGATTGCTATCGGTGGGACGCTACGGTGTTGCCACCATGCGGGTCGGCATGGATGTTCGCAATGCCGGCACGCGGCCGGAGAACGACGGCGATGATGACGTCCCGCCGAATCCCTGGAGGTATGCCATGTTCGCCAATGGCAACCTGCGATTGAATGGGACTCCGCCGACCGTGCGCGGCCACCTTCATACCAACCAGGAGTTCCGCTTGAGCGGCAATCCGCGCAATATCGAAGGCACCGTGACGGCCCGCTCGTTCGACTGGAGCGGTGGTCAGCTACCGCCCCAGCAGATCGGCACATTTCGCGAAGTGCCCTTCCCGTCGCTCAGTGATCCATATTTCGTGAGCCTTCTGGGCATTGCACAGGCCAACAACGCCGTTCGTCCCGGCGGGAGGACATATCGGGCATCCGATTTCGCTGGCATCAGCGGCGGCGTGATCTGGATCACCGGCAACGCCACGTTGCATGGATCCTTCACATTCAACGGGGTCGTCGTCGTGACCGGCAAGATCACCTTCCAGGGCAGCGGAACGCGGGTCATCAATGGGTTGCTCTACACGCCTTCAAGCATTGAGGCGAACGGCTCCACCGAACTCTATCTCACCGGCTCCCTGATGGCCGGTGGCAATATCGAGTTCAACGGTGCGTCGAGTATTTTCACCCACGGAGCCGTCGGGCCGGGTGGTGACGAAGACGATACGCCGACTGGCGAAGATCGGATTGTTGTCACGGCATGGTGGGAGGGATAAACTCCTCCACCATGACGAGATCCATTCCTCCCGATCAGGTCGAAAAATATTCGTCCGCAGCGACGCTCTCGGACATGGAGATCTTTGTCTTTCCGGATCTCCTTTACTCGCTTGTGCTGGCTAACATTCTCTCGCCCAAAATCTGGGCATGGCGGCAGGACCCTTGGTTCGCCGGCATCGAAAAACTGACCCCCTATCGGCGGGTGCTCCGTCTAAAACAGTTCATCATTGACCATTACCAGTTCAACCTCGACCTCGACACCTGGGGGTTGACCACCAAAGAAAGGGAATTGCGCCGTTTCGCCCCTTTTATGGATGAGGCAACCATCGCCCGCAGCAACGCCCTTTTCGGTTACGAGGGTGACCGTTACTATTTCGATCTCGATATCCGGCGACATTTCGGTCTCGACAAGTACGATTCGAACATCATCCCGTATTGGAAAACGGAAACCGTCGAGGCGATGGATGCCTTTCGCTATCGCGACGGTTATTCCATCGGCGCCGGCGAGTGCGTCTCTCTCTCAACCCTTTATGCCGCCGCGATGTTCATTATCTGCGGCATTCCCCTCGACAACATCTTTCTATTGGCGACACCGCTGCATTCGCAGAACTTTGTCCTTCTGGGCGACGGGATCCTGACCAACAATCGGCGGTTATTGACCAAGGCCATGTGGTTCAATGGTACGGAATTGACGCAAAAGGCTCAGCGCGCTCTGCGCCATGAACAAGTGACGATTGTCGCCCACCACACCGGCTGGATGCACGTGGTCTATCCCAATGCCTCCATCGACCCTTCCGCCTATGACCGCATGGTCGGGGCTTTGCGGGCGTTTCTCTCTACGCCGCTGAACATGTCGGTTATGGCGGCTTTCCTTCGACAACACGCCGATCGTCAGTGCTGTTTTCAATTCAGGCATTCGCTTCACGGGCGTCCACATTACATCCCGGCGGAAACGGTCTACCGTTATGAGGTCGGCAGTGCACTGAAAGTGGGCACGTCGCCTATCGCGCGGCTGCTCGACGAGATTGACGAGGATGAATTTTTCCCGGATCCGATCGAAAGCCGCGTCGTGTTGAACGATCTCGAGGAGTTTTTTCGGCGCCATCCCGTGGATGTGCGCGATCCAGCGCAGGTGGAACAGTTGTTGGAGCAGATTCCTTGCAAGCATTTTCGAGCGCTGGATTCGGTGCGCGCCATCGTGGAATTCGCCCACCTGGAACCTCGACTACCCGATCAAGCCGGCCCCAAGCATTTTCTGAAGCCTTCGCCGTTGCCAATCCGGCTCGGAATGTCTCGCGAGGAAATTCGCGACGTGCTCGAATCTCTTCGCGATTCTCATCCCGTCGCCGATCTGGCTTTCTACGCCTGGCGTGACATGTCCTGCACGGACTGGACGCCCTTCATGCGTGCCGCATTGGAGCGCAGCCCCGTCTCAATCGAAGGCGCGCGGTCGTTGTCCGACGAGGAGGTAGAGGCCCGCCTGCGCCAATGGCCCGACGAGTCTATTTATGACGGGGCGCGTGCGGCGCAGCCGGACGAGGTGTGGAACTACCGGCGCGGCGACGGTTTCGAAAAGGCGGTTTGCCTGGCCAATATCCTTCACGCGCGCCGGCCGGACTCTATGGTGGAAATTGTTGCCGAAGGTCCCGACGTTAGTTTACGTGTTGGCACTCATTCTTCCCTCTGGCGCTCTACCAAAAACCTGTGGGGCGACTGGCGTGGCGAGGAGAAAGTCCGCGGCTAAAACCGCGGAGGGAATGCGCCCTCGGGCGTTCAGCCTTCCTGTTGACCGACCACGAGCCGAGTTTTAAAGTCGTCCTATGAAGACCTCCGAAGAACAAACCAACATCCTTCTCATCAACTGTGATGACCTCGGATACGGCGACCTGGGCTGCTATGGGTCGTCGCTCAACCGGACGCCAAATCTTGACCGCCTTGCCGCGGAGGGCGCGCGATTTACCGATTATTACGTGGCCAGCCCCGTGTGCAGCGCGAGCCGCGCATCACTTTTGACCGGCTGCTATCCCCGGCGTGTCGGTTTCGATCACCCCGCCGGCGCCCGCGGAGTGCTCTTCCCGGGCGATGCCGAAGGTCTCCATGGTAATGAGATAACTCTGGCCGATGTGTTGCGGGCGAGGGGATACGCGACGCGCATCATCGGCAAGTGGCATTGCGGAGATCAGCCGGAGCACCTCCCAACCCACCATGGATTCGACGGTTACTTCGGCATTCCCTATTCCAACGACATGGGACGGCAACGCTGTCTCCTGTTTCGCAATCACCCGCCTCTGCCGCTGCTGCGTGATGAAGAGGTCATTCAGCAACAGCCCGATCAGGCCAATCTGATTGAACGGTATGTCGAGGATGCGGTGGTCTTTCTCCGGGCCAATCGCTCACGACCATTTTTTCTCTACCTGGCGCCTTTCCAGGTCCATTTGCCGCTCTATGCGCCAGAACGATTTGTGCGCGAATCGCGCAACGGGCGCTACGGCGCCTGCGTCGAATGTGTGGACTGGGCGGTCGGTGTGCTATTGCACGAACTCGCGCGGATGGACCTGGACCGGCGGACGCTGGTGATTTTCACGTCGGACAATGGCTCGCGTTGTCGTGGCGAGGGCGGCAGCAACGAGCCGTTGCGCGGAACGAAAGGGACATGCTGGGAAGGCGGTCAGCGTGTCCCCTTCATCGCCCGTTTGCCCGGCCTCGTGCCTGCAGGCGTCATCTGTCGCGACCTTGTGACAGCCATGGACCTGTTGCCGACCTTCACCCGATTGGCGGGCGGACGCGCGCCCGACGATCGTCAGCTTGATGGTCGTGAAATCCGTGCACTACTCGGCGGGACGGTGGAGGCGCGTGGACCGGAGGAGCCATTCTTTTACTTTCAAAGCGGGCGGCTGACGGCGGTTCGCGCCGGCCGATGGAAGCTGTTTGTGCGGACGTTGCAGACTGATCCGGACACCCGCGTGGACACCTGGCGGCCGGGATGTGCGCTATATGACCTGGAATCAGATATCGGCGAAACGACCAATATAGCGGATGGGCATTCCGACGTCGTCGCGCGCTTGATGCGCCATGTGGAGGTGTGCCGGGAAGACCTGGGCGATGCAGAAGTGGGGGCGTCGGGAAACGGCTGCCGTCCGGTAGGGCGCGTTGAAAACCCTCGGCCTTTGACGGCCTATGACCCGACGTATCCGTACATCATGGCCGAGTATGATCTCGCACAGTGCGGCTGAGCCGAATGGCGCCGGAACGACTTCATGCCTTAAGGTTGCAAAGACGGAAAAGATAGGGAGAAAATCTCATGAAGAAACGACGCCATGGAGACCATACGATTGTCGGTGTGCACATCACCGACCGCGTGAATCACGCCGGTGAGGTGCAGCGCGTGTTAACCTTGCACGGCTGCCAAATCAAGACGCGCCTCGGGCTGCACGAAGTGTCTGAGGATTTTTGTTCACCAGAGGGCATTCTGTTGCTCGAGGTTGTCGGCCGTTCGAAAGAAACTACCGCCCTGATCCGCGATTTGTCCCGCATTCAGGGCGTTGAAGTCCAAAAAATGGTCTTCTCGCATTGAGGGGCCGTCGCGCGACACCTCACCTCAGCGCGGCACGACTAGGATCGAGGCGCTGCGCCGTGGCAGGAGAACGGTCGTGTGAGGATGGATGCCAACGGCCTTCTCATTCAGTTGGACCATGCCTTTGGCGACGCCATGGCCGGGTTCAGCATTGAGCTTGCAGGTGAAGACATGATGGACGCCTGTTTGCGCCAGAGGGCCGAGCGCTGAAAAATCGATCTCCAACGGGAGGTCTTCATCAAAATCCCGGTTGATCGCATGGACAAACACGGCCGTGTCGTTGGCGGTGACGAGGGCGTCGATTACCGCCACCCGTTCGAGCGAAGGCGCCCAACCCATGCGGTAGGGTTGAGGTCGCATTTCCACTCCCGTCAGCGTGGAGCGCAACCGTCGGTCACCATGATGCTTGCGATAGAATAGGGTCGCCATCCCCTGAGGGCTATAATACGGTTCGCCGACCCCGTCGCGGTCGCCGAATATCGCCGCAATATGCCAGCCCACGCCAAGCAGATTCGATTGGGTGGCCAGTTCGATCTTATCACCCTGCCGCAACAGACCATGCAGCCAGCCGGCGACGCCGATACCTGCCGCCGCAGGGGCCTCGATCCCGGCGCCTTGACCCTCCCAGTTCCAACCATTCCAGTTCCATTCCGTCGCCGCCAGCCGATAACCCGCCTCATCGAGGCTCTTGAGTGAGGAGCCAAAGGAAATGTTCTGCCCATTCTCATCGTATTCACCGGGCATCGTCGCCCAAATCCACCACCATTGCGCGGGCGTCCACGATGCAGTGTCCACCATCTCTCCGTTGAGGTTGACTTGATTGGAAGGGCCGGGGGCGTATTTGTGTTGGGCGAGGTAGCGCACATGCTGTCGAATATATGAGTCCGAAAGAATGGTCTGCCAATGGCCCGACAATATCCATTGGTCCACGATAATGGGAATCTCGGCATCCACGGCACGAATCTCGCGAATATACGCGGTCAACACTTCAATATACCAACGAGCCAGCGCCTCACCTTCAAGACCGGTGGCTTTCTGCACGGCGTCCCGCACTCGCTTCAGAAACATCTCGTTTCCAATCTGGAGGTACTGGACGCCGAACGGCTGAATATGACCGTTTTTCGCCCTCACGGCAGGCCAATCGGGCATACCTTCTGGCAACCGGGCGCCCACGGGCGCATTGCAATACGCCAGGAGACCGGCGGCAAGCTGTGCGGCTTCTTTCAGCGGCCGTTTTTTTGCGAGGCCGTCCAACAAGTTGACCACAATAATTGTTTGCCATCCCATCTGATCGCGCAAGGCAAAGTATTCGTCATAGCCGAAGCGGTTGGTGATGGTTTTGCCGGAGAAACCGGTCGTGATCGGGCGGGGACCCTCTCGGCCCGGCACGTTGTCAATCATGTCTCGCCAGTCTATATAGTCCACATCCGTGCCGCCGGGAAAACGAACAACCGGAATCTCCATCGCCCGGAGCATTTCCACGATCCGATCCGGCAAACAGCCGGTTGCCGGATCCGCAAAAGCCTCAGGACCGGGCTCGCCGAAGCTCGCACGCTCCAAAAACTGGCCAAACAATCGCACGTCCACCCGATTCGCCACCTCGTTGTGAATCACCAGGCGGGCAGGATCCTTTGCGCGTCCTGAAACTGCACATAAGAGTGTCATAATCAAAGCACTCGCGAAATTACGTCCCATGACCATTATCGATGAAGTCATATACATTTCGAGTTATTGGTCAAAGAATTCTCGCTTCCAGAGTGGACCTTATCAGCCCCAAGGGTAAGAAAATTTAAGTGGAAGCCAAGTCAAAATGGCACTAACGAATAAACAGCCCGACATATAGGGCATGGAAGTCGCAAAAATTTTGTGTATGGCAGTTCGGGTTCGTACTGATTTTGGAAATGTCGGATCCATTCGGAGAGGCGGCCGTTGGGTTTGAATCCGGAAGCTATTGACGGCTCAGGGTTTCGCCGACCACTGGGATATTCTGCACTGTGGCTTTGGCGGTCTCCATTGCGCAACGACGGCAAAACGGCAATTGGACTTACCTCAGCCGTGGTGGCAATTGCTGGCAAACTGGGAGTGAGAACATGAAAACGTTACTGATTCTCGCCGTGTTCGCATGCTCGGCGTTTGGCATGGACCGCGAACAGGTGGACCGCCTGTTGTCACAAGCGGCGGACGCGCAGGGCAAAGAGTATCTACAACTCCGTGCTCGTTTGGCGGAAGCGGGAGAGGCTGCCTTGCCTCTGCTGCGAGAGGTGGCGCAAGACGGCCAGCGGACCTGGCAGCAGCGGCTGACGGCGCGGATCTTGTATGAGCGAATCCTGCGGGGCGACGAGAATGAGGCGCTGCGTTTTCACAATTGGGCTTCATACCCACCGTACCAGGAGCGCTGGCAACCGGTGACCGGCCCCAGTTCCAACATGCACCAGTATGTGATGCCTAAACTACAGGAGGCAGGGCTTTGGTACTACTACATCGAGTTGATGTGGAAGAACACCGGGGAATTCGGACTGGCTTGGGGCGAGCGGCGGTATCAGAAAGGAGATGTGCGTTTCAGTTATGAAGCGTGGCCCCGCTGGTGCCGGCAGGCGCTGGAAGGGGAGCCGGAAGAACTCTATCTGTGGATGGCCATCGCCGACCGGATCGAGAAGGATGATAGGTTTTTGGAGTCGTATGACAATCGTGAGCTTTTTTCGGCTCTAGTCCAGCGGGGATACGCGATGTCTGTTCCGATTCTTTTGCAGCGATGGGATGAGTACGTGCTGAAGGAATATCCGAATCCCAGCCCTAACCCTGAAGACAGGAGAATGACGCACCGGAACTTTCTAGCCAAGGTGCTGTCGTTTGCAGAGCCGGCTCATGTGGAGTTATTGGAAAGATTCATTACAAGGCGAGAAGAAACGCTGGGCGATCTGCGTCCGAAGTTGGAGGAGGTGCGTCGCCGGCAACCGGTGAAGGTGGAGGAGCCGCCGTTTCGATGCGAGAAAAAGCCTCCGCTGGAGGGGATGGTGAAGCCGCCACCGGGCTTTTTCGATCGGCCCAAGCCGTCGGAGCCGGAAGCTCCGGCGCCGGAGAAGGACGTCGTCATTGAGGTGAACTGAAGGCCGCCGCTCGGCGTCTGGTGTTGGCGTTTTCTCCATGGGGCATTCCGATCTCCGCCCCTCATATATTTCTAACTGAACGGGGCTTGACCGGAGGCCCGGCAAAAGTTCAGCATCCGCATATCGGAATCGCGGGAGGCGAGGAAAGGAATGGCGTGATTCGGGTGCGGGGAGGAGCGGTATGACGCGAGGGGCTCGGAGGACGGTGTGGCTGGGTGGGGCGTTGTTGACGCTGGCCGCGGCGGTATCGCAGGCGGATGAGGGGGTCGCGGCAGAGGCGGCTCTGCCAACGCGAGCGGAGAGGATTCATGCGCGCGCACTCGCGCGCCGCACGGCGACGCTCGCGGAACTTATGGCGCGGTTCGACGGCGACCGCCAGGGCTTCATCCCGTTGCTCTCGCCCGATCCTGACCTCCTCCATCGGCATGGCGGCGGAGTCCTGCCGTTCACAGCCAAGGGGTTTCCAGCGGAGTTCGTCAAGGGGCTGGTCCCCGCGAAGGGCGGTGGTGTGGCCCGCTATCCGATCCGTGTTTTCGAGGATCCACGCACGCGTGAGCGCTCGGTCCTAAACGCTGCAGGCGACGAGATCGCGCG
>CALLML010000073.1 GCA_938005705.1 uncultured bacterium
CAGTTCTTCCCCCGGACTTACGACCTGTCGCGGGTGACGGATGAAGAAGTGGAAGCCGCCGTCCGCTTATGGAACCCACGCCCCCGAAAGTGCCTGGACGATCGAACGCCGGAAGAAGCCCTCAGGGATGAACTGGTTGCACTTCGTGGTTGAATTCATAGGGTTGGAAACGATTGGCCGTGGGTCTTCCAAGCTTTGGAAAAGGCATGCGTCTGATTCACAGCCACCCTGGTGTTTCCATGCCTTTTTCGCCGCAAAGGGGCGATGGTCACACGGCCGGCGATTCGGCGCCCCCCCAACGCACGAGGCGTTGATAAACATGAATGCACCGCGGACGCTGCCCGTGCATCCAGGCGATTTGACGGGTATATTCTTCGATGAATGATGGCACGGAGGCTACACATGAAAGCGAAAACCCAGATGGGCGCGAAAAAGACGTTTGATGCGAAAACGGCGAAAACGACCGAGCCGGACACGATTTGTGAACGCTGCGGACGGCCGGGGGCCATCGAGATCGCCGGACGACACATCTGCCTCGCCTGCTATGACATCTGCGGCTCCTGCTGCCTCGAATTCGGCGACGACGACCTGTGGCGCAAACGCAGCGATCCATAGACGGTCATCCGCCCTGCGCTTTCCTGACTGGAACAAGCTCGGTAACGGGCACAGGAACAGAGTCAACGCCTTTCATCAGCTCCCGGCCCAATCAATAATCCTCTTGCGCAGGCCGTCCGTTTTTGTTGAACTCCACTGTGATGCGCGTGTTTCATTTCTTTCGCCTCTTCCCAATCCCCTGGTTCTACGCGTTATTGCTGCTTTCGGCGACTCAGGTTCAAGGGGACTCGCGGCGCGATTCACCGGCGCCCCGGGTGGGGCCGCAGGCCGAATGCCGCATCGAGGATGGGCGCATTTTCGGACCGTGGCGTCATAGCACGCGGCCATTGGTCGCCTACTACACCGGCCCCCACGCGCAGCGTCATGAGGGATTTATCGAGGTGGCCCAGCGCGTTGCGACGCTGCTCGGAGGACGCTATCAGGAGATTCATAAGGAAGACGTGTTGCCGTCGGCGGATGACGAAAACGGCGCGCTGCTCTATCCCGACGGCGCGCCGCGCGTAGCACTGCTGCTGATGCCCGGCGGCAATTCCGCCTACTCCATGGCCGATCTGGCGGGTATCAGCGATCCACTCAACCCGAAGGCCATGGTCGCCGAGCGGGCCAAGTTCGAGCAGATGCGAAAAAATCCGCAAGCGGCCTTTCAAGCCGGCATGAATTACGCCGGCGTGTGCGGCGGGTTCTTTGTGGCCACTTCCGGCTACACCGTGCCCGGCGCCTTACACACCGGCTGGGGCCTCTGGCCGGGTCGGGTCAAAAATGTGGGGCCGGGACAACGTCCGCCTTTTCCGGATGTCGTATTTGACGCGAATGCGTTCGCGCATCCGCTCGTGCGCGCTGCTGGCGGACGTCTCCGTGAAATGTATTACAATGGCGGGCCCATCGGCGTGGAAGAAAATGTGGCCGATACCGAATACCTCGGCCGCTATCACGGCGGAAACATGCCAGAGCTGGCGAACGACTGGTTCCTGGTTTCCTACAAGCCCGCCGATCGTCCCATGAGCGGACGCTGTGTGATCGCCACGGGTCATCCAGAGGTCCGTCACCGGGATTTTCTGGCGGCCATGGCCCTGTATGCCGTGGACCACGAGATTGAGATACCCTGCCGCCCCCTGAAACCTGGCGACTCCGTCGAGGCGACTTTGGGCGACGATCAATTGCATTTTTATCGCCTCGCCCCGCCCCGCGGCGCGCGGGTGCGACTGGTGCTGGCAGGACTGAGCGACGCTTGCGATCTGTATGTGCGCCGAGGGTTGCCGCCGACGCCGCGGCGACACGATTACAAGGCCGTGGCGCCGGGCAAGGACCCCAAACAACTCGTCTTTTTCGCCCCCGACACCGGCCCCTACTTCATCGCCGTACACGGCGCGCACAATCGCCTGAACGGTGTCCGGTATACCCTCGCCGTCGGATCGCCGTGAGAGCGTCTGTGCCAGGGCGCAGAAAGGAACTGCCACCAGGTACCTTTTTTGCTACTAAGTTCTCGATATGGTCTTCCCATGCCCGTTGCCCGCGGTGCGAGATGGCTTGCGCCGCACGGAACAAGAAAACATCGAGAACATCCGTTAAAACGATCTACCATGAATATAACTCGCCTATCAGACGACAAGATCGAAAGGATCCACCGCGCCTCGATTTCCCTGCTGGATAATCCGGGTGTAAGGATCGAACACGAGGGGATCTGCGAGCGCCTGAGACGGGCCGGATGTCTGCCCGGCGCCGCATCGAATGTCATCCGCTTCCCGGAACCGCTGGTGATGGAATGCGTCCGGCGGGCGCCGCGTGAGGTCTGGCTCGCAGATCGGCGCGGCAGCGGATGTCGCCTTGCCGCCGATGCGCCCGCCGCCGTGTGGTCGGCGCCCGGCATGCATCTCTGGCGCCACGGTGAACACCGGCTCTTTACCAGCCAGGACCTGGCAGACGCAGCCCGACTGCTGGATCAACTGCCCGACGTGGACGGCGTGTTCGGTCTGGCCCTGTCGGATTATCCACCGGGAACGGGCGATGTCGTCGGCTTGCGAATCATGGCGGAGAACACCACCAAACATATCCGGGTGCTGTGCTTCACGCCCCGCGGCGCGGAAATTTTATGCCGGATGCGCGACACGCTCGGCCCAACGCCTTGGTTCAGCGTCGGGTTCACGGCACACGGCCCGTTACGCTGGACGCGGCTGGCGCTGGAGATATTCGAGAAAACGGCCGGTCACGGCATTCCGGTCTCGATCAACGGCGAACCCATGGCCGGCGTCTCCGCGCCCGTCACCCTCGCGGGCTGCGCGGCGGTGGGCAATGCGGAAATTCTCGCCGGCCTGGTTGTTAATCAGACGCTCGAACCCGGCCGGCCCTGCATTCACAACCTCGGTCTAGCACATGTATTCGACATGCGCTCCGCCATCGCGATCACCGGCGCTCCCGAAAACCATTTGCTGGCAGAAATCGGTGCGGGGCTGGCCCGGTTCTATCACTTGCCGTCCGCATCGTGGGTCTCCACCGAATCCATGAGCTGTGATGAACAGGCCGCTGCGGAAAAGGCGGCGGGTTTCTTCACGCATCTGCGCGCGGGCGTGTCGCTGGTATGGGGCGTCGGCCAGCTCGAATCGGAATTGACCTTCTCGCCAGCACAGGCCGTCATAGACCAGGAGCTGGTTCGCGCCGCGCGGCATTTTGCGCGCGGTATCCGTGCCAACACCGATGACTTGGCCCTCGACGTGGTGCGAGAGGTTGGCATCGCCGGTGATTTTCTTGGCCACGAGCATACCTTCACGCATTTTCGATCCGAGCTGTACGAACCGGACCTGCTGTGGCGACGGCGACGTGCTGAGTGGATAACGATGGGCAGCCCCTCGCTCGCGCGCCGCGCCGAAGAACGCGCCGATGAACTCATCGCCCGACCGCGACTACCCTGCGTGGACGAGTCAGTCAGCCGGGCGCTCCGCGACATCGAGCACGAATTTCTGAAAGTCCACGCCACGGCCGGCGGCGACGCTCTCAACGGGCGCTGAAGGGGCAGGTTCCCGTCGCGCAACTGCCGAGGCTGCCCGTCCCCGGGCAGGTGCCCGAGGCGCAAGCGAATTCACTTCTGCCGCCTACCGCCGCAAACGTCGAAAGCTCACGCCGAACCCGGCGAGACCCGCATTTCGGGCAGACCGCGCGATCAGCCTCAGCGCGCGGCACGAGGGCTTCAAACCGTTCGCCGCATTTTTCGCACGAATATTCGAACAAGGGCATAGGCGATGCCCCTCATACCGCCCGGATGGCGGCTTCCAGCTTGGCGGCCGGCTGCACGCCGATAAACTGCTGCACCACCTTGCCGTCCTTGAAAAGAATCAGCGTGGGGATGCTCCGGATGCCGTACTGCGCCGCCGTCTCAGGCGCCTCGTCCACGTTGAGTTTGGCGATGACGGCCTTCCCGGCGACCTTCGGCGCGATCTGTTCCAGAATAGGCGTCTGCATACGACACGGCCCGCACCAGGGCGCCCAGAAATCAACGAGCGTCACTCCAGTCTGGATCTGTTGCGCAAAGGCGTCCGCCGTTAGTTCTTTCAGATTCTCCGACATGTTTGTTTCCTTTCTGTTATGCAGGGGCGATATCGCCCGCCATAAATCTCCACTTTCTCCTTTTTTGTAGGTATAGCAAATGGATTCTCAACGGCCTCCCGCCGCCACCCATGCGCCAAGGGCGCCCCATAGTATCGTCGCAATCCATGGATTGGATTGCAGCGGGCACGCGCCCGTCCGGCATCCCACGAAGCGGTATAGCGCGTAACCCAATAGCGCTCCGCCGAACCCGCCTACTATTGCCCGCAGAATCACATTCATGATTTCCCCGATCCTCTCCGCACACAGTTCAATACAGCGATCGCTCGCCGATCCCCGATCCGATAGCGCACCTCCCGCCCGCATCGCTCCGCCCGGACCAGCCCCAGCGCGCGCAGGCGAGCCAAATGCCCAGAAACCGCCGCCTGCGGCAGCCTCAGCCGTTCGGTCAGCGCATGAACGGGAAGGACGCCTTCTCGTCCGATCCATTCGATGATCTTCAGCCGGTCAGGGTGCGCCAGCAGCCTCAAAATCCGCGCCGCGCGCCGCAGACACGTCACCGAGAGACCATTGGATTTTTCATATATCACGCTGTAAATATATATTAAATTTGCCATATGTCAAGGGCCAGATGTGCGCCGGATGCATGCTCGACGAGCAAAATTGGAAAAGCTGCAACCGCCCCGCCGCCCGCTCCGTTCGAACATTCGGATTGTCGGAAAAAATGGCGCGTGGTTTACTGGGAGCGCTCGGCGGGTCGGATGAACCGCCCGCCAACAGGGAACCTGTACCCATGATTAAACGACGCAATCGGACCTTCATCACCGTCCTAGGGCTGGCGCTGGGCGCTGTCTGCTCATTCGGCCTCGACATCGGCGACCGGGCGCCCACGCTCAAAGGCGTCAAACAATGGCTGAACGGGCCGGCGGCCGAGCCGGCCGAAGGCGACGGCAAAACGGTGTATGTGGTGGAGTTCTGGGCCACCTGGTGCGGGCCGTGCCGCACCACCATCCCGCATTTGAACCAATTGCACAAGAAACTCAAGGACCGTGGGGTGGTGATTATCGGAGTGACGACGGAAGACGAGGCAACCGCGCGTCCGTTCATGGAAAAAATGAATATGTCCTATCGCGTCGCGCTCGACACCGACCGCACGACGGAAGAGACGTGGATGAAAGACGTCGAGGGCATCCCGCACGCGTTCATTGTGGACCGCGGGGGTCGCGTGATCTGGGCCGGCCATCCGATGGACGGCCTCGAACAGACGCTGGACGATGTGCTGGAGGGACGCTTTGACCCCGAAAAATTACGCCGTCAGAGGGCGGACGAGGCCGAGCTTATGAGGGCCCTTCAGACCGGTGAAATCGCACGCGCCTCCGCGACGCTGGATCGGTTGATCGCCGCCGACTCAAAGAACATGGAACTGGCGCAATTGAAGGCGGGGTTATTGTTCCAATCGGGCGATCTGGAGGGGTTGAAGGCGCATTATCAATCCGTGCTGAAGACGTTCCACGATTCCGCGGAAGGGTTGAACGAGCTGGCGTGGATGCAAGTGGCCCCCTCGCCAATGCCGCTGGCTGCCCGCGATATGGGTGTGGCCTGGGCGGCAGCCCGCCGCGCGGTTGAGCTTTCCGAGCGCAAAGACGCCGCCATTCTCGACACCCTGGCGTTGGTGCTCTTCCGGCTGGGACTTCATGACGCGGCCATCGCAACGCAGGAGGAAGCGATCCAGCGCGCCTCGAATGCCGAGGAGCGCGCCGAACTGACGCACACACTGGAGCACTTCAAGACGTCCCGCGAGATCGCCGCGGAGGCCCGACAGGTATGGAACAAGGAGCAGGGAACCAAATGAAAAGCGTGAAAACGCGACGTATCGGCATCATCATGAACGGCGTCACGGGGCGCATGGGCGCCAACCAGCACCTCGCCCGCTCGATCGTCGCCATTGTGCGGCAGGGTGGCGTTCGCATCAACGATGACGAAACCATCATGCCCGATCCGTTGCTGGTGGGGCGCAATCCCGCCAAGCTGGAGCGGTTAGCCGCGGAACACGGTCTGGACCGCTGGACCACCGATCTCGATGCGGCGCTCGCCGATGCCGATTATCCCGTCTATTTCGACGCCCAGACGACCGACCGGCGCGCGGAAAGCGTCCGCCGGGCTATCGCCGCCGGCAAACATGTCTATTGCGAAAAACCCACCGCCATGACCACTGCCGATGCGCTCGAACTCTATCACCGGGCGCAGAAGGCCGGCGTGAAACACGGTGTGGTGCAGGACAAGCTCTGGTTGCCCGGCCTAATGAAATTGCAGGCGCTTCGCGACACGGGATTTTTCGGGAAAATTCTGTCGGTGCGCGGCGAGTTCGGCTATTGGGTCTTTGAGGGCGACACCGTGCCGCCGCAACGCCCGTCGTGGAACTACCTCCGCGAAAAGGGCGGCGGCATTATCACCGATATGCTATGCCACTGGCGCTACGTACTCGACAATCTCTTTGGCCCCGTGCGCGCCGTCTCCTGCCTCGGCGCTACGCATATCGAACAGCGCTGGGATGAGGCCGGTCACCCTTACCGTTGCACGGCGGATGACAGCGCCTATGCGACCTTCGAAATCGAGGGCGGTATCGTCGCCCATATCAACTCTTCCTGGTGCGTGCGCGTCCGGCGCGATGATCTCCTGACGCTGCAGGTGGACGGCACCCGCGGTTCGGCCGTTGCCGGCTTGCGGGAATGCTGGATTCAGCCTTATGGCGCCACGCCCCGCCCCACGTGGAACCCCGATGTGGATCAGCCGATCCATTTCTTCGACGGCTGGCAGAAGGTGCCGCCCCAACGTCCCTACGACAACGCGTTCAAGGTGCAATGGGAGCTGTTTCTCCGCCATGTCGCGCTGAACGAACCGTTCCGGTGGACGCTCCTGGAGGGCGCCAAGGGCGTGCAACTCGCCGAGCTTGGCCTTGAATCGTGGCGACGGCGCGCCTGGGTCGAAGTGCCGGAGCTGGCCTGATCCGCAATGAAAAAAACGGCTTTGATCAGCGGCGGTCTGGACGGCGGCGCGCTCGATTTTGCGCGCGCCCTGGCCAAACAAGGCTATGCGGTTGCGTGGTGCGACATCCCAGAACCAGCGGTGATGGCGCCGCACCTGGCCCCGCTGAAAACGGAGGGCGCCGGCGTCACCTATGTTTCGGCGGATATTGCTCGCCGCGAGGACCGATTCCAACTGCTGCAGGAAATCCAACAGCGACTGGGCGGACCCCATCTGTTGGTGCATCTCGTGACGCTGCCATGGGACAAGTTTGCCGACCCTATGGAGATCACCGAAGAAACGTTCGACCTGGCGGCGCGCGCCCATGTTTACGGCGCTTTTTTCCTTGCCCAATCAGTCGCACGCCGGATGATCGAGCTGCGGGAAACGGATCCCACGTTCCGGGGAATTATCGGTTTCGCCCTGCCCTCCGACGGTTCGGCCGCCGTATCGGGTGCGGGTCATGTGATCCTGGCCGGTCTGCGGGCTCTCGCAGCGCAGTTTGCGGCGCGTCTGTTGCGCGAAAATATTGACGTGGTCGAGCTCTCCGCCACGCATCCGGCAGACGCCGAAATCGAGCGAATGCTGCGGCGCTGTGGGCTTGCGCCTGCTTTGCCGGCGCGCGGGGAAGGATGAGGCGATGTCGAGTGTCTTCGGCATTTTGTTTCGCGTGGCGACGTTCGGCGAATCCCACGGCCGCGCTGTCGGCTGTGTGGTGGACGGCTGTCCGCCGCGCCTGCCACTCTCGGAGGCGGACATACAGGCACAGCTTGATCGTCGGCGCCCTGGGCAGAGCGCCTTGACCACTCCACGCGGCGAGGCCGATCGCGTGACGATTCTTTCCGGCGTGCAGGATGGCGTCACGCTCGGCACGCCGATCGCCCTGCTCGTGGAGAACCGCGACGCCCGACCGGGCGATTACGCGTCCCTGGCCGATATTCCACGCCCCTCTCATGCTGATTTCACTTATGCGGCGAAGTACGGTCTACGCGCCCGCAGCGGCGGCGGCCGCGCCAGCGCTCGCGAGACGATCGGGCGTGTTGCCGCCGGAGCGATCGCCGAGAAATGGATGCGCCTGCGTTTCGGAGTGGAAATCATCGCGTGGGTCTCCGCGGTGGGCGAACGCGAAGCGCCCGATCGCCGCGAGCAGCCGCCTATGCGGGCGGAAGTGGACCGTTACGACACGCGCGCGCCCGATGCCGAATCCGACGCCGCCTTTCGTGCCGAAATCGAGGCCGTGCTCGCTGCCCGCGACTCGGTAGGCGGTGTCATCACCTGCGTCTGCCGCGGCGCGCCCGCCGGCTGGGGCGAGCCGGTTTTCGGCAAACTGGAGGCGGAACTTGCGCGGGCCATGCTCTCCATTCCCGCCGTCAAGGGCTTCGAAATCGGCTCGGGCTTTGCCGGCGCGCACATGCGAGGTTCGGCCCACAACGACCCTTTCGTGCGCAAGGAGGGGCGGCTGGGTACGGCGACCAACCGCAGCGGCGGCATCCAGGGCGGTATCTCTAATGGCGAGGACATTTGTTTCCGCGTGGCCTTCAAACCGCCGGCGACCATCGGACAGCCGCAGAAGACGGCGAATTTCAATGGCGAGCCCGTGGTTCTCGAGGCGAAAGGTCGTCACGACCCGTGCGTCGTTCCCCGGGCCGTCCCCATCGTGGAATCCATGGCCGCGCTCGTCCTGGCCGACGCCGCACTTCAACAACTCGCGCGGGAGGCCGCGGGCGGCGATGCTCGCCGTGTCTGAACGAAGAGGCGGTCCGCCATTGCCCGATGTCGCAGCAAGGGGATGCCAATGGAAGCCGCGGAACCCGTGACGTCTATCGAAGGGCGTCCACAGCCGCGCGGATAGCGCGAATGTGGGCGGGCGTGGTGCCGCAGCATCCGCCGATGAGTGTGGCGCCAGCCTCGATCCATTCAGGAACGCGGGCGGCCATCTCTTCAGGTGTTTCCGGAAACACGGGCGCGCCGTCCGGGCCGGAATGCGGCACGCCGGCGTTGGCTTGCACGAGGATCGGCACGCCGGGATGCGCCGCGCGCAGCCGTCGAATCACCTCGGTCATGTAGGTGCTGCCTTTACCGCAGTTGGCGCCGATGACTTCCGCCCCCGCCGCCAGTGCGGCGGCGGCCGCCTCCTCCGGCGTTGTGCCCATCATCGTGCGATAATCGCCCTGCACGGTCGGTTCGAAGACGAACGTGCAAAAGATCACGCAGCCCGTATGCACCCTCGCCTCTCGAACGGCAATGGCGGCCTCGTCCGTCGCGCTCATCGTCTCCACGCAAAGGGCGTCGGCGCCGCCCCGCGCCAGCGCCACGGCCTGCTCGCGGAACACCTCGGCCAGTTCATCCTCCGTCGTGTCCTCCATGAGAAGCAAGCGGCCGGTCGGCCCCATGGAGCCGGCGACCCATCGATCCGATCCCGCGCCCTCGCGCGAGAGGCGCGCTGCGGTTTCGTTGATCTCGGCGCACCGGTTCGCCAGACCATAATGCTCGAGTTTTAGCCGGTTGCCGCCGAAACTGTTGGTTCCCACGATCTCCGCGCCTACCTTCGCATAGGCGCGCGCAACGGCGGCGACCGTCTCCGGCTTTTCAAGATTCCACCGTTCCGGGCACTCGCCGGCGGGCAATCCCATACGGATCAGTTGCGTACCCCATGCGCCGTCGCACACCAGCGGATGACCGCGAGTCAATGCCTCTTGAAGACATTTTACTTCATTCATGAGTGCTGCGCGCGCCCTCCCTGAAGTCCGCTCGAAATTGGTGCCGGAGGAGGGAGTCGAACCCACACGGTGTTGCCACCGGCAGATTTTGAGTCTGCTGCGTCTTCCATTCCGCCACTCCGGCGCTGACAGAAATTAAAACCCGACCGCGGCGACAATGGCAAGCGCGAAGCCGGGTTTTTGATGGCCCGCGCCGTGCCAGCGGCGCCAAACAGCCCGGCCCAACCCATCTTGCGGCGGCGAAGGGACTCGCCGCCCCACCATTATTGTCGCCTTTTTGCCGTCCCCGTGTAGGCCGCCTTGGTCGGTCTGTTCCGGGCGAACTGAAAACCCGGTGGAATTCACGGCCTGGACCCATCGGCCCCGAAGCCCGGAGCTTGCGCGGCATTGAATGCTCCGTTATACATTCCGGTTCATACGGCGGGAGAGCGGAATATGTCCGAAACGACATTGAAACCGCGTGAGCACTGGAGCGGATCGCTGGGATTCATTCTGGCGGCTGCCGGTTCGGCCATCGGCCTCGGCAACATCTGGAAATTTCCTTATATCACCGGCGAAAACGGTGGCGGGGCCTTCGTGTTGGTCTATCTGTTGTGCATTGCGATCATCGGTCTGCCAGTGATGATCTGCGAGATTGCCGTGGGACGCCGCACTCAGCGCAATCCGGTGGGTGCATTCCACGAGCTGAGTCCGCCGACGTCGCTGGTGGCGCACGGAATCGGGCTGGCCGTTCTGCTCACGGGTCTTTCCCTGTTGGTTTTTCGCACGTGGGGATGGGGCGTGGTGCTGACCGTGCTCGGTCTATTGATTTTCCGCTTCGGGTGGACGGTCGCCGGATTTATGGGGGTCTTGGCAGGCTTCACTATTCTCTCGTTCTACAGCGTGGTGGCGGGTTGGACCATCGGTTACATCGTGGAGGCCCTCGCCGGCCGGCTGCGGTTCGCCGAAGTCGCCGAGGCCGAGTCATTTTTCGGGACGTTCATGCAGGATCCGCGCTGGGCCATTGGCTGCCATCTGGTCTTCATGGCCATGTGCGTGGCCATCGTTTACGGAGGCGTCCGCAAAGGCATCGAGCGCTGGTCAAAAATTCTGATGCCGCTTTTGCTGCTGTTGATCATGGCCCTCATCATCCGCTCGGTCACGCTGCCCGGCGCCGTCGAGGGCGTGCGGTTCTTTCTGCGGCCCGATTTCAGTCGGATCAACGCGCACAGCATACTGGTGGCGCTCGGCCACGCTTTCTTTTCCCTCAGCCTCGGCATGGGGGCGATGATCACCTACGGCAGCTATATGGACCGCGACCAAAACATCCTCGGCGCGGCTTTTTCGATCGTCGTGTTGGACACGCTCATTGCGCTGATGGCGGGTTTCGCCATCTTCCCGGCGGTGTTCGCTTACGGATTCCGTCCCGGCGCAGGTCCGGGCCTTGTGTTCATTGTGCTCCCAACGGTCTTTCACCGCATGCCGCTGGGCATTTTCTGGGCCGCCCTCTTTTTCGTCCTGCTGCTGATTGCCGCACTGACCTCCGGCATCAGTCTTCTGGAGGTCGTCACCGCCTTCTTTGTGGATGAGCGTAAATGGCCCCGGCATCGCGCCGCGCTCGTCCTCGGTGCGGCCATCGCGTTGCTCGGCGTTCTTTGCGCCGTCAGCGTGGCCGACTGGTCCCGCCTGGCCGCGCTGCAGACAACGCTGACGTGGGCCTTCGGCACGGCACGCGACTCGTTCTTCGACCTGATGGACCACATTTCGTCGAATTGGCTGTTGCCGCTGGGCGGGCTGCTGATCAGCGTGTTTGTCGGGTGGATCTGGGGCACGAAACGCGCGGTGGACGAAATCCGTCACGGATCGCAGAACTTTGCCGACGTCCATCTCGTGAGTTTGCTGGCGGGCCTGAAGGATGATCCCTCACACAACGCCTCGGTGCACATTGTCACGCTCGCTTCGCTCTGGGGCATTTTCATCCGATTCATCAGTCCCGTGGCGGTCCTGATCGCGTTTCTTCACACGGTGGGATGGCTGGATTTCAAGTCGTCGCCGCCGGAGATGCCGCCGCCGGCGACTGAGGCGCCGGCCTGGCCGTCCGCAGCGGAATGACCGTGTTTTTCCAAGCCTTGGAAGCCCGTGGCCCTGAATTTTCCAAGCCTTGGAAAAAAGGGGTTTTTTCATCGTGTGGGGCGCGCCAGAGGCAGATCCATCTCCCTTTGAAATGCGCCCCTGTTCGGCCGGGACGGCGGAACGATTCGGTATTGCATTTGCATCTGGCCAGAAATAGGGTAATTTACCGTTAGTGTAACGGGGGAGGCTGTAGGTCAGCCTGAGAGTCTTGCAGGAAGCAAGAGACCCCTTGAACCTGATCTGGGCAATGCCAGCGTAGGGAGATTGACATGCAACTCGCTCACACGTCGGAATCCGCCGTATCGCGCGCTATTCTTCGATCCTTTGTGGAAGGGATCGAACCGTACCTTCAATCGCAGGCCATCATCGTCGGCAGCGGTCCCAGCGGCCTTATGGCCGCGTACGACCTCGGTCGCGCCGGCGTGAAAACCCTGCTGATCGAAAACAACAATTACTTGGGAGGAGGCTTCTGGATCGGGGGCTTTCTCATGAATACGGTGACGTTTCGAGCGCCCGCCGAAACAATCCTGAGCGAATTCGGAATCCCTTTTCGGATGGTCGCCTCCGAACTGGCGGTGGCGTCCGGTCCGCTGGCCTGCGCGAAATTGATCGCAGCCGCGTGTGAAACCGGAATTCAGGTGTTGAATATGGCCCGGGTGGAGGACGTAATTTGGAAACAGGACCGCGTGGCGGGCGTGGTGGTCAATTGGTCTCCCGTGGCCGGCCTTCCCCGCCAGATCACCTGCGTGGATCCGATCGCGTTCGAAGCGGAGGTCGTCATTGACGCCACCGGACACGAGGCGCGGGTTTGTCGCTGTTTGGAACGTCGCAAGCTGCTTTCCATGACCACCGACTGCGGCCCCATGAATATCGCCGAATCGGAAGAGGCGGTGATCGCTCGTACGGGGGAAGTTCTTCCCGGTCTGATCCTCGCCGGCATGGCCGTGGCCACATGTTTCGGACTTCCCCGTATGGGGCCGACCTTTGCCGCCATGTTGTATTCAGGACGAGCCGCCGCCCGCCAAGCCCTGGAGCGATTGTCTGCTTCCCGGTCATAGCAGAGGGCCGAGGTGGCGAATATGCGCAAGGCACGGCGGCCAATGGCGTCCGCCCGCCCCGTCTCAGGGTCATGGACGCCGCCGGACGCGATGGCGGCCGCATGGTCATCCGCCCACGGGCCATCGTGGAAGATGGGGAAAAATACGGGTGACAATCTCGTACGGAATCGTGTCGCACAGCTGGGCCAGTTCGTCGGCCCAGACCTCGACATGGCCCTGTCGCCCGATCAGCACGGCTTCCTCGCCGACGGCGATGTCGGCGTCGGGGCCTGCGTCCACCGCCGTCCAATTCATGCTCACGCGTCCGAGCACCGGACATCGCCGACCGCCGAGGAGCACGACGCCCTTCCCGCTGAGCGCGCGCGGATATCCATCCGCATAGCCAACCGCGAGGATAGCCAGCGTGGTCGGGCGGGGGGTGATGAATGTGCTGTCATAGCCGACGGGGAAACCCGCCGGCACGCGTCGCGCCTGAACAACGCGGGTTTTCCACTGGAGAACGGGGCGAGTGTAAAATCGTCCGTCTGGCGAGTCGGCGCCGTAGCCGTAGAGGGCGAGACCTGGGCGGACGCCGTCAAAATCCCATTCCGGATGCAACAGAAAGGCTCGGCTATTGGACGCATGTCGGAAAAGGCGGCGCCCCGCCCGACGGTCGAGCGCGTCGGCGACGGCTCGAAATCTCTCGATCTGGCGCGCCGCCGGATCGTCCGCCTCCCCCGTCACACGCGCGAAGTGGGTAAAGACGCCGACCGGATCGAGTCCCGGCAGGTCGAACAGCGCTGCGGCATCCGCCGCCGCGGTCTCCCATGAGAAGCCGAGACGCCCCATGCCGGTATCCACCTTGATATGCGCCGGCAGTTGGCGGCCGGCGCGTGTGGCCGCCTCCGACAACGCGCGGCCGTGTTCAAAGCTCACGATCGAAACGGTGACGCGGCATTCCAGCAGAGTGGGCACGCTTTCCGGCGGCGCGGCGCCGAGCAGCAATATCCAGGCTTCCGGCACGGCGGTACGCACGTTTTCCGCTTCATGAACATGGGCCACCGCCAACCGGCGCACACCCTCCTGCGCAGCGGCGCGTGCGACAATCCCGTCGCCATGGCCATAGGCGTCTGCCTTGACGACCAGGATCGGCTCGGCGCGACCGGCGAGGGCGTCTTGGAACGCGCGGATATTCGCCCGGAGGGCGTTGAGATCGATCTCGACCCAGGACGGAGGGGTAGCGATTTCTGATTTTCGGTGTGTCATGACGAGGCGGAAGCCTAGCGCGCGGCTCGTCGTTGGCAAAGGCCAAAGCGAGACCGATGAGGCAGCGCCCCCCCCCGCTGCAATATCTCGTCCCGGAAACGGATGGGCACGGAGAATCAAAATATTGCCTGTCCCTAAACGCTCCTAAACCCTCACATACCTCCTCTGTATTCGGGGTTTCAATGTGTACACAGACGAGCTGGGCAAACCCGTAAGCTGACTTTTATGCCCTTGCCAATATCCACATCGGCCGGAAGGAGGTTGCCGTCAGGCCGGCATAGCCGGCGCTTGCGGCAGGCCGCCGGCTGTCATAAAGTGGCGCGGTTTTCTATCAGATGCGAGGGGACAGCGATGTTCAATCCGGTTTCCAACAAGCCCGATTTTCCGGCAATGGAGAAAGAAGTGCTCCGTTTCTGGGAGGATCGGTCCATTTTTCAACAGTCGCTGGAACAGCGCAAAGGCGCTCCGGAATTCATTTTCTACGACGGGCCGCCCTTCGCCACGGGCCTTCCCCACTACGGCCATCTGCTCGCCGGCACCATCAAGGACATTGTTCCGCGCTACTGGACCATGCGCGGCTATCACGTCGAGCGCCGCTTCGGCTGGGACTGCCACGGCCTGCCCATCGAGGCGCTCGCCCAGGAAGCGCTGGGGCTCGCCGGCGCGGCGGCCATCGTCGAGAAGGGGATCGAGACCTTCAATGAGACCTGCCGCTCCATGGTGCTGCGTTACGTCGGCGAATGGCGCCGCATCGTCTCGCGCATGGGGCGGTGGGTGGATTTCGACAACGACTACAAGACGATGGACCTCTCCTTCATGGAGACGGTGTGGTGGGTGTTCAAACAACTCTGGGATCAGGGGCGCGTCTATCGCTCCTACCGAATCATGCCCTATAGCTGGAAGCTGAACACGCCGCTCTCCAACTTTGAGGCCGGCGCGAATTACCAGGACGTGCAGGATCCCTCCATCACCGTCCGCCTGCGCGTGACCGAAGGCCCCCCTCGCCCGGACAGCGAACCGTGGTATCTGCTGATCTGGACGACAACGCCGTGGACCTTGCCGGCCAATCTTGCCGTTTGCGTCGGGCCGGACATCGAATACGCCGCCGTGCGCGACAAACGCGATGGCTGCGTCTATGTCCTGGCGGAGGCGCGGCTGTCCGCCTACTACCGGTCCGCCGACGAATTCGAGCGTGTGCGCACGCTCCGCGGCGCAGAGCTCGCCGGCTGGCGCTATGAGCCGCTCTTCCCCTATTTCGCGAATCACCCCGGCGCCTTTCGCGTTCTGACGGACGCCTTCGTCAGCACCACCGACGGCACGGGCATCGTGCATATTGCGCCCGCCTACGGCGAGGACGACTTCCGCGTGGCCCGCGCCGCGAACCTTGAGCTCGTGGACCCGCTCGATGCCGATTGCAAATTCACCGAACCGGTCACGGATTACGCGGGCCAGTTCTGCAAGGATGCCGACAAGGCGATCATCCGACGGCTCAAGGCCGAGGGCAAACTCGTCCACCAGTCCACCATTGTCCACAGTTACCCCTTCTGCGAGCGGACCGACGCGCCGCTGATCTACCGCGCCATCGAGGCGTGGTATGTGCGGGTGGAGGATATGCGCGACCGGCTGGTTGCAGCCAACGCCGAGGTGCGCTGGGTGCCCGCCTATGTCGGCGAAAAGCGCTTCGCCAACTGGCTGCGCGAGGCGCGCGACTGGAATATCAGCCGCAATCGCTTCTGGGGCTCGTGCATCCCCGTCTGGATCGCCGAGGACGGCTCCGACGCCATTTGCGTCGGTTCGATCCGGGAGCTGGAAGAGCTTTCCGGACAGCGCGTAACGGATTTGCACAAGCACGTGGTGGACCGGATCACCTTCGTCAAAAACGGCAAGCGCTATCGCCGCACGCCGGAGGTGTTCGACTGCTGGTTCGAGTCTGGCTCGATGCCCTATGCCCAGCATCACTATCCGTTCGAGCGCAGCGACGAGCTGGATCGCATCTTCCCCGCCCACTTCATCGCCGAGGGTCTCGACCAGACGCGCGGATGGTTCTACACGCTGCTCGTACTCTCGACGGCGCTCTTTGGCCGCAGCGCCTATCGCAACGTCATTGTCAACGGCCTGGTGCTCGCCGCCGACGGCCGCAAAATGAGCAAGCGGCTGAAAAATTACCCCGATCCGGCCCACGTGATCGAAACCTACGGCGCGGACGCGCTCCGGCTCTACATGATTCACTCGCCGGTCGTACGCGCCGAGGATTTGTGCTTCACGGAGGAGGGCGTTAAGCACGCACTGCGGCACCTTCTAATTCCGCTATGGAATGCCTACGCTTTCTTTGTCACCTACGCCCGTGTGGACGGTTGGCGGCCGGGGCGGGCGCCCACCTCCGGTCCGCGCGCCGATCACCCGCTGGACCGCTGGATTCTCAGCCGGCTCGGCTGGCTGACGCAGTCCGTCACCTCCGCCATGGACCACTACGATCTCCAGAGCGCAGTGCGGCCGTTCGTGGATTTCATTGACGACCTGACCAACTGGTACATCCGGCGTTCGCGGCGACGGTTCTGGAAATCCACGGACGACGCCGACAAAGCGGCCGCCTATGAAACGCTCTACAAAGTGCTGCTGCGCCTCTCCAAAATTGCCGCGCCATTTGTGCCGTTCGTGGCGGAGAAAATCTATGGCAACCTGCGAACCGACGACATGCCGGAATCCGTTCACCTGTGTGACTTTCCGATGACGACCGGCGCGGAGCGTGATCTCGAGCTCGAAGCGGAGATGGAGGCCGTCAAGACCGTGGTCGGTCTGGGGCGGCAGCTTCGCGTCCAGCACAACCTCAAAGTGCGGCAGCCGCTGGCAGCGTTGCACGTCGCCTCGCGCGACACGGCTCGTCTAGCGCGAATCGAGGCGATGCGCGACCTCGTCGCCGATGAGTTGAACGTCAAGCAGGTGCGCTTCGAACCCGACGAATCCCATCTGGCCCATTTCAGCGCCAAACCAAATTTCCGGGTGCTGGGCCCGAAGCTGGGCGGTGCAATGACGCAGGCGGCGACAGTGATCCGGAATCTTGATGTGGAGCATATCCTGCGGCTGATGGACGGCGAGCGGATCGCCCTCGACATCGGCGGGCGCACGCTGGAAATCGGCACGGACGACGTGTTGATCGAGCGCGTGCCGCGCGAGGGATTAGCCGTGAACGCCGCCGGCGGCCTCGTGGTGGCGATGGAAACGGCGCTGACGCCGGAACTGATCCGCGAGGGACTGGCGCGGGAAGTGGTCAACCGCATCCAGAACCTGCGCAAGGAGGCGGACCTCGATGTGGCTCAGCGCATCCGTCTGCAATTTTCCGGCGACGAGGCCGTGCGCGTGGCCGTCGAGCACCATGCCGACCACATTTGCGCCGAAACACTCTGCATCGAATGGACCTGGGAGCCCCCGCTCGATGCGCCGGATTGGTCCGGCGAACTCAACGGCCATCCCGCCGCGGTGAAAATGACGCCCGCCACGCCGTAGGATCGGGTCATGAGCGACGCACAACAATCCGCGAAAGAATCGGAGACGTCATCGCGCCCCTCCAAACGTCGAGCCATTCCGGAGACCGCGGAGGAAATGGCGCGCCGCCAGCGCGAGATCTCCGTTTCGGAGTTTTTTCTCAAAAATCGCCATTTGCTCGGCTTCGACAGCCCCCGCCGCGCCTTGCTGACGGCGGTGAAGGAGGCGGTGGATAACGCCCTCGACGCCTGTGAGGAAGCCGGCATCCTGCCGGAGGTCGCCGTCGAGATCGTCCAGATCGAACCGGATCGCTTCAGCGTCACGGTGACGGACAACGGCCCCGGTATCGTCCGCGCGCAGATTCCCAAAATCTTCGCGAAGCTGCTTTACGGCTCGAAGTTTCATCGCTTGCGTATGTCGCGCGGGCAGCAGGGCATCGGCATCAGCGCGGCGGCGATGTACGGCCAGCTCACCACAGGCCAGCCGGCCCTCATCCGCTCGCGTACCGCTCGCGCGCGGCCGGCGCACGAAATCGAGGTCGCGATGGACACGAAATCGAACCGACCGACGATTCTGCGCGACATCGAAACGGACTGGCGTCCGGAGTTTCCTCAAGAGGCGGACGAGTCGGGCGCGGCGGCGGCTCCGACATCCTCCGACCACGGCACCTCGGTGACGATCGTGCTCGAAGCGGCCTATGTCCGCGGACGCCTCTCGGTGGACGAATACCTTCAGCAATGCGCGGTGGTCAATCCGCATCTCCGGCTGCATTATCGCCTTGCGTTGCTGCCGCGCGGCAATGACGAGAACCATGCGACGGACTCTGCATCATCGCCATCTATCGCCGGCGGCGCGTGGCGACACTGGCGTCGGGCCGTCGAGACTCTGCCGAAGCCGCCGGTGGAAATTCGGCCGCATCCGCACGGCGTGGAATTGGGATTGCTGATTCAGATACTCAAGCATACGACCGCGCGCACAGTGCGCGCCGCGCTGACCCGGGACTTTTCGCGCGTGAACGATCGCGCAGCGCTCGAGGTCTGCGCGCGGGCCGGTGTGGATCCCCATGCGGCGCCGGCGCGCATCGCGCACCGGGAGAGCGAGGCGCTCTTCCGCGCGCTGGGCGAAGTCAAATTGATGCGGCCGCCGACCGACTGCCTCTCCCCCATCGGCGAGGAGCTCATCGTCGCCGGGCTGAAAAAAGAAGTGGCGGCGGATTTCTACACTGCCGTAACGCGCGAACCGGCGGTCTATCGTGGTCATCCATTCCAGATTGAGGCGGGGCTGGCGTATGCGCGGCCCAACGCCGAAGGCGGCGCCGCCGCCGACGATCCGGCGCGCCTGCTGCGGTTCGCCAATCGTGTGCCGCTCCTCTATATGGCGGGGGCCTGCGCCATCACGCGCTCGACATGTGCCGTGAATTGGCGCGCGTACGGCCTTGCGCAGCCGAAAGACGCCCTGCCGCTGGGCCCCCTCGTGCTGTTGGTGCATGTGGCGAGCGTCTGGGTGCCTTTCACCAGCGAGAGCAAGGACGCCGTTGCGCATTACCCGGAGATTGTACGCGAAATCACCTTCGCGCTTCAGGAGTGCGGACGCCGGCTGGCCGTGTTTCTGAGCCGCCGTCGGCGCGAGGCCGACGCGGAGCGGCGTCGTTCCCATATTGAAAAATACATTCCGCATCTCGCCCTCGGCCTGCGCGAAATTCTCCGATTCGATGAGCGCGAGGAGGAGCGGGTGCGGCAAAAGCTCGCATCCCTGCTGGAACGTTCGCGCGGCGAAGCCACTTGGCTTGAAAGAGGAAAATGAGCTAATATGGAGTGAATAGACGATGGGCCTGATGCGTCCTTGATGGCAGAATTCGGAACAGAGGAATGCGTTCGTGATGGAGGCAACCATGAAGATCATGTGGCGGACGATTATGGCTGTGGCGGCGGTCGCAGGCGTGTCGGGCTGTCGGGCGTTCTTTGCGAGCACGACCGACGTGAACGTCGGGGAACGGCGCCATTACAGCCAGCGATACGATTATGCGGATATGCGCTGGTTGACCGAAGAGGTGGCGCAGGAACTGCTGAACAGCCCATTTCTCGCGCGCGAACCCGAACCACCGGTGATGATGATCGCCGGCATCGAAAATCGGACCAGCCGCTATGAGGACATGAAAAACCTCAGCGACCGCATCCGCAACCTGACCTTTCAGACCCGACGCGTGCGCTATGTGAACGAAGCGCGCCGCGAGGAGCTGATGCGGGAACAGGGGTATCAGGCCGAACACGTCACGCGCGAGCAGCAGGCGGCGATCGGAAAACAACTGGGGGCCCAATACATGATCACGGGCTCATTGACCGAAATGGCCCAACGCTCACCCCGCGAAGTCCGTTTGTCCCGACGGAAGCTCAACTATTACAAACTCACGGTGGAAGTGACTCATTTGACCACCGGCGAAATCGTCTGGATGACCGAAAAGGAATTCGCGCGCGAGGCGAGCCTGCCGATATTCGGGTGGTAAGTCTCCGGGGCGCGCTCGTTGCGCCGGCGAGGGGATTCGCGCATGATTCGAAACCTCCTGCGAAAGACCGCGCCGGTGGCGGCCGCTGTTGGGCTCGTCGTGATGGCGGGGGGATGCGCCACTCCGTTGGAGAGTGCTCGCGCGAATTTCGATCTGGGAAGATTGGAACAGGCCGAAGCCTCCCTGAAGCCGGAGCGCGTTCGTCCTCAGGACCGCGTGCTGTTTTTGATGGAACGTGGCGCGATCCGGCAGGCGCGAGGCGATTTCGAGGGCAGCAGCCGCGATTTCATCGCCGCGGCGGATCTCATTGAAGAGTGGGAGACCTATTCCCTCTCGCGGGGCGCCGCCAGCCTGGCGGTCAACGACGCCGTGCAGCGCTACCGCGGCGCGCCGTATGAGCGAACGCTCCTGCACGCGATGACGGCGCTCAATCACCTCGCCGTAGGCCACTGGGAAAACGGCGCGGTCGAGGCGCGGCGCATTCTACAAACGCTGGATCCGGAGACACTGGGCGGCTATCCCGATTCCGCCTTCGCGCGGTTCGTGGCGGGATTCTGCTTGGAAATGATCGGCGATGCGTCGAACGCGGCGCTGCAATACCGCAAGGCGACGGAGCTGAACCCGGCTTCTGACGCGGCGGTGACCCGCCTCCACGCCGCTGAGCGCTCGGAACTGGTGGTCTTCGTGCTGTTGGGCCGCATGCCGGCCGGGCCGCCAGCGGCCGGTCCCGAGGCCGGCGCCGTTCCCCGTGTGGTGGTTGAGGTGCCTGGCCGGCCTCCCGTGGAGGGCGCGCCGTTGACCGATGCCCTTGACCTGGCCTTTACGACGGCCCAGCGGGAACTGGCCCGGCAGGTGGCCAAAACGGTCACGCGCATCGTCATTAAAGACCAGATTGCCGAAGCCGTGCGCAAATCCACTCGCGATGAGTTTCTCGGCGAGCTGACTCGGTTCGTTCTCATCGGGCTGATGGAGCAGCCGGACACCCGCCGTTGGGAAACGTTGCCCCGTTTTCTCTACGCGATGCGTGTGCCGTATTCCGAATCCGCCACGCCCTTCCGCTTGCGCGTAACGGCGCCTGGCGGCCGCGAATTCCATGCGGTCGAAATGCCTGCCCCCACCGTCCGGCGTGGCCGCACCTGGGTATCCGTATATCGCGAAATTCCGCCCCGCCATTATCCCTTTTAATCCCATGTTCAACGTGACTGAGGCGAAGGAGCGGGCTTTGCGCGAGCGCATGGCGCGGCTAGGCATCCAAGAGGAGGATTTAGAAGAGCGCTTCTTGCGGAGCGGGGGCCCCGGCGGCCAGAAGATCAACAAAACCTCCGTCGCCGTCCGGCTCCTCCATCGTCCAAGCGGCGTGGAGGTGCGATGTGGCGCCGAGCGCTCGCAGGCGCTGAATCGTTTTCTGGCGCGCCGATTGCTCTGCGACCGCATGGAGGCGCGGCGCGAGGGCGCGCGGGCCGCGGAGCAGGCGGCGCGCGAAAAAATCCGGCGTCAGAAACGCCGCCGCTCGCGACGGCAGAAGGCCCGGATGCTGGCGGAAAAGCGCGCCCACGGCGTTCGCAAGGCCGAACGCACCGGGCGCGACTGGAAACCGTGGGCGACGGATCTGTAATCGCGCATTTTCGACTAAAAGGTGACAGTTTGTGTGCGATCAGAATTGGGATTCTGCGGGGTTGGGCTTGACAAGAGGAGAGCACATGAGAGGAAGGGTCGCGGCACGGGCGGCATAGGGTTCTGCAGAGGCGCAACCCGAGCGGCCCACGCCCCAGTGGTTGAGTAACTACACGATCCCCATCCGGCTGTTCACCAACCGCCCTACCGACAGTTTTGAAAACGACACGACATAATCGGCTCTTCGCCTTGACACTACCTTATACATCGCGGGAAACTATGCGGCAACCGTGCGAAGGATGGGGTCTTCCATTTCATCGGCGAAAGACAAGCCACCGCTGGTGACGGTTGGCGCTTCAGTAAAGCCCTCTAAAGCCCTCCATGAGTGAGTATAGTCGCTTCTATTGGCCGCTGGCCCTCACCGGCATTGTCACACTGCTGGCCAACCAGTTGCAGAATGCAGCGCTGGCCCGCTATCCGAATGCCGCCTACGAGCTGGCCACCTTCGCCATCGCCACAGGTGTCTTTCATCTCTTTGACGCCGCGCTGATCTTCATGCCGCAAATGGTCAATGTCTTCGCCCGCTCCCGTCCATCGGCGCGGCTCTGCCTGCGGTTTACTTGGCGCTTGTGCCTGGGCATGACGGTACTGGTGGTCCTGCTCGCCGTTCCCCCGATTGGACGCCCCTTGCTGGGTCGCATATTCCATATCCGGGGTCCGCAACTGGACGACGTGATGCTCTATCTGGCCCTCTTGTCGCCGAACATTGTGCTGTTGGGATTGCGCCACTATTACACGGGGTTGATTGTGCAGACGAAGCGCACCGGCTGGGTGACCACGCTCAACGTGATGTATGTCGGCGTCATTGGCGTCATGCTGGTATTCGGCCGGGCATGGGGATGGCGAGCGCTCGTCACGCTGGCAATTGCGCCTCTGCTGGCCTCCGTCCTCCATCTGGCGGCCTCTCGGTCTATTGCCGAACGGTTGGGCGCTGCGGCGTCCGTCAGCAACACTGCGGGTGATGTGCCCACCACACGTGAGATCGTCGCGTTCTTCTGGCCGGTGGCGTTGACGAGCGTGATGTTTTCGCTCTCCCGCCCAATTCTCTATTTATTTCTTGCACGGTTGCCGGAGGCCGTGCCCGTCATCGCTTCGATGCGGGTGGGCTTCGATTTCGCCCTCATTTTCCATAATTTGCTTAATCAATTTCGCCACCTCTTTGTCACGTTCGGGGCGGAGCATTTGGCTGGCATTCGGCGCTTCATGCTCCATATCACGGGACTGGTGGTGGCCCTCATGGTGGGGGTGGTCTGGACGCCGGCATCCGAGTGGATTTTGCGCTCGCTTATCGGGCTCCAGGGCGATGTTTTGGTTCGGAGCCGCGACGTGCTGCGGGTGATGTGCCTGATCCCGGCGGTGGTGGCGTGGCGGAATTATTTCCACGGGTTGGCGATGGTCCGGCGCCGTACCGGCCCGATGGGGCTGGGCGCCGTGATGCGGAATGCGGCCACCTACCTGTTCTCGGCTCTATTGTTCCGACTCGGCGGACTGAATCACGTGACCGCCGCTTTCATCCTCGTGCTGGGTTTCCTGGCCGAAACGCTGACCGTCATTTATGACCCGGCGCTCCGCCGGCATCGGATCTGAAACGCCCTCCGCTCGGGGTCAAAGGCGGGACCACCCGCGTCATTTCGATTGCGTGTCACGCTCAGCCGATCGTTCAGAGCGATCTTATCCCCGTCCCAGACAAATCCGCCTCCCTGAATGTATAGGCCATGAGCCGTAACGGAATGATTAGACACCTTGACGACAAATGCGATCCATCAGAGCGCAGTCACTCACCTGGATTTGCGGCGAAGCCCCAGTCTCAACAGAGCCGCGCCGACACAGACCAAACCTGTGAATCCAGGTTCAGGTATAACCGTCAGCTCGAAGTTGTCCAGATAGGCATAGTCGCGGTTGGCGGTCGTGATTGTGCTCGCAATCGTCACATAGCGGATCGTCGGATTCGTCGAGTAGGTGTAGGTGTAGCCTGGATCGGTGCCGTTGAGATCAATTTGGGTGCTATTGATATACGCATCGGTCGTCCAGTTCGCCCCGAGCGTGTTGAGAACCAGCTTCAGAGTGTAAAGATTCTCCGCCGGATAAGCGCCGACAGCCGATTGGGTTTGATTAGCTGTATTGACCACTTTATTAATCAAACGACCGTTTCCCTGCAACGCCACGCCCGGCGCGCCCCCATAGGCATCCGTGCTCAGCAAAGAGCGGTTGGCCCCCGCGCTCGTGTTGACGGCGTTGTTGAACCCGATTTGCCAAGACTGCGTGGAAGAAGACAAATCAGGGCCGAAATAGACATCCGCGGTAAGAATGTAGATGCCGGGATTCGTGTCGAAATAACCGGTGCCGAAATCTATGCTGAGGACATGACCGGACCCGGTGGTCGCGCTATGGAGTCTGTTGCTCGTCACTGTAAAACCATTCGATCCGGTCCAATTGGAAGGGCCGGCCACGGGGCTGGCCGCCGTGTTTCGGACGGCGGCGTTATCCGTGCGAGTGAATTCTTCGCGAACAAGGATGGTGGCAAGTACGCCTTGTTCAGCCAGAAAGACGAGGGAAATGATAATCGAAACCAACACTTTCATTGTTTTTCTCCGTCTTTTGGGGCCAAGATAATGCCGTTCGTACATCAGTGTCAACATTTTTTTTCGTTTTTTCTCGCGAGCGCGGAAGCCTGTAAGCCTGTGCCCAATCGGTGAACCGATTCAACATCAAATCGGAACCGCTACCCGGAACCGCCTGAACATGGCGTTTGTCATTAGTTGCCTCGCGCGCGGCGGATCGCGCGTCCGGACGAAAGGACGAGGATTGTCCGCGGCCTCAACTTTCTATTGACGAGGGCAGCCGAACTTACCATGCTGGGCGGCGTCGAAAAGGGAGAAGGGTCTCGATGAAAAGTTCGATTCCTCTGCGCGCATGGAAGGATTTTCAACAGCCCGGCGCCCCGTTTCGGGGCAAGCCGCTCTGGTCGTGGAACGGACGGCTCGAGCCGGAAGAGTTGAAACGGCAGATTCGCGTGATGCATCGCATGGGGCTGGGCGGCTTTTTCATGCATTCGCGCGTGGGACTGGCTACGCCCTATCTCTCGAAGGAATGGTTCGACGCCGTGCGCGCCTGCGTCGAGGAGGCGCGCCGGCTGGGCATGGAGGCATGGCTTTATGACGAGGATCGCTGGCCCTCCGGCGCGGCGGGCGGGCTGGTCACGCGCAACCCCCAATACCGCATGCGTTCGCTCGAAATCGAGTTTTTCAAGGACCCGCGCGAATTCCGCTGGACCCGCGAGACACTGGGCGCCTTCACGGCCATCCTCGAGGAGCCTGCCCGCGCGCGCGACGTTCGCCCGATCGAAAGGAACCACCGCCCCGCCGCGCTCGAGCCGGACCGCGTGATCGCGCGTTTCCGCGTAAAAATAAGCGATCCCAGCCCGTGGTATAACGGACAGACTTATCTGGACACAATGAACCCGGCGGCGGTGCGGGCCTTTCTGCGCACCACGTACGAGGCGTATGCCCGCCGTTTCTCCGCGGATTTCGGCGGCGTCATCCCCGGAATTTTCACCGACGAACCCAATTACGGACGCACGTTGCCCGCCGATGTGAGTCAGACGGTCCTCAAAGGGACGGGCCTGCCGTGGACCGACCGGCTGCTATCCATATTTCGTCGGCGTTACGGCTACAATCTGCTGCCTCATCTGATGGAACTCGTGTTCGATGTGGAAGGCGTCGGCGAAAGCCGGGCGCGTTACCACTACCACGACTGCATTACACACCTCTTTGTGGACGCCTTCGCCCGCCAGTGCGGCGAATGGTGCGCGAAACACAACATCCTATTCACCGGCCATGTGTTGTCCGAAGAGACGTTGGCCGGTCAGACCGCCGTGGTGGGTTCCTGTATGCGCTTCTACGAGCATATGCAGGCGCCGGGCATGGACCTCCTGACGGAACGGCGGCGTGAATTCATCACCGCCAAGCAGGTGTCCTCTGTCGCGCATCAATTCGGGCGCAAGTGGCGGCTGACGGAGACCTACGGCTGCACCGGCTGGGATTTCCCGTTCCTCGGCCACAAGGCGCTGGGCGACTGGCAAGCGGCCCTCGGTATCAACCTGCGCTGTCAGCATCTCTACTGGTACACGATGCTGGCCGAGGCCAAGCGCGATTACCCGGCCTCGATCGGCCACCAATCACCGTGGTGGGACGCCCATGCCAAGGTGGAGGACTATTTCGCCCGCATCAACGCCGTCATGACGCGAGGCACCGAGGTGCACGACGTGCTGGTGGTCCATCCCGTCGAGAGCGTATGGATGCGCGTCCGCCGGGGGTGGGGTAAAGACCCCGAAATCCGCGCGCTGGACGACGATCTTCGCGCCACGACGGACCGGCTCCTGGAGGCGCATCTGGATTTCGATTTCGGCGATGAGGAGCTCATGTCACGCCACGCGCGCGTCGCGGTTCGCGATGGGCGCGCGGAGTTGCGGGTGGGCCGCGCCGCCTATCGCGCGGTGATTGTGCCCTCGCAGATCACTCTGCGGCGTTCGACGCTGGAATTGCTGCGCACGTTTCGCCACAAAGGGGGACTGGTGGTGTTCGCCGGTCGCGTGGCCTCCTGTTTGGACGCCACGCCCTCGGACGAGATCGAACGCTTCGCCGCCGAAGGGCCCCGCGTGTCCGCCAACGGACCCGATGTCGCGGCGGCGGTGGAGGCCGTCGCCCGCCGCGTTTCGATCGCCGACGGCGAGGGGCGCGAAATTCCCTCCGCGATCTATCTGCTTCGGGAGGATGCCGAGGCGCAATATCTGTTCATCTGCAACACCGGCGAGCCGTTCAAGCCTACGCTGGAACAGGATCGGGCGTGCGATCGCCGACTGGAATGGCCGGAGGTCCGCGTCCGCGCGTTCGTGGGCTGCCTCGGCGCGCCGCTGGAGTTCGACCCGGAGACGGGGGCGGTCTACGCGGCGGAGGCGGAGAAAGATGGCGAGGGCTGGCGCATCCGCACGAGTCTGTCGGCGCTGGGCAGCCGTCTGTTTGTGGCTCCTCGGCGCGCCGCCGCCGGCGTGTTGCCGCCGGCGCGATGGAAGGGCGTGGAATCGCGCCGGATTCCGCTCGAAGGCGAAGAGTGGGAGTTGCGCCGCTCCGAGCCGAACGTGTTGGTCCTGGATCGCTGCGCGTTTCGTATCGGCGAGGAACCGGAACAATCGGCGGACGACATCCTCGGGGTGGACGCGCGCATCCGCGAGCGCCTCGGCGGCGAGCGCCGCAGCGGGTGGATGGCTCAGCCGTGGGCGCGTCCGACCGTCGAACGCCCCCGAAGCGTGCGGGTCGAACTGCGCTATGTTTTCCAGGTGGAGACGGCGCCCGAAGGTCCCCTGTGGCTGGGCGTCGAGCGGCCGGAGATCTTCGCCATGGAGATCAACGGGACGCCCCTCGATCCCGACGCGGCGGACGGCTGGTGGACCGACGCCTCCCTGCGAACCATTCCGATACCGCCGGGCGTCGTGCGGAGGGGCGTCAATGAGCTGCGGATGCGCCTGGATTACGCGGAGACGTTCAGCGGACTGGAAATCGTCTATCTGCTGGGCGAATTCGGCGTTCGCGTCGAGGGGGCGTCGGCGGTCGTGATCGCGCGTCCGAAATCGCTCCACATTGGCGATTGGTGCGAGCAGGGGTTGCCGTTCTACGGCGGCAATGTCGTGTATGCCCGGCGCGTGCGGGTGGAGGCATCGCCGGAGGAGCGGGTGTTTCTGCGCCTGCCGGATGTTCAGGGCGCGGCCGCGCGCGTCTGGGCGGACGGCGCGCTCGCGGGCGTCGCGGCCTGGCCGCCGTGGGAGGTGGAGATCACCGATGCGGTGAGGCGCTCCGGCGGCGAGATCGAGTTGGCGATCGAGGTGCTGGGCCACCGGCGCAATTCGCACGGGCCGCTGCATTACCGCGAAAAATGGCCTTACTGGACGGGACCCGGTCAATTGCAACCGGCGCCGGCGGATTATGTGGAATCCTATCAGATTGTGCCGTGCGGACTCATGACCGCGCCGGAACTTCTGGTGCGGCGGCCGGCGGATACCGAGAGGGTGTGATGCAAAACGAAGGCGAACCCGCGCAACAGTATCAGATCAAGGTCACCCTACTCCACGTGCGTCCGCCGGTCTGGCGTCGTCTCATCGTTCCTGGCCATGTCACCCTGGGCGCACTGCACCGCATTCTCCAGACCGCCATGGGCTGGCACAACATGCATCTGCACGACTTCGAGATCGACGGCGTGTTTTACGGCCGCATCATCGAGGAGGAGGATGAAGACGTTCTTCGGGACGAGACGCGCGTGCGTCTCGACCAGGTGGCGCGCGCAGAGGGGGCGCGGTTCCGTTATCGCTACGATTTCGGCGATGAGTGGCGGCACGAGGTTCTTGTCGAAGATATCGCCCCGCCGCGCCCCTCCGAAACGCCCGTCCGCTGTCTCGCCGGCCGGCGTTCGGCTCCGCCCGAGGATTGCGGAGGTGCTCCGGGCTACGCCATGTTGCTCGCGGCCTTGAAACAGCCCTCACATCCGGCGTATCGCGACTGGATTGAATCCTATGGCGATTTCGATCCGGCTTTCTTCGATCTGGCGGCGGTCAACCGCGCGCTGGCCGCGCTGGAGTGACCTTTGTCTTGCGGTATGTATCGTCTGGATCACTTGAACGGTTCGCAGCGAGGGCGCCCGCGCATTATCCACCGGCGGCGCGTGGAAGCCGGTGCCGATCTCTCCTGCCAAATCTGGGCGCGCGAAGGATTGGCGCCGCGCCATGCCGAATTCGAAGACGACGGCACGCGGGTGCGGGTGCGGGCCCTGTCCGACGCGCCGGTCCGCGTCAACGGACGGGACGTGCGCGAAGCGGAGTTGAAAGAGGGCGACACGATCGAGATCGGGGCGCTGGCGTTTCGGTTTTCTCGGCGCCGATTTCGAGGTCGCGATCTTCTCCGCTTCCTGCCGGCGCTGCTACTTCCCGCCGCGCTCATCGCCTTTCTGGTCATCTGGGGTCTGCGCTGGCGGGCGGAACGCAAAGCCCGCTCCGCCGTCGTGCCGGCATGGGTGCCGCGCCCCCAAGAACGAACCGATCCGGCCCTCCGCGCGATGGAGGACGTCGAGGCGCGGCTGCGAGAAGGGAAAGATGCCGAGCGACTGGAGCGGATTCGGCAGGAATTGGAAGAGGAACGCCGGCGCGCGGCGGAAGAACCGCTCGTTCCCGCTGCCGCGGACCCGACTCCGTCGCTCTCGCCAGCGGCCACCCTGGCCCAGCGCGCCCGGATGCTCGAAAAGGAACGCCGCTTTGAAGAGGCACGGCGAATTTGGGAAACCATCCTGGAAATGGGACCCGCCGAGGAGTTGTATACGATCGCCGCGGGAGAGATTTTTCGCCTCGGCCGTATCGCCACGGATTCTCGCGGGATTCCGGTGGTGACGGCACGCCCAACAGGGCGTTCTCCGCCGGCGGAGGCCAAATCGAGCGCCGAGCCGCGGTTGCGAATCCTTTCGGTGGATCATCGCCGCTTTCCCGGCACGGCGGAGTATGAGGAAATGCGGCTGCTGCGCATCGTCGTCGGCGCAGAGGGCGCGCTTCCGATCGGCGCAATGACTGACGCCTATGTGGCGGTAACGTTCTACGACGCGCCCATAGGCGACACCGCGGCGGTGCCTTCGCGAGTGACCGCCCCCCAAACCGTCCCGCTCACGCGCGTCCCCCGCGATGCCGATGGACGGTGGAATGTCACCGTCGCCTATGTTGTGCCGCGCGGATTTCGGGAACGGGAGCGCCGCGCCGCCGGCCGTCTCTATCAATACCATGGATTCGTCGCCCAGGTCATTCGAGGCGGCCGTCCGGATGACGCCGAGGCTCGGCCACCTGAACTGGCTGAACGGCGCTCGTGATTCGGTCAGCGGCCGGGTAAAATGTAGAAAGATCACTTGATCCAGGAAAAGGATATCGCCTATTGGCTCGAGTGGGAACGACGGGCGGAGGAATCCCTCGTGGATCTGGCCGACCGCGGGCTGGTCTGCCGCCGTTCATGTTATCTGAAGGGATTGACGGACGATCCACGCTGCCGCACGCGTCCTGGGGTGGCGGACGCCTTGGAGCGGGCACGCGACCTTCTGCCGGCCGGATTCAACTTTTTGATTTCTGACGCCTGGCGCCCGTGGTCGGTGCAGGAACAACTGGCTCGGTGCAGCCGTTTGAGCATTTGCTCCGCGCATCCGGATTGGACTGAAGAAGAAGTGAACCGGGAGCTTGTCCGGCTGGCCCCGCCGATTTATGTGGTCTTCAGTTTTAACAGACACCGTTATGGCGGGGCCCTAGATCTGACCATTCTCGACGCGGACGGGCGCGAGCTGGATATGGGCACACCCTTGCCCTATTTAGAAGGCCCGGAAGCGGCGCTTTTGCATTTCGAACTACAGGATCGCGATCCGGCTCATGAAACGCCCCGGAAAAATCGCCGGTTGCTCATTCAGGTCATGTCCGCCGCAGGCTTTACCCCTTACCTGCCCGAATGGTGGCACTGGGAATATGACCGCGATTTTCACGACGCCGGATGTACCATCGGCCGACACTAGACGGCGCTTTCAAAAGCGTCATATCTCGATTTCCCGCCGATAGAAGTTTCTCATTTGCCTCGGTTCGCGGCCACCGTTGGACCAACGCCCATTAAACCCTTAGGCTGCGTTTGCCCTGGCGCATGCGAGACGGGGTTTCTCACACCACGAACACAAAAGCCATAAAAAGGAAGGCAGACGAACGTCTTTCGCCACGGTCAGGTCTTTAGCCGCGATCGTCGAGCCATGCGATCAGTTCCATCGGATGGCGGAGGAGAATTGCGGCGCCCGCGGCCTGGAGTTCATCGGCTTCTCGGAAGCCCCACAGCGCCCCCACGGGCGTCATGCCGGCGGCGCGTGCGGTAAGCATATCCACCCGTGTGTCGCCCAGATAAAACCATTCATTGGCAGGGACGCCAAGCGCGGTGGAGATATCCAGCGCTTCCGCCGGATCAGGCTTGAGGGGGCGCCCTTCGCGATGGCCCCGCACCACGTCAAAGCGCCAATCTGCGAAGAGGCGGGCCATCATTGCAACGGTTGCCGCGTGGGGCTTGTTGCTGAGAACGGCGAGGCGATATCCGCGCCGCGTCAATTCGTCGAGCAGCTCCGGCACGCCCGGATACGGAACGGTGCGATCCATCCCGTGGACAAGCTGGCGTTCACGAAACAGCGTCAGACCGCGCTCGACCTGCGGGTCGGCGTCGTTGATGGCGAGCGCGTCCCGCACCAGTGCGCGTGCGCCCTGGCCGGCGAGATAACGGTAGCGCTCGGCCGGCAGCGGCGGATGTCCCAATGCCGCCAGCATAAAATTCCCGCACGCGGCGATATCCGCCAGCGTATCGGCCAGTGTGCCGTCCAGATCGAACATCGCGGCTCGAAAGACTTTTTCCATGCGGCATCCCCTCATTCTGCACCGGCGGCCCGCGGCGATTGGCGCAACGCGTCGTGCGCGAGCGCAATCAGCGCGAGGCAGGCCGCGTCCGACCGCCAGACCCGCGGTCCCATCGAAATCTCCACAAATCCGCGTGCGCGGCACAACTCGCGTTCATACGGTGTCCATCCGCCTTCGGGACCGACCGCCAGCCATACCCGTTCGCCGGGCCGGAGAAGATCGGCTATTCGGCGGCCGTCGCCCGGCTGCGCGAGAAACCGGTGCGCGCCGCGCGCGAGACCATCAAACTCATCCTCCAAAAACGGCCGGAGGCGGCGACGCACCTCCACCCGAGGCAGATGGGTATCCATCGCCTGTGAAAGTCCCTCGATGAGCCGCGCGCGTATCAAGGCCGGCGTCAGCGCGTCGCTATCGAAATACATTCGTTCCACCCGTTCCGCGTTGACGATGAACACGCGGTCGACGCCCGCCGCGGCCAGCGGTCCCCACAGGCGTTTCAATACCTTGGGGCGTGGCATCGCGAGCAGGAGATTCACCGTCGGACGCGGAGAGGGGGGTTCATCGAAAATGCAGCGAAGGCGAATCTCCAGAGCACGGATCTCCGCCACTTCCGCGTGGCCGCGGGGGCCGTCGATAAGTCCGGCCCGGATCACGCTGCCCGCGCGGACCCGCAAGACATCCCGTAGATGAACCGCCCGGCTGTCCGAAAGCGCGACGCTGCCATCCGCCTCCACTTCCTGCGAATCGAGAAGGAGCAGATTCATTCGCCGGGCGCGCGTGGCGCGAAGGTGAGCGCCCAGGCGCCGTCCGCCTCCGCCTCCAGTCGCAAGCGGCGGCCGTTGCACATGACAAGGGAGTCTGGCAGGTGCCCGAATGGTAGACGGGAGATCGCAGGGACGCCGAGTCGCTCCCCCCAGGCGCGGAGGACATCGTCCACGCCCGGCCCACCGTAATCCAGGGGGGCCTGATGGGTGAAGGAGCCGCCGATGAGCGCCACGATGCCGTCGAGCGCGCCGGCGGCATGCAGCTGAGCGAACGCGAAATCCACCTGGTAGGGTTTCTCATCTATATCCTCGACAGCGAGAATGCAGCCGCGCAAATCCGGCAGTGCGGGCGTGCCTGCCAAACCGGCGAGCACGGCCAGACAGGTGGCAAAACACGGGCCCTCCGCGCATCCGGGCCGGAGGACCACGACCGCGGCATCGGTTTGATTCGAGCGGCGGAGGGCGCGTCCGCGAAAGAGCGGCAGGAGCGTTCCCGCTTCCCGACCATCGTCGAGTTCGCGCGGAATTTGCCCGTAGTAGCCCTCGCCCCATCCGCGCAGGCGCCAGCAGGCGTGCAAGATGGTGATATCGCTATAGCCGATGAGCCGCGGGCGCCCAGTCGCGCGTGCCTCCAGCAAAGAAGGGATCAGGTGAACGCAGCCGTAACCACCTTGACAAGCCCAGACAACGCTGTGGCGCAACGCCTCCACCATATCATCGCGCCGCGCAGAAGCGTCCAGCCAGGTGCCTCTGGGCAGGTGCCGATCAAGCAGCGGAGAAAGCACGACGCGAAGATTCATGCGCCGGGCGAATGCCCGGGCGCGCGCCGTGTAATCCCGCTTCTCCAGCGGATTCTGCAGCGCGTACGACGGACAACACACATACAGCGTTCGCTCGGCCATCCGCGTTCTCCCAGCGATATGCGTTTGGACACTCTTCAAAAGGGCATTGTATCGCTCATGAGCGAATTTGGCCACAACGAGGTTTGCATTCCGATCATCCCTGTTCCGGTATGCTCCGTAATTGATTAACAGGATCATGGGGCGCCGCGAGATCAGGCGCGGTCTTGCGAACCATCGCCGCGGATTTTCCAAACCCGCGGTTTCTAATATCACGTGCAACAGGCCGCACGTTACCTACAGGCGGCGTAGGCGTCTGCGACGAGCTGAGGGGCCCATTCTCTCCGCCCGCGCGCCTATGGATAACTGGCTTGAAAAGGAATCCCAAGGGTGGTCCGGCTT
>CALLML010000074.1 GCA_938005705.1 uncultured bacterium
TATTCGAAGTTCATGCGGGTCTTATACACCGCAACCCATACCCGCGTCAAGACCCAAGTGGTCGAAAAATTCGTATTTTTTTGAGGAGGGCGAGAAAAACCGGCGATTGGCGCGGGGTCGCTGGGGTAAACGATTTTCGCCCCCCTTCGCCGATGCCTTTATTTGCTGTTCTTTTCCCACATCGCAATCGGCTCCGTGAGAACGGGGTTATCTTGACTGAGGCGGCGCGTGTCATTAGGGTGAGTGCCATGAGTGCAAAACATCCTCCTTATGTGGCTTTGGTGGATGAGGATTTTGCCATCACCCGCATGCTGCGATTCCTGATTGAACGCCGGTTGAGGGTGTCCACACGCGAGTTTAACCGTTCCGTGGAGGCGCTGCATCTTCTGCCGACCGATATTGCCAATATCCTGTTGGTCATTTGCGATCTGCGAATGCCGGAGGTGGACGGCTTGCAAGTGTGTCGACGATTGCACGAGAGCGATCCGGAATGCCCCGTTATCCTGCTCACGGCCTATGTCAGCAAGGAAATGGAGGCCGAGGCGCGGCGGATTGGGGTTCATCGTGTCGTGCAAAAGCCTTTCGTCCCAGACGTTTTCGTGGAGGAGATACGTCACCTCGTTGGGGAACGTCGGCGCCGATGGAAAGCGGCGGAGCGGCGTTGAACCTCCGCGTCCCGCGGCATCCGGCAAAGGATTGATTTTTAAGGCCCCACCCGGCAATAATAGGTGTGGTGCGGAGATAACACCAGGCCCGAACAAGGGGCAGGTAAATCGGTGGATGTAGCTCAGTTGGCAGAGCGCCAGGTTGTGGCCCTGGGTGTCGCGGGTTCGAGCCCCGTCATCCACCCCGTTTTTCTTTCATAGCCAAGGCTTGGAAAACGCGGTTGGCTTTCTCTCCGTTAGGGTTCTTTCCGCCAGATTTTCCATGGTTTCTGCGCCAAGAGGAACGCCGCGCGGGGGCAAACGAGGATCCATGGAGGTTTTTATTTGCATTCACCGCCAACTGATTTATCTTGCCTCCACGATATCCACTACTAAAAGGGGTGGCGAGGTGAGCCATCGCGAAATGTGGGAGTTTTTCGCTTCTTTCGCCGGAAATTTCCGGACCGCTTTCAGGAAGTGGTTTATCGTCGCCGGCGCTTGCGTCAACTATCAGACACCCAAGGAAAGGTTTACCTGTCATGATCGAACCCCGAGTGCCCTCTTCCACTCGTGATCTCTCTTCCCGTCGCGGCCTCGTCCGGGATACGGAGAAGGCCAAGATGCCCCGCTCCTCTTTGCGTTCGGGACGGGCCCGCAAAGAGCAAGGCGAAAGCCCCAACGGGCTGCGCGTCCCGCGGGTCTTCTCGACATCGGGACGACACCCCTTCGATGAAATCCAGTGGGAGCGCCGCAAGGCGGCGATTACCGACGACAAGGGCCAGGTCATATTCGAACAGCCGGACGTCGAGGTGCCGGTTTTCTGGTCACAACTGGCGACGAATGTTGTCGCCTCGAAATACTTTTACGGCGCGCACGGGACGCGAGAACGGGAAACCTCGCTTCGCCAGCTCATCCATCGCGTGGTTCGTACCATTGCGGATTGGGGGTGGCGGGACGGCTATTTTGCCTCGGTGGAAGATGCCGAAACGTTCTATCACGAGCTGGTCTGGTTGTGTGTGAACCAGTACGGCTCTTTCAACTCCCCTGTGTGGTTCAATTGCGGGCTTCACCAGCAATACGGCGTGGGACGAGACAATCGCAGCGGCGGCTTTTTTTACGATCCAAATGAGAAACAAGTGCTCCGCGCCGAACATGCCTATGAGCATCCCCAGTGCTCGGCCTGCTTCATCCAGTCGGTCGAAGACAACATGGAAAGCATCATGGAGCTGGCGCGTAGCGAGGCGATGCTGTTCAAGTTCGGCAGCGGCAGCGGAACCGACCTCTCGACGTTGCGAAGTTCACGTGAGACGTTGAGCGGCGGCGGCAAACCCAGCGGGCCGTTGTCGTTTTTGAAAGTCTATGACGCGATCGCCAGCGTCGTGAAATCCGGCGGCAAGACGCGGCGCGCGGCCAAGATGAACACGCTGAAGATTTGGCACCCCGACATCAAGGAATTCATCGAGGCCAAACAACGGGAGGAGCGCAAGGCGTGGGCGTTGATCGAGGAAGGATATGACGGTGGCTTTAACGGCGACGCCTATGCGTCCGTCGCCTTTCAAAACGAAAATCTCAGCGTGCGCGTGACCGATGAATTTCTGCGCGCCGTTGAGGCCGACGCGATGTGGACAACCCGTTTCGTCACCGATCCGTCCCGCCCCGGCCCCACGTACCGCGCGCGCGATCTGATGCGTTGGATCGCCGAAGGCGCCTGGGTTTGCGGCGACCCCGGCCTTCAGTATGAGGACACCATCCAGCGCTGGCATACGTGCAAGAATGACGGACCGATCAATTCGAGCAACCCCTGCTCCGAATATATGTTTCTCGACGACAGTGCCTGCAACCTCGCCTCGCTGAATCTGCTTAAGTTTCTCCGCCCTGATGGTGAGATCGACACCGACCGTCTGCGCGCCGCCGCCGCCGTGTTCATCACCGCGCAGGAGATCATCGTGGATGAGTCGAGCTATCCGACCGAAAAGATCGCCTGGAACAGCCATCGCTACCGTCCGTTGGGCCTCGGCTATGCCAATCTCGGCTCGCTGCTGATGGCCCTCGGCCTGCCGTACGACAGCGACGAAGGCCGCGCAATCGCCGCGGCCGTCACTGCCGTGATGCACGGGGCCGCCTATGCGCAATCCGCCAAGCTCTCGCGCGTCAAAGGCTCGTTTGAGCGTTACGAAGCCAACCGCGCGCCGATGACCGAGGTGCTTCAGATGCATCTGCAGGCGGCGCGTACCCTGGACACACGCTGCCCGCCGGCGTTGCGCCAAGCCGCTATCACGGCCATGAAGGAGGCTTGTGAAAAAGGCGAGCGGTTCGGTTTCCGCAATGCCCAGGTCACCGTGCTGGCGCCGACCGGCACGATCGGTTTCATGATGGATTGCGACACGACGGGCGTCGAACCCGACATCGCGTTGGTCAAATACAAATCCCTCGCCGGCGGTGGTCTGCTGAAAATGGTGAACCGGACGGTTCCGGAGGGATTGCGTCGGCTCGGTTACGCGCCGGACGCCATTGACCGCATCGTGAAATACATTGAGGAGTACGATACCATCGAAGGAGCGCCAGATCTGGACGAACGGCACCTACCGGTCTTCGACTGTGCGTTCGCGCCGCGGAACGGAAAGCGGTTCATTCCGTATATTGCTCACCTCAAGATGATGAGCGCGGTCCAGCCGTTCCTCTCCGGCGCCATCAGCAAGACCGTCAACATGCCCGAACACTGCACGCCTGACGATATCATGGAAACCTTTCTCAACGGGTGGCGACTCGGGCTGAAGGCGGTGGCCATCTATCGCGACGGCAGCAAGCGCAGCCAGCCGGTAAGCACCGGCAAGAAAAAAGACTCAAAGTCCGAGTCGGCCTTGCGGGAGGATACTGATGCCGGCGGGAACGGCGCAAAGGCCCGTCCATTGCGGCGTCGAATGCCGACCACACGCCGCTCCATCACGCACAAGTTCGAGATCGCTGGCCATGAAGGTTACCTCACCGTCGGCCTCTACGACGACAACACCCCTGGCGAGCTCTTCATCACAATGGCCAAAGAGGGCTCTACTGTCGGCGGTCTCATGGACTGTTTCGGGACCGCCATTTCCTTGTGCCTCCAGTATGGGGTGCCCTTGAGGACGCTCGTGGAGAAATTCGCGCACAGTCGGTTTGAACCCAGCGGCTTCACGAAAAACCCGGATATCCCCATCGCCAAATCCCTCACGGATTATATCTTCCGCTGGCTTGGCCAGACGTTTCTGGACCCCCGCGATGAAATCGCCGCCACGACGACGACCGAATTGCCGTCCGGTTCGCCCTCGCTGACGGCGTCAGCCGGGGCCCCGGCTCCTGCGGCGAAACCTGCGGGGGCAACCGCGGCGCCGCTGCGCATTGACGCGCAGTTCAAACATTTCATGGAAGACGCGCCGGCGTGCGATCGGTGCGGCGCCATCACCGTTCGAAATGGCACCTGTTACCGTTGCTATAACTGCGGCAACTCCATGGGGTGTTCCTGAGCTGTAGTCGGGAAGAAGACTCCGCGCGGCTCCCGATGCGAAAAAAACGCGGCGTCCCAACTCCATTCACGGGCGCGCGCCGCAAGAAGGACTGGACCTTTGCGATAGTCGTTTGTCGGACAGGATGGAAGAACCGGACGCAAGGCAACGGCATTGCGTCACGGGCTCCACCAGCTCCGAAGCGAGGGCCGGTGGAACTGCCGAACGGGCCGATCGCGGTCGCTCTCGCCCCTCCCGGGTATATCTCGCGTGAGCGACGGTGATCTGTCACTATAACCGGCGAGCAACCACAAAAGCAAGACCGGAGACGAACAACAAAAGGGGCATCAGCAACTCGACATTCAGGTTCGGGAAGAGGCGGCCTTCCCATGTCCAGCGCCAACCCCCTTCCTGCCGTCGCCACCGCTCGGCAAGCCAAACTATGGTGGCGAGAGTGGAAAGTTCAAGCATCACTTTCCATGCGGCGACGGGCCGGTACCACGGAAACGAGGCAGCGACCATGAACAGGGCCATGAGACCGGCGACGGGCAGCGCCGTACGTGGCGCGGCATCGTGCCGCGCATACCGAAATTTGAGAAACCCACCCGCGACGAAGGCCGATGAAATCAGCGCGGCGGCGCGTAAGCCGGCATGGGCTTCGATCAGGTCATATTTCAGAAACCAGATCACGGCGGGGAAAAAACCGGAGGCCATCCACGCGGCGACAGCCAGTGCGGCCAGCGTTCGGCCGCGCCCTTGGACGATGCCTCCTGCAATCACAAGATCGTCTGTGAGATGAAATAGCAGAGATTTGTACACGGCATGTAGGGCCACATAGAACGTTGCGGCCTTCGGGTACCCGCGGGCGAGGAGCAGACCAACGAAGCCCATGGTCACGACGGTGCTGCCGGCGATACAGCGCTTGAAATCCTTTTCGAGAAACACCGCGGCGGAGGGAACCAGCATCGTCAAAAGCGCGAGCGTTTCCAGCCAATCGAAGATGGGAACAAACCCCGTCACGGCCGCGGGGCGCAACACGCGCTGGTATAGGCCATAAATGCCCGTAAACACCGTGTACGATCCCAGAAAGGCCGATATCATCGGGACGCTGGCCGCGTGACAGGTGGCCACCCACGAGTGCACGGGGAAAAAGGCGCTCTTAATGAAAAACGCTGTGGCAAACAGGGTGTATACCCAGGCCTGATGGGCTACAGGCCGCGCATAGAACTCCGGCGCGAACGGGATGCCGAGATCCGCGCCCGTCGCGTAGAAGGCGATGATGCCCGCCAGAAGAAAGCACGAGCTGATCGCCCCCAAGAGCATGTATTTCACGGAAGCGTAGAACCGTCCGCGCGCCGCGACGAGGACATACGCCGCCATGATCATCAGTTCATAGAACACGAAAAAGTTGAACACATCGCCGGTCACTAACAGCCCACTGCACCCGCCGAGATAAAACAACATGGCGAGGCGCAACGACGGCGAAGTCAATTGCCTCAGCCGACTCAGCGAAAAGAGCAACGGACAGAGATAAGCCATCAGGAACGGCGTCCGAGAGGAATCGAACGCAAACTCGATCGCGTAGTTCCAAAGGCTGATCGGCCGACGAACCTCCCCGGCCACGCCCAGAAACCGCACGATCAGCGCAAGACCGACGGCGGTCTGTGCGGCGGCGGACCCTCTCAGGGCGGCAATGGAAATATCGCGCCGCACCAGGCTGTGGAGCGCCAGCGCGGCAACGGCGGCGAACAGCGGAACAAAGGGGAACAGAAGGATGAGCGCCGCCTCAGTCATGAAACTCCGAGGCGTTCAGCCGGCCAGTCTGCCGATGAAGGTTCACAATGAAGGCCAGTGCGAGGGCGTTGAAGCAGACGCCGATGACAATGGCGGTCAGCATCAGCGCCTGGGGCATCGGATCCACCATCGGGATCTGCTCGCCGGGGCTCAGCAAGGGGGCGAGACCGCCCTCCGCATAACCGACGCCGAGAAAGGCGAGAATGATCATGCTCTCGATGATCGCGAGGCACATGATCTTGCGGATCAGATGGTCGGTTGTGATGAGACCGTAAGTTGCCAAGGCGATGATGAGAAGGTTCACCGGATACTCTCCCGAGCGTATTTCATGCCGATGACGGCGAAAATCACCACCATAACTTCGAGAAATGTGTCGACTACGCGCGGCCCCAGATAGATCGCGGAGACGAGGTTACGGATGTTCAATTGATGCGCGATGACGGCCACGCTTTCCGCCGTTGTGTGCGGGATCGCGTCGGGGATCTTGGCGACGAAGCCGACGAAAGTTAGCGCGCCGGCCAGCAGCGCGACGCAGCTAATCTTGAGCAGGATCGGACGCATGATCTCCGGCCATAAAGTGGCGAAATATGAGCACGATGGATCCGGCGACCTCGAGAAAGATCGCCAGGTTCAACAACCAGAAAAAGACATTCGAGAACAGCAGGCCCCGCCCCGTCCAGCCATAGAAGCCTCCGAAGGGCGTTCCGGAGCGCAACGCGCCCGCGGCGAAGAGCACGGCCAACAAAACCAGACCTATCAACTCGAGCGTCTCATACAGACGATCAGGATATATGTGCCGATCCCACAGCAAATCGAGCATGATGATGATCGTGCCGAAGACGACGCCCGCCTGGAAACCGCCACCAGGTGAATTCGCGCCGTAGGAAAACAATTGCAGGCTGAAAAGCACAACGAACGGGAAAAGCGCCCGTAGCGTGACGTTGAGAATCGGGGATTCTCGAAGTCGGGGGACCGTCATGATGCTGGGGACTCCGTTTCGCCGTTCGTCAGCCGCTCACAGGGCACTAATAAGAGAGTTCCGACGGCCGGGTCGGCGAGGTCCAGACCGTCGCGTCGGCACAACGACGCGAACAATTCCGCTTCGGCACGGTCGCGCAGGGGAACCAGAAGGGTTCGGTTATAGGCCAAAGCCTGACCAAACAACCGGCCCACATCTTCGAAAAGCGGAATGGTGCGCACGGCGAGGTTCTCGACGGCCTCGCCGTCGAGCACGGCGCTTTCGAACAGGCCCATTTCGACCAGCACACGCACGGCTTTGCGGACGATCGCTTCGTCCCGGAAAATGGCGATCATCAGCGTCATGTTTGAAAGGTTCTCACCAGTTCGAGAATCCGATCGGGGTTGCCGCCGCGAAATACCTCCGCCGCATGGGGCATCATCAGTAACCGGCTTAGACGAGCGAGGAAGCTGAGATATTCGCGCGAACGGTTCTCCGGGATCAATGCGCAGAAGATTGTGTGCACATTGGCGGCATGTCCGAAGGTGTGGGGTTCGCGCAACAGGCCGATACTGAACCGGATTTCGCCGCCGGCGGAAATCCGCGCATGGCTCAGCGCGAAACCGGCGCCTAGCGGCTGATCTTTTATTGCGCGCAGGATTTCCCGCCGCCTCGCAATGGTGTCGGGTTCTCCTTGCGCCTGCTCGCCCAAGCAGACGTCAATCAGCTGGAGCACGAGCGCGTCGCGGGAGGCTGGCGCCAGCGTGACCATCCGTTCGCGAACAAAGTATGGCGTCAAGTCAATCATGGTCAGGTTTTTCCGTTCGCCGAATTGCGACGAGAAACACGAGCGTCGAAAGGCCGGCACCGAGCGCCGCTTCCGTCATCGCCACATCCGGCGCATGCAGCAATACATATTGCAGGCTCAACAGCATGCCGAACAAGCTGAGGCCGATCAATGCAACGCGTAAGTCTCGCGCGAACACGACGACTCCGGTCATCACCAGCATCAGCAGCGATATGAACGGATCGCCCTTCATGTTCGGTCCTCGGGTATCTCCCGACTTTTCAAATAGGCCACGGCGAGCATATGCGGAACCAGCGGCGCCGTGAGGAGCACAAAGGCCAGAATCAATGTCAGCCGCGCCACTGCACCCGACGCCTCGGCACGCAACGCCAACCCCAGCAGAAAAGTCGCCATACCCGTCACGCCACATTTCGTCGAGGCGTGGAGACGCAGAAACAGATCCGGGAGGATAATGACACCCAACGCGCCGAAGAACATCAGCGTCAACCCCACTCCCATCAATACCGCGCTCACGCGTCCATTCTCCTTTTGGGGGGGCGGAGCCGTGAGAAGGCGATTGTTTCGGTGAAGGAAAGCAGCGCATAGATCATGGCCACGTCGAGATAGAACGCGCGCCCATCACGAATCGCATGCAGGCTTAGCAGTAAGACGATCTGCGCGGAAACCAGATGAAGGGCGATGAGGCGGTCATAGAGCGTCGGTCCGGCGAAAAGCCGATACAGACTCAACACCAACAGGCCATATAGAAATCGAGCGGACCAGATCATCCGAAAATGCGTTCCAAGTAGGCTTCCATACGCCGCTTGATCATATCGCCGGCGCGAATGCTGTGATCGCTCTTCACGTCAAACCAATGTACAAAAATATGACGATCACGCATCCATAACGACAACGTGCCCGGCACCAGCGTGATGATGTTGGCCAGCATCACGCGGCCGAGGCGCGAATACAGCCGCGTGCGGATGCGCACCACGCCCGGACGATAACGCCCTGTTAACATGCGGCCGATGATCTCCAGGCTTGCGAGATAACCCTCGGCCAACCAGGTCAGAAAAACCAGTGCCAGCAGGTCCACGCGCCAAACCGTCCTCACGGCCTCCAGCGGATTCTCCTCAAAAAAGACGGGTGCGGCAAAGCCCGCCGTGGCCATGGCCAACACGGCCGCGCCCGCAAGTGACCAGGGATGAAAATCGCGGGTCACCGCCAGCCAGCCAAAGAAACAGAGCGCTCCGAGTGCCGTAATCTGAAACGCCCGTCTCATTGGGATCTACCGTCAGGTACCGAGTGTGGATGTGCGGGGCCGCAGAACGGGCGGAAAGACCTCCGAATGGACCTCTTGTCCGTGGATGGCGTCACAGAGCAACGCCACCGCGCGCTGCGCCCGCTCAAAATACTGCTGCGAGATCGAGCTGAGCGGAACATGTGTCATCTGGCAGATGGGAGAATCATCCACCCCGATGATCCGCACCTCTTCAGGAACACGCCGGCCTCGGCGTTCCACCTCGTTGAGGACGGCGGAGGCTTGAGCATCAGAGGCCGCAACCACCCCGTCGAACCAAACGTTGCCCTCCATCAGCCGACCGATGGCGCGTGCGCCACTGGCATAGTCCAATCCGCAGGGGATCTCCAGTAAATCTGACGGAGGCGCCCCCCCATAGGCTTCCGCCATCGCCCGGAGCCAGCCCTCTTTGCGACGCCGCAAAAAATCGGAGCTCGATGCATCCTTTTGCGTACTCAGAAAGACAACTCGGTGACAGCCCAAATCCAGCAAATGCCTCGTCGCCAGATATCCGACCATCTGTTGATCGATGCCGACATTCGGGATGTCGGGCGCCAGAGGTTCGTGATACAGGGTCACCACGGCTCGACCGGTTTTGCGCAACGCGACCACGTCCGGCAGCAGGTCCTGATGCGGACGGCCGACGAAGAGAACCCCGTCCACATAGCCGTGGCGAACCGCATCCCATTCCTGCCGGAACTCCTCGGTCGTCGAAAAAAACACCACCAGCAGACGCTGATGGCGCTCGCGAGCCGCCGCGCAAATGCCATCCAGGGTATTTTCTTGTATACCGCTGCCGGGGACACCGATCCGATGGAAAAACAACCCCAGGGTATTGTGCTGCCGACGGACGAGCGCTACAGCGGAGGGATTAGGCACATAGCCCATCTCCTTCGCTGCGCGGCGTATGGCCTCGGCCACCTCGGGACGCACACGGGTTTGTCCCATATTATTGCGCAGCACACGCGAGACCACGGAGATGGAAACGCCGACCTTCGCCGCAATGTCTTTGAGCGTGACCACGACCGATATCCTTGTTCCTTCTTTATTCTTATAGAACATTCTCATTGAATGACCAACCATTTTCCCACCCACGGGAACCGATTGTGCGGTTGGAGAATGAGCGGCGAATATCGTCTACCCAATGCCCCCCGCGCCATTCGCCGGTTTTTCTCACTACTTCCCCCAAAAACACGAATTTTTCGATCCTTCAGCCCTTGACGCGGGTATGTTTTGCGGTGTATAAGACCCGTACGAACTTCAAATACACCCCCTCGCTATTCGCTTGGGATCGACTCGACGACTCGCCGGCCTACCGATTGACACCTCGCAACGCGCGTTGATGGGTAGGGCGGGCAGCCCCTTGCCCGCCGAATGCATCGGCAATTCACGGACGGCGTGGAAGCCGTCCCTCCAATGCAATCGCAGGCCAATAAAGGGTCAGGTTCCACCCCGACCATATGGCTTCACGGAGGCGGGGGGAGCCCTCCCTTCACGCGTTGCATGGAAGGGCGCGGTTTCACCCGCGCGGTTGGCGGTCGCGTTTGCACTGGACTCAAGGCAAGGGGCCGCCTTTCTCCTGTTCTGGTGTTGGCTCATGTCCTTCGCTTTTCATGGCGTCTTCTCCGGTTCGTACCCAAGATTTTTCTACACCCTCTCGATCATCGCAGGTGCCGCGAGCTCTCACCCGGTAAGGTGGAGTTCGGAACTCGAAGAAAAACCGACGAGGAGGGATGAGGGCTACCCCGAGGGAGCTATTCGGAGGCTAAAGCGACGGTTGGGAAGGCGGGAGCCGAGGTTTTTCGGGCCCATTACGAAGATTTTTGCCCCTCCCGCACTCAGACCTCTTGTCTCCCCCTCAAAACAATCCACAGTGCAATCGCCTCCAGGCGCGGACAAACCGGGACCTCGCCCATTCAACGGCCAACTCCTGGGTTGACGATCATTGAAACGGATCAGCGCTTTCGAGAATCATCGCACTTGTCTTCCGCTGACGGGTACGATATAGTCATTGCGTGATCTTCAGGGACGGGTGAGTCCGCATACGACGGACAACTCCCCACCGGCGGTGAAAGCCCGCGAACCCTGCTTGGCACCTGCCGGCAGGGCCGATGCGGTAATTCGGCGCTCCCCGCGACGAATACCCGCAGCCGACCGTACAGTCGGGATGGAAGAAGATCAGCCACTACATGCTGTGCTGTCCCGAAGGTCTCCACATCCTGCGGGGAAAAGGCTGAAACACATGGCCAAACGTATGCGTATATCCCGCGCTCCGACAGCGGATCGCCTGCCGATGATCCTCGAAATTTTGCGGCGCGGAGAATTGATTGTGGTCGTGGATGATGAGCACCGCGAGAACGAGGGCGACCTCATCGTGGCGGCCGAAAAAGCCACGCCCGCCGCGTTACATTTTATGATTCGCTATGGAGGAGGGCTGGTGTGCGTGGCGATGACCCGCGAGCGGCTCGCGCGACTGGGCATTTCCCGTATGATCTCTCAGAGCCCGCAAGACGCCTATCGCACCGCATTCATGGAATCTGTGGATGCCCGTGAAGGCATCACCACCGGCATCAGCGCCTTCGATCGCGCACGGACGATCGCCGTGCTGATGGAAGACACCACTCAGCCGGAGGATTTGGTCCGTCCGGGTCATCTTTTTCCACTCGAGGCCGTCGAATACGGCGTCCTGCGTCGTCCCGGCCACACAGAGGCGGCCGTGGACCTGGCGCGCATGGCCGGACTCAAGCCGGCGGGGGTGATCTGCGAAATTCTCGGCAAAGACGGTGGCATGGCGCGCGGGCCCGAGCTCGCCGCGTTCGCGCGCCGGCATCGTCTCCCCCTCCTCACCATTGCAGAGATTATCGCCTATCGCCGCCGACATGAAAAACTCGTGGAATGCGAACGCTCAGTCCGTTTACCCACAGACGTGGCGGAGTTTCGTTTACACATGTATCGCGCACTGCCGGAGGGGGATCATCATCTCGCATTGACCCTCGGCGAAGAAACTCAAAAAGGCCCGCCACCGCTGGTCCGCGTGCACAGCGAATGCCTGACCGGCGACGTCTTCGGCTCCCAGCGCTGCGACTGCGGGGGACAGTTGCGACTGGCCATGGAACGGATCGCGCGCGAGGGGCGCGGCGCGATCATTTATCTGCGGCAGGAAGGGCGCGGCATCGGACTGGCGCATAAAATCCACGCTTACGCGTTGCAGGAACAGGGACTCGACACTGTCGAGGCGAATCGCCGCCTCGGATTCGAAGCGGATTTGCGGGATTACTATGTCGGTGCGCAGATTCTCCGGGATCTCGGCTGGATGCGCGTGCGACTGCTGTCCAATAATCCACACAAGGTTGAGGGCCTGATCCGCTACGGCGTCGAGGTCACCGAACGCCTCTCGTTGATCGCCCCTCCCACGCCACACAACCGGCGCTATCTGCGGACCAAACGGGAAAAGCTGGGACATTTGTTGTGATCGAACCTCCGCACGGAGAGACCTATGCACGCGAAATCCGTTGTCGACTTCGACCGGTTTTCCTTGAATCTGGGGCCTCGCGAGTGGGCCGGTGAGCTGGACGCCGCCGGTCTGCGTTTCGCGCTCGTCGTTAGTCGGTTCAATAGCGCATGGACCGCAGCGCTCGCCTCCGCCGCCGTTGAGCGTCTGCGCGCACGCGGGGCGTCGCTGGCCGATATCGAAATCTTTCACGTGCCCGGCGCTTATGAAATCCCTTGGGTGGCGGACCGCCTGGCGGCAAGCCGGCCATTCGACGCAATCCTCGCGCTCGGCTGCGTCATTCAAGGTGAGACGCCGCACGCCGCGCTCATCAACTCCACGGTCGCCGCGGCGCTGTCGGACATTGCACGTCGCCGCTGTGTACCGGTGATTGACGCGGTGGTGCCGGCGCTCAACGAGGCACAGGCCGAGGCGCGCTGTGCGCCAGGTCCGGACAACCGCGGTCTCTACGCCGCCGATGCCGCCGTCGAGATGGCCCGCTTGGCAAAGCGTCTGCGGGAAACAATTCCATGAAAATGCGGCACCAGGCGCGGATGCTCGCGGTTCAGATGCTCTTCCAACGCGACTTCAATCCCGGCGATCTCGAACAGGCGTTCACGGATTTCTGGGAGGGCCGAGATGTGCCGGCGGATGTGCGCACCTTTATGGAGACGCTCGTGCGCGGCGTCGAGGCGCATCGGGAAGAGCTGGATGAACGGCTGCGCGCTTATGCGGAACACTGGGATCTGGAGCGCATGGGCGCGGTGGATCGCAATATCATGCGCGCCGCACTTTTTGAAATGCTCTTTCGGGACGACATTCCGCCTGTGGTGTCCATCGACGAAGCTGTCGAGCTGGCCAAGGAATTCAACGGCCTGGAATCCGGAAGATTCGTCAACGGCATTCTGGACCGCGCCGCCCGCGATCTCCCGCGTCCGGCGCGTGCCGGGCGGCCGGATCCGCGATTCCGCGATCGAAAGGAGGCTCACTGAGATGGTGACCTGGCTAGGAGCGCTGAGCCGCACCCGTGACGCCATCGCGGGCGCGCTGCGTCGCGTGTTACGGCTGGAACGTCCTGACCCCGCCGCGTTCGAGGAGCTGGAGGAAACTCTTCTGCGAGCGGACGTCGCTCCCCGGCTGGCGGCGGAATGGACGGAACAAATCCGAGACGCGTATCGTGGCCTACGGGTCTCGCCGATGGAAATGCTCAGCGAAATGCTTGCGCGCCGGCTTCGAACGGCGGAGGTTCACTGGGCGCGAGAGGAACGCCCGCTGACCGTGCTGGTGGTCGGTGTCAATGGGTGCGGCAAAACCACCACCTGTGCCAAGCTCGCCCGGCTGGTGCGCGCTGAGGGCCTTCGCCCTCTCCTCGGCGCCGGCGACACTTTTCGCGCCGCCGGTTCTGAACAGCTCCGAATCTGGGCCGCCCGTGTGCCGTGCGACGTCGTGGTCGGCGCGACCGGCGCGGATGCCGCCGCCGTAGCTTACGACGCGCTCGACGCGGCCATTGCGCGTGGCGCCGATGTGATGGTGTTCGACACGGCCGGACGCATGCACACGCGCACCCCTCTGATGGAGGAGCTCCGCAAAGTCCGCCGCGCGCTTGCCAAGCGCCTGCCTCGCGCCCCGGAAGAAACGTGGATCGTACTCGACGCCGCGCTCGGCCGCAACGCCCTGTCCCAGGCCCGCGCCTTCCACGAAGCCGTTCCGCTCACCGGTGTGATCCTCTCGAAGCTCGACGGATCCTCTAAAGCTGGATTCGTCTATTCCATCGCCGACGAGCTGGGCCTGCCCATTCTCTTCGCGGGACTTGGCGAAGGGCCCGAGGACCTGACGCCGTTCGATCCGCATTCGTTTTCCCGTGCCCTGTTGGGTTTGGATGAGACATTATGAATTCCTTGTTCACGGGAGCAGACGAGCAATGGATGCGGCACGCTCTGAAGCTGGCTCGACGCGGCGAGGGCCTTACGCGCCCCAATCCGCCCGTCGGCGCCGTGGTCGTTCGTCAGGGCAAGGTGGTCGGTGAGGGATGGCATCGCTGCGCCGGCGATCGGCATGCGGAGGATCTCGCCCTGCGCCGTGCGGGTGAACAGGCGCGCGGCGCCACACTCTACGTCACCCTCGAACCCTGCTGCACGTGGGGACGACGCCCGCCCTGTACGGAGGCTATTTTGGCCGCGGGCGTGTCGCGCGTCGTGGCGGGTGTCCGCGATCCCAATCCGCGTCATCGCGGACGTGGGCTCCGACAGTTGGCCCACGCCGGCGTGGAGGTGAGGGAAGGCGTGTGCCACGCCGAGGCCGCTGCGCTGATCGAGCCGTTTTCCCGCTGGGTGACCCGGGGACGACCGTGGGTCACGCTGAAACTGGCCATCACGCTGGACGGCCGCATTGCCGACGCCGCCGGCGCCTCTCGCTGGATAACCGGCTTGGCCGCGCGCCGCGAAGTCCACTCGCTGCGGCGACGGGTGGACGCCATCCTCGTGGGCCGCCATACCGTCGAGCGTGATGACCCCTCCCTGCTGCCTCGCCCCGACGGCGGTCGCCGTCCCTGGCGGATCGTGGTCTCCCGCACCGGCGCCGTCCCGGCGACCGCGCAACTCCTCCATGACGACGCCGTTTCCCGTACGTTGATCGCCGTCTCCTCACGCTGTTCCCTCGCGCACGAACGCGCATTACGCCGTTCGGGGGCCGATGTGATCCGCTTGCCGGAGGCCGCTGGTGGCGTGGACCTTTCTGTGCTGATGCTTGCCCTGGGCGACCGAGGCTTTCTCCATGTGCTGTGCGAGGGCGGCGGCAAACTCGCCGGGGCGTTGGCGCACGCGGAACTGGTAGATGAATACTATTTCTTTGTGGCGCCGAAGTTGATCGGAGCAACCGGCCGGCCGGCCATCGGCGCCGACTGGACGCTGGCCGACGCCCCTTCGCTGAAATGGATGGAGATGCGGAAGATGGGGGGGGACCTCCTCGTTCGCGCGCGCCCCGGGCCAAGAACGCGCCGGCCTTCCCTGAACGACGTGCAGCACTCAACGAGCTGAACAATCGTTCATTATAACACGGAGAAAAACATGTTCACAGGAATCATCGCGAAGACGGGAAAAATCACCGAATACGACCTGGCAGAAAAGTGGGGACGCATCACGGTGGACGCGGGCGCCTGGAACCGTCCGATAGAAATCGGCGAGAGCGTTGCCGTACAAGGCATCTGCCTGACGGTGGCCCGCGTGAACGGCGAAACAATCGGTTTTGACGTCCTGCGCGAGACCTTCGAACGGACGAATCTGGGTGAGAAAAAGGTCGGAGGCCGGTTGAATCTCGAACGTGCGTTGCGGTGGGGCGACCCGATGGGCGGCCATATCGTCATCGGGCACGTAGACGGCATCGGTCGAGTTCGTCGAGTTCGGCGCGCAGGGCGAGACTGGTCCTACGAAATCACCGCGCCGAACGCCTTGCTCGACGGCATGGTCTTTAAAGGCTCTGTCGCGGTGGATGGCGTCAGTTTGACCATCGCCGAGCTGTTGGCGGATGCGTTCGTTGTGCATATCATCCCGTACACGTGGGAGGTCACGACTTTCGGCGAGCTGCGTGAGGGCGACGCCGTGAATCTGGAAATTGATCTGCTGGGAAAGTTCGTGCGGCGCTTGATCGAACGGGGCGAAGCGCCGAACCACCTGACGTGGGAACGCTTGCAGACGGAAGGCTGGCTCAAGGAACCGGTCCCAGCCGAAGCGCCGCCAGGATCGGGCCATGCGTGAATGCCGGCGGTCGGGCGCCAGCGACTGGCCAAGCCGGCCATTCCGCCGCGGGCGGATAGCGATAGCAGACGGTCAGCGTCAGCACAGCCAACGAGGTGGTGCGCACGCGTCCGTCCAGCGCAGAAGATTCCCTACGCCAGCCGCCATCGGATTCCCTTCCCGCCAGCAGGATGTCGGCCAGGACGCCGCGCTCTTTGATCCAATGATCACCTCCGGCATTGAATCGGATTTGCGCCAATACGTGCCGTATAAAAGGATTGAGCGGATCATTCATCCGGACGCGGGACAGGGTGGCCAGCGTCTTGCGCGCTTCCGGCGAACGCTCCTCGCCCAGCCATTGCAATGCCAGCGCCACAACCGCCAGGCGCTCGATAGCCTTCGACGAGGGCCGCTCACCTTCATACAGACCGCCAGCCGGATCCTCGATGGTTTTCAACCCGCCGGCCAGTCGGGAAAGACCGGCCCGACCGCCGTGAACATCCAGATTTGCCCATACCGCCATTCGCAGCGCCAGGACGCGCCAGCTCAGGGCCCACGGATCCGCCCCAGGCCACAGGCCTGCCGTGTCCTGCTCCTGTATCAGCCGCTCCACCGCCAGTTCAGCGGCCCTGCGCAACGGCGGCAGGGGAACGCGCGCCCATGCCTCGATCAACGCGCAGGCGCCTATGCCAAGGGCATCCGCACCGTTTTCCAGTGATCTCCATCCTCCGCCGGGCTCCTGAGAATCCACCAAGGCCGAAATATCGCTTTGGATTGACGTCAAGGGCTCACCCCGTGCGAGAAAGGCCAACGTCGCGAGCGCGGTCAGCGCGGGATCGCGGGACGCGTGCGGATCCTCCGACCAACCCCCTTCGGCGTGTCGCGCCCGACGCAGCCATTCCAGCGCGGCGTCGAGCGCCGGCTCTGTCCGATCCGCCCATTCGGGTGCGTACCGCGCCAGTAGGGCGCTACGGTGGGATTCCGTTCGGTTTCGCATCCAGATCGGCTCGGACCAGAGGCGACCGTCGCGGATAACCACGTTTGGCGGGGATGCCCGCGGCACAGAGAGGGCATGCGGATCAGGTGGCATGACGGCAAACTCCGGGGCGTTCAGCGGCGGCGGCATTGTGTCGGCGCCGCGGGACAGCGAAGGGTGATCATGGATTTGAAATGGGTCCAGCCGCATGCGTTCCTCGCGGCCGACCTCCACCTCCACCGGCGGAGAAGGTGAAGACGTGAAGACCGGCAGCACGACCCATCGCACCAGCAGGAGAATCAGTGCCGCATGAGCGAGCACTGCGCCCAACGGCCCCCACAAATGGTCCACGGTGCGTGCCCATCGCGGTATCGAGACCGCCTGTGGCGTCGGGTCCAGACCCGCCCGCTTCAGGGCGGCGACGGCGGCGGCCTCGGCTGCACGGCGATTGAAGTGGAGCCGGAGGGCGTTATCCAGCCGTGCCGCGCGAACAAACCGCCGCGCTGCTTCGGGATCGTGGATGAGAGCGCGCTCCAGTTCGGCGCGCTGTTCCTCGCTGATCGTTTCGTCGAAGTAAGCTTCGATCAATGGTTGAAGATCGTTGTCCTTTTTCATCCAATCGCCTCAACCCGCTGCCAGCTCCTGTTCGATGCATCGGCGGAGCGCCTCGCGCAGGCGGGAAAGCGCCTTATGCGTCGCGTCGAGCGTAGTTGATAGCCGCTCGGCCATCTCGCGCAATTTCATCTGGGCTTCGTAGCGCATCTCGAGCAGGCGCCTCGATTTTTCCGGCAATTTGGCGATACACCGACGCAATGCCTCCTCCCGCTCGGCATGGGCGGGAGATTCCGACTCTTCGTCAAAGGCTCGCAACAGGGCGTTCAACGTCTCCGGCGCTAAAGGCACGGGAGCCCGTCGTCGCCGTTCAAATGACTGCCAAACCTGCCGCACTGCAATACCCCTGGCCCACGCCCCAAATGAACGTGTCGTGTCGAATTCATCGTATTTCTTCCACAACACCAAGGCGACATCCTGAAAGATGTCGTCCGCCGCCGCCGGATCCCGCAACATCGAACCGATGACGGCGCGGATATCGTCCTGATGCCGCAGAAAGTGAGTCAAAAACTCAGCCTGTCGGTCCATCGGCTCCACCCTGCCTCGTTCTGAGGGATTCATCAACCGCGGCTCATGCCATCTTCCGCCACGCTCTAAAAAATGGACACCGTAAGGTCGGTACGCGTGCCTCTTGTGGCGAAGCCCATTTTGCCAAAGTCACGCCATTCTTCGAGCGCGCGATCATCCGAAGACTCGGACGCCCTCCGCATAAACGGCGACCGGATGCGACGCCAGATCGAACGGGTCGCCGTTCCAGCCGACGAAGGAGGCCCACTTGCCGCGCTCGAGCGTGCCGAGGCGGTCATCCACGCCGACTAACGCGGCGTTGATCCGGGTGACGGTCTCCAGGGCGCGCGCCTTGGACAGGCCGCAACGGAGCAGCGAGCGGCTTTGCTGGAGCAGCGCCCAGGAGGGCGTCACGGGGTGGTCCGTCATAAGGCCGAACTCAACGCCGGACTCGAGAAGGTGGCGGGCGTTGCGCCAATCCTTGGGTCGCAGCTCCACCTTGCCGGCCGAGGTTTCCACCGGACCATAGACCACCGGGATGCGCCGGCGGCGGAGCTCGCGGAAAATCTCGGGGCGGTCCACGCTTATCGCATGCTCGACGGAAACCCGGAGGCCGAACTCATCTACGAGCCGCAGCAGCGCGGCGATATCATCAATCTTATGGGCATGCACGCGGAGTCGAACCCGGCCGCGCAGGACATCGCTAAGAATCCGGTCCTCGGCGGAGAGGTCGTCCGGAACGCCGGCGCCGGCCCTGCCGGCCTTTCCGCCGCGCCGCGCCGGGCGCTCGAGTTTAAACTTCAGGTTGCGGAGCTTGCCGCGCAGCAGCGAGACGGCGCCCATGCGGGTGGTGGGGCGCGCTCCCTTGCGGCTCTGCGCGGCGATCGGGTTATAGCCGAGCGCCGCCTTGATGCCGGCCCGTGCGATCAGCGCCGCGGTGCTGTCGGGGGCGACATGCCGGACTACGGCGGAAAGACCGCTGAGGAGGTTCGCGCTGCCGGGCAGCACACAGGAGTAGACGGTGCCCCAGGCGACGCTGTGGGCGAAAGCGGGATCGTCCATATTGATCGAGTCGAGCACGTCTGGCAGCGGTAGGATGGAGTCGAGGCTCTCGTTGGATTCGCTTTCGGCGGCCGGTTCGCCGAAGCGGTGGATGCCGATGTGGCTGTGGGCATCGATCAACGTCGGAGTCAGCACGGCGCACTCGGCGACGACCTCGCCCCGCGGCGCGTCGAAGAGTCCGACAATGCGGTCGCCTTCGAAAGCGAGATACGACGGCCCACGCGAGCCGCAGCCAGTGAACACTTGTTGCGCCTGGATGCACTGCATGGTTGAACCATCTGGTAACGACAATGAGCGCATTTTATGCGGCGGGCCCGGCAGTGTCGAGCCGCCAACGTTGATGTCGCCCACGATCGGGGCAATCAATACCGTTCGTATCATTACCAAAACTGGAGAGACCACAAATGCCGACGCGACGTCCGAATATTTTATTCATCTTGTCCGATCGAAAGGCGTTCATAATCCAGCCTCTCTATTGCCCGCAAGACCTGCTTGACTTGGTAGGCCTTGGCCTTGCCCTGGTCGTCCTGAATGTTTACTCGTGGGTCCCCCTGCCATGGTGTCTTGTAGACCCTGTGATTGCTTCCCGTCTGCCTGGCTTCTCCGAAATAGTGCGCGCAGACAGGTTTTACACATCGAACCCCACTTCCTCGTACCGGGGTTTCAGGCAGGGCCGCGGCATCCAGGTCATCGGTTGCGGCCACATAATCCGGAGACAGTTCCGTGACGGATGGTGCCGCTTCCCGTGTCCAGGAATGCTCGCACGTCATCCCCGTGGTGTAGGTCCCGCAGAAAAGGATCCGTCGCGTTGGCCTGCCGCGCCTTCACCTCGGCCATGGTGAAGAACAGGCGGCGGCTGAGGCTCCAGGTTTCCAGGAAGATCGGCAGGCCGCTTTGCAAAATCTCGTGCGCCGCCTTCGGATCGCAAGCGACGTTGGCCCCCGCGTGCAGGAGATGCACCTCGCCGCCCATGAGCGCGATGCCGCCGATGTGACGCCGCTGCTGCCCGTTCGTCCGCCGGACCACTACGGCGATATTGGACCACGGGCCTGTGGCGATCAGCGTGACCGGCTCCGAAGTGCCGGCCAGCGTTTCGAGCATGAATTCAATGGCGTCTCCTCCGATTCGTACATAAATTTTTCTGCACCTGGTCTCGGAGTCTCCGTGGGCACAATTACGGGGGCGGATCGTGCTCGGATCGGAGGAGTTCTGGCGGCGGATACAAAACCAGGGCAACGACTTGGCCTTGTATTTTGCATGCCGATATAGTGGCTTGACGCTGGCCGAGCTGGTCGGCGGACTGCGCTATGCCGCCGTTGCGCAAGCGCTTCGGAGCTTCCGACAAAAACTGATGAAGGGAAGTTCGGCGCGGACTTAAGCGGCGCTGAAACATGCCTCGCCTCCAAATCACATATTTAGATGCGCCCCCCACCGAGCAATGCCCGAAAAGAAAGTACATACTCGATCACTCCTTGCTGACCCGCTCATCATAATGATATATCGTTATCATTTATGTTGACCCCAATATAAACTCGATTATAGTAAGGGCTGTGAATCGATAACCGGCGAGCAGCGCTGGAAGTGCACCGAAGCAACCTCAATCCATCAGGAGAGACACATGAACACAAGGTTATTCCCAAAGACATGGTCGTCCTCGGCGCTCCGCGCCGCCACGTTCGCGCTGGCGATGTCCCTTTCGCATGCTTCCGCACAAGAGGCGGTCGGCGCGGCGGGACGGACGAAAATCTCGATGAATCCGGACGTTTCCGTCGTCATTGACGGCAACTATTACCGTTCGTCGGGCGACGAACGGGCCGGACACCTGTTGGGCGAAGCGCTGGGATTCGGCCATACG
>CALLML010000075.1 GCA_938005705.1 uncultured bacterium
GCTGACCGCCGCTGCGCCCTCGAAGGTCGTTGGCGTGACGGTCGTAGTCATGCTTACGGGTGTCTGTGCAAAAGAAAAAACAACGGCCCACATTAAGGTTGCAAATACCGCAACCGCAATCTTCGATTTCATGGAGTTCCCTTCCTTGTTTTTTTGGAAACACGCCTAAGGCGCGCACATCCACTCAGCTTGCGTTTTCAACTTTATATCACCGGCCTATGTTGAACCACGTACACATTTATCCCCCCCCTCCCCATCCGACAGCAGACTCAACACACGAATTAGAACACGGTTGAATTTCTTTGTAAACACTTTTTTATTTTTTTTAATTTCTCACAACTAATTGCAGAATAATATGTAACGGATTGTGTTGGATGAGGGCTGAAACAAACACCTGGAATTTTCGCGGTTTTTCTTTCCAGCGAGCAAACTAACGGATGCGCAATCGCACAGCGCCTTCCGGGACAGAAATGCGCAGCCAGTCTCCTTTCCGTTCGCTGCGCGCGGCGCCTTCGGGATAGCAGATGATGACTGGATTTTCTTGTCGGGTATGACGTACCGCGAGGCGGCGCACCGTAGTCAACAGGATGATATCCCAGGCTTCTCCCCCCGCCATTTTCTCGACGCGGGCGGTGAAGGCGCCGTCGGCGGCCCAGTCGCGCAAAGTGGCCCATTGCCCCCTCGGATCGAAGAAGATTTCATCGCCGCTCATCACCATATCCGCGCGGGCGCCCTCATCCGTGAGGCCCGAAAAGACAAAGAATTTTTCGGCGCGCGCGGCGAAGCCGTCGGGAGGAAGCGTCCAATCCCGATCGCCAATGGCGACGCGCCACGATTCGGCGGGATCGCGATTAACCCAGAGTTCGAGATTGGGTTCATAGCGCAGATAAAGCCGCGAGGCCGAGGAGGGAGGCGAAAGATACAGGGCGTCCGTCGCGCTGACAAGGCTTCGGCCGGCGTAAAAAGCGATGCGTTCCGGCGCCCGACCACGGGTGCGTCTTCGGATTTCCTCCGTCAGCCGCCGCGCGCGGTCGGCGTGAGGTCCAAGTTTGTCTAAATCGGCATCCGGCGATAGTCCATACCACAGGAGCGTCGCCGTCCACCGATCCCACACGGCGTCCGAGAGTTCCGTGGCTTCGTCCGCCGGAGGAGGTAGCAGGCCTTCGCCGACCGGATTCAGTCGCAGCAGGGAGAAGACGGGGTTGGCAGGTTCCGCCAGAAGGCCATCCGCCCGTTCGCGGGCGATTCGCCAGGCGTCGAGGGCGGGGGCATTCATCCATACCCAGTCGTCACGTCCGACGACGGGTTTTCCATGCCTTCGGGCGACTTCGCGCACCCATTGCCGCCAGGCCATCCAGGGCGGGCGAAAACGCGCCGGATGGGGAACGCGCGCATCGCAATCGACGCCCGACCATGGCGGGCGCGCCGAAAGCAGGGCGGCGAAAACCGTGTCGGGTTTGTCCCACTCATCCCGCCGCATCTCGATCGCGGGGCCGTGAATCAGAGGCAGCATCGGCCATTTGACGGCATAGCGTCCCTCCGCGGGAGACTCGATCCACTGGCCCTCGGCATCGCGCCGCAAAAAATCCCTGGACCAGCTCGGATTGAGGGGATCGAGCGCATCGGCGTCCACCGCGACTTCACGGAAACCGAAAACGGGCAAAAGGGCTCGTTTCTCGGCGGCGAGATCCGCGTAGGAAGGCAGCACATCCTCGATGCGGGAGGCGACGGTCAGCACGAGGCGCTCACGCAGAGGCGGACGGCGGACACGCGGCGCCGGCTCATAGACGGCGCGCCAGGAAACATATTTTCCGCCGTCTCCCGGCCTCCATTCCCATCGCGTCGCGCCGGTACGTTCCGGGTCAAGCCACGCGGAGGCGACGCCCTGAAACCGGCCGTCGGCCGTCGTGGCTCGCCAGAGCGGCGGCCCGATCCAGCATCGTCCGCTGAGAAAAGGCATGATGAGCGGGTCGCTCGCATCCCACGCGGGCGTTTCGAATGCGGGAACATTTCGTTCACCCGCCATCGCATCGAGGACCAGCGAGCGGCCCCGCAACGCGAGACGCGCTCGGCGTCCGCCGGAGAATTCGATTTCGATCTCTCCGGACGCCGCGCGTCCGAACGCGACACAGCGGTCATCCGACGCCGGGCCATCCGGCGCCCATTTCAAGCCTTCAAACGCTCCGAACAGCGCGCCATTCACTCGAACCTCCACGCGGCGGATTCCCTCGCGGAAAGAGACGACGTAGGCGATGCGCCGTTGCTCCTCAAGGAAGGCAAATTCGGCGAGGTGTCGGTCCGGATCCAGTTCGGTTTCGTTGGACAGATCGGGAACTGGAGGGAGGGGGGAACGAGTCCCATCCCCCTTCACGGGCTCCTCAAGAAACGCCATGGGCCGCGACTCCGTGGGATCGGCGCGCCAGTCGGGCACGATGGGGGCGCGGCTTTCGAGGTAGAAGGTCAGACCATCCACGTAAAGCGGGCGTTCTTCAGGCCGGTCCCAATGCCGAATTTCCAAGGCGGACAGGAAAGCCTGGGTCAATGGACGGTCATCCGGGAGACGACGGTGGGCCAGTCGCCAGCCCCGCGTGGGAAAGGCGCCCAAGGAAATTTCGCGCGTTTTCGGGCTTTTCCCCATGTCCGTTGTCAGGTGGATGAGCAGTTCAGACCGGGTTTCAGTCACCGGCGCGGCATCGTCGCCGCCCAGTCGAATTTCCACCGAGTCGAACGGTTCGGGGATGGGAAGGGGGTTCGGCGGGCGGATGAACAGGCGCTCGATTCGATCGGCGCCGGCGGCGGTGAGACGGATCGAACGTCGATCCGCGGGAACACGGCCCGCAACGCGCTCGAATCGCGCGACGACCGGCGGTTCGGCAGAGATTGTCCATCCACGCGTGGAGAAAAAGGGGGTTAAGGGTTCGCGCGCATCATCCCAGCCCGTCCAAGGATCGCCGGGCGTCAGTCGCGCCGATGGCATGCCGCGCGTATTTCCGCCGACCGGAGGTGGCAGCGGACGGACAGGGGCGCAACCGCCGAGCGCCGCGACGAGCGATACCGCGAGAATCCGGCGGCAGCGGCATTCATCCCTTGAAGACGACATATTTCCGGCAGGCATAATTGATCAAAATCGAGGCCGCGATATTGCCTCCGTAGGAAAAGGTGGTGCTGAAGCCGCCGAGCCGTATAAGGCTCCAACCGATCGCCGTGCCGGCGGCGAGACTGAAACCGGACACGATGAAAAAGAGCGTGATTTCCACATGGCGACGGTGCCGACCGGGTTCAAAAACCCATAAAACATTGGTCACATATGCCGCGAGGTTCGAAAACACGAAAGCCAGCGAGCGGTTGATAACGAAATAGCGTGAGCGCAGAGTTTCTTCCGCGAAGGGACCGGAGAGGTGAAGCCAACGGGCAACGGGGTCTTCGGGCGAAAGCGCGGGAAGAATCGTCAGCGAAACGAGATAGAAGACCGCCATGTCCACCGCCGTCGCGAAACCGCCGCAAAGGCCATAACGCGCCATCTGGATGAAACGGCGGCGGGCGGTTTGTGGAGGCGTGGAATTCACTACGAAACGGCTTCAGAATCACCGCTTCGGGCCCACTGGAGCACCGATTCGGGGAGCGGAAGAATGCGTTCGATCACGGCGGGGCCGGCGCCGTCTTCCGGCAACGTCACGGTCTCGCCGACGGCCCGGCCCATCATCGCCCGGGCGAGCTGGGACTCGGAGGAAATGATGTTCAGCGTTTCGTCGCGGTCCCATGCTCCGAGAATGTGATAGCGCTCGACGCGCCCGTCGGCCCGCCGAAGTTCGACGCCGACGCCGGGCACGACGCGATCGGAAGCAATGCCGTCGAAGTCTGTCGGCTGCGTTTCGTGCAACTGCCGTTCCAATTCGCCGCGCCGCCGCATCAGGATTGCCTGCATATCCTTGGCGGCCTTGTACTCGAAGTTCTCGCTCAGGTCGCCGTACCCGCGCGCGTGGCCGATTTCACGGCTGTTTTTAGGGATTTCGACCTCGATCAGTCGCCGCAACTGGGCCCGGCGTTCCCCATAGGAACGAGTGGAGGTCAGCGCGCGGACGACGGGGGTTGGCGTTTTCGCGCTTTGCGCCGCCGAGTCCGCGGCGACGAGCGCCTCGTATTCGGGGCAGAGACGAACCAGCAGGCCCAGCATCGCCTGGCGGTCGAGCGGCGTCCATCCGGGCGAGCGGCGCAGGCGCGCGATAAAGTCGCGACGCTGGTTTTCGTTCATGTCCGCAAGTATGAGCCGGAGGGTTTCCGGCTTGCCGAATCGTTCTTTCAGTTGTTTCTGCGCCTTCAACAACTCGCCGCTGAATGATTCCTCCGCCAGGTCGAGGGCGCGGCGCCCCAGCTCGGCGGGCGAACCGATCTTCCATTCGGCGGCGAGCGCGGGGTTGCGGAAAAGCCACGCCAGCGCCACGACGCCGATTTCCTGGCGCGCCATCCAGCCGCGCAGCCGTTCGATGCAGTCGCTTTCATGGCCGCGGGCGCGCAGAAATTCTATGGCCGCCGAGAAGGGTCCGAGGTCGAGCTGGGGCAGCATGTCTAAAAGCAACAGGCGGGTCCGCAGCGCGTCTCGCGCATCAAGGAAAACCAGATACCGCTCCAGCTTGCGGACCGGCAGACGGCGCAAGGCCTCCGCCAGATGGAGCGGCGTCCAGGGGTCGTCGGCGGGCGGATAATCGAGGCCGGCGACTTGAACCCCCAGGTCGGCGGCGCACATACGCGCCCGAGCCAGTAGGTCGGGGCGTCGCCCCCCGGAAGGGTCTGCAAACGAGTGAACCATAGCAAAGTGCGCCTGCGCAAGCCAGCGGACACCGGCAGTTCTCATTATGGCGGTGTGAGGGCGTAGGGGGAGGGTGTAGAGCGGGCGGAAGGAAAGGCGGTGGGCGTCTAGCCCGGAATATTCACGAAGGGGCATGAAATAGTTGGAAAATAGTATTGGAAAACCTCTGTAACATGCGATCGTTTAGTCCGTTACACAAAACGGCATGCGAGGTTTTCCAATGGCTGATGCTCCTACAGACTGTCTGC
>CALLML010000076.1 GCA_938005705.1 uncultured bacterium
CGACGCGGATTGACCGGCTATTTCGGAATGTACAACACCGAACGCCGGCACCAATCTCTGGGAAAGAGAACGCCTGCCGAGATGTACTATTCGCGGAATTGAGAAACGACCTGCCCCCCATGGGGGGCAGGGGAGGGAGCCCGATATGGACGGTTGAAGGCGCATGGAATCTTTGCTTAAATCACCCCCCCGCCACCTGTCCAACCAATGGGGGGAAGCTCAGTTGATATTCAATGACTTATAACCGGACACTAGTGCGACGTGCGTCATCGGAGCGTCTTTCGTCCCCATTCGTCTCTTGTCTGTTCTGTCAATGATTCGCAGGAACCGAGCGCAACGCAGCTGGGTGCTGAAAGGCGGGAATAGTGATTGAAGTGAATGTGAAATAGGCATATAAGGTCTTTTTGGAGAACAAACATGCAAAATTATTCTAAAGGTAATTCCAGGGCTGCGGTTAAGGTAGCGACCTGTCTGGCCGTAGGTGTGGCTGGGTACATGGCGGCAGTTGCCCAAGAGGCACAACCTTTTCAATCGCCTCGCAATCTTTTGGGCGGTGATAAACCGTCGGCGTCGCGCGGGCCGAATACGGTAGTAGTTCGCGTCAATGGGACGCCGATCCTTTTGAAAGAGGTGGAACAGGAGACCGGACGTGCCCTGGCGCAGTTGTCGGCGCGAATGCCTGCGGAACGGCTGGCGGCCGCTCGAGGCGAGGTGGTCAAAAACGTATTGGATGGACTTGTCGTGCGGCATTTGTTGCTGCAGGCAGCAGAGGAGAAAGGAGTTCAGGTTTCTCCGGACGAGGTGTCGGCGGCTATTCGGCAGGTTGAGGGCCAACTCCCGCAGGGGCAGACACTCGAGACCATACTCGCTAATCAGGGTATCACCGTTGAAGAATTTCGTAACAACCTTGTCCGTGAGTTACAGGTGGCGAAGCTAATCGCGGAAGTTGTTGCTCCCGCCGCTGTGCCCAACGACGAAGAAGTCGCAGCGTTTTATCGGCAGAACGAGGCGCAAATGATGGTCCCCGAACAGGTGCGGGTACGGCATATTCTGATACGGTCATCCGAAACAGAGCCGAAAGCCATGCGGGAGGACAAACGCGCCCGGGCGGAAGAGGTGCGGCAGAAGATTCTGCGCGGAGCTGATTTTGTTGCCATGGTGAGGGAGTATTCGGAGGACCCGGGCAGCGTGTCTCGCGGAGGGGAATACATATTCAGTCGCGGACAGATGGTTCCGCCTTTCGAACAAGCCGCTTTTTCGCAGGAGATCAACGCGATCGGTCCAGTGGTGGAAACTACCCATGGCTTCCACATCATCCAGGTGCTCGCCCGCCAAGCGGCACGGAAACAAACCCTGGAAGAAACGGCGCCCAATATTCGGGTTTTCTTACAGAACCAGAGGCGTCAACGCTTGGCGGCAGAATTCATCAACGCACGGCGGGCAGCCTCCAAGATTGAAGTGCTGGAAAATCTGTGAATCGTTGCTCCCCTGAGTGCGCTTACGGGTGCGGTGAGTGGCGCCAGTCGTGCAACATGCGGAAAAAGCGAATGGTATCGCGAAATGGTCGTATTTTGCTGCGTTCGTCTCGATAGATCGTACGAATGCGTACGGAGCCGATACGGATACCTCTGGCCGCCAACCGAAGCAGGACTTCAGAATCAGCCGCGAAACGGTCCGTCCGGCCCTGAAGAAAAGGCAACGTCTCCCGAGCGAACAATCGGTAGCCGCATTGAGTGTCGGGGATATATTGTTTCATTTCACGGCTGAGTATCGAACTCATCAAATAATTAGTCCACCGGCGAATTCTCGGCATTCCAGCTGGATCGGCCATGCGGTTGCCGATCAAAACCGGTATGCCCGTCCGCCGGTAGGCGCTGACGAATTTAGGTATTTCAGCGGGGTCGTGCTGTCCATCGGCATCGAGGCAGATTACTATGCCGCCGCCTTGCCGGCGGATGAATTCAAAACCGGTCCGAAGAGCCGCGCCCTTTCCCCTATTGTGGTCGTGGCGAAGGACTGTAGCGCCGGCGGTATCGGCGACGGCGGCCGTGCCATCGTGTGAACCGTCGTCGACCACCACTAATCGGTCAACATAATGTCGGGTGGTGCCGACAATATCGCCAATACGACGCTCTTCTTCATAAGCGGGAATGAGCGCCCAAACGGGACCGTCGCTAACAGTGATATTCACATCGGAACTCATGGTCGAACTCGCTCGGTGGCCAACGACTCTCCCTGTCGTCCATATTCCCAGAAATCGTCAAAAATGAACCATTGATGGGGATACGCCCCAATCACGATTTCCAGGGCCTCAACGATTCCCCGTTGGAGTGCAAAGATGCCGGGCATTTCCAGGGGATCAATGGTGCCCAAAAAATTCAGCAGATACCGATCATCCACCCCGCGGATCAAGAACGTAGGGACAATACAGGCGCCAGTCCGGGCCGCGAGGACAGCGGGACCACGCGGTAAACGTGCATATTCTCCAAAGAAGGGAACCGCAGCCACCTGTCGTGAAAAATCGCGGTCCGCCAAAAGGGCGACTGTGCCGTTGCTCCGGAGTGCATTCGTCAGACCGCGGACCGCGTTTCCTAGAGGCAAGGTAGTGAAACCGCGGGCGCTACGGCGGGCATCGAAAAGTCGGTCAAGTCGGCGATGGCCGAAGGGACGGTATACGGTCGTCAGTGGGTATCCCCGCAATGAGAGAACAAGGCCGCCCAATTCCCAATTGCCTACATGTGCCGAGACCAGGATCACGCCCCGACCGCATTTCAAGGCGGAAAGAAAATATTCCATGCCGGCGATGGTTACTCGGCGTTCGATCTCTACCCGTGAAGCCACCGAATAATGAAAAAAATCAACGAGATACTTTCCAAAATATTGATAGGTTTTCCGTGCCATGCGCAGAAAAAAATCGCTTTCGGCCGCGATGCCTCGATGGGCATAGATTCGGCGCAGGTTCGACATGACATTCGTGCGGCCGGTACGGTCTCTCCAAAAAAAATGGTCCGCAAAACACTGTCCGATGCGATAGGCGAACGACAGCGGCAAACGGCGGCTCAGTTGCGCAGCCACCCAATAGACTGCATAGCCTTGAACGATAATTCCCTCTGAACGGACACCACGGCGATCCTGTATCGCCATGATTGTTACGAGACCATGATACAGAGCGAACCTTGTTATGCGCCAGAGGAAAGCGCGACATTTATGAGCGGTCGGAAACTCGGGTGGAACCAGAATGGGACTTTCTGCGCTCCCGCACCCCTACAGATGTTTTTTTACCGGTGATTCAGACAGTGGGGAAGAGGCTGTGTAAGAGGCCGTAGAGCGGGCGATTTGGAGGGGAGGATATGTTTCCGCGACTTTTTGGAGTCGCGGTCTTTTTTTGTGTTTTCTGTATCAGTTGTATAGATAGTGAATACAGAAATGAAGAAAGCGGAGCTATCCCACCGGCGGCGGAGCAGGAGGCGGCGGATGGACCTTCACGTCATTGAGCACCACCCTCAGCGCGTCTTGGAGGCTCTGCGGCGGGGAGAGTTCGATGCGCTGGAAATCATTGGAGAAGCGGACGAGCGGGAGTTCTTTGAGCGGCTCTTTCGCGAGAAGCTGCTCGCGCGACTGGCCGCGACGATGCCAGGCAAGCCCAAGAAAGAAGAAGTGCCCCGCTGGTTCGTATTGGCGGCGCAGATGAGTCTGAAACTTCACCAAGAGAACTCCGATCTGGCGTTCGAGTGGGTGATCCGCTGTGGCGGGCTCTTGAGCGCCTTGCCCCCCGATCTGACCAGCAAACACCTCGATCCCCAGACGCAGGCCTTGGTGCTGACCTGCCGGGGTTTTAACCAGAAGAACGACTATGCGCGCACCACGCGGTGCGATCAGGATACGCTGCGCAAGGCCGCTAAGCGCGTGCCCGCGTCGCAGTGGATGGACTGGTACAATACCGCGGTGCAAGCGACGTTTCAACAATACGGGTTCTTCGAGCCGGAGGGCGTTTTCGTGGGGGACGGCTCGTACCTGTTCGTGCCAGACAACCCCAAGTACGAAGGCTCCTGCGTGATGTGGTTCGACGAGCATAACCACCCCGTCGAGTACGAGAAGCTCTCCGGGGCCGAACGCAGGAGCGCGCGCCGGAAACGCTGTTACAAGTTGGTGATGCTGTTCAACTGCGCGGATCGCCCCCCGGCTATGTCTATGCGGTGGTGGCGCTGATCGCAGACAACGTTCACGAGTTGCCGGTCTTTGCTGAACTGCTCGAGGGGTTCGTCGGCACGGTAGGAGTCGGCGTCGTCAAGAAACTGCTCTTAGATCGCGGGTTTATCGACGGCGAGCGCATCAGCCACTGGAAGCGCGACCTGGACGTGGACGTGATCATCCCGATCAAGAAGAACATGGACCTGTGGGCCGATGCGTGGGCCTTGGGTCAGACGGAACCTTGGCGCGAGTATCCCGTGCCGATGCCCCTCCCGCCTTCCCCACCGCCGCAGCGGCCAGAGCATCTCATCCGGCGGGAAGCCCAACGACAACGCACGTTGGCCGAACTGAAGGCCCAGACTCCATTCCCCGCGCCCGAACGCGCCTTGCGCAACGTGCGCGTCTGCGCGATTCGGGACTTCAACTCCTGGTCGGCCGCGAGCGCGCCGGTGCATGTGGCGCTGTTTGGGGAGCGGTATAGCGACCAGTCCGAGGAGTCCTGGGCTTTGTTGACGACCGGCGAGTTGGGCGACGGTTGGCCGCTGCGCCAGGACTACCATCGACGTACGGACATCGAGGAGCGTCATCGGCAACTGAAATGCTTTTTCGACCTGGCCGAGTTCCGCTCCCGTTGCCTCAACGCCATCGCTTCGCAAGTCGTGATGATCCTGCTCTCCTATATGCTGCGGCAGTGGCAACTCTGGCAGATGCTTCAGGAGTCACTGGCCAACCGCACGCCGGACACGATGCGCTTCCGCCTGGCCCTGCGCAGGGAATATGTCGTGATTTACCACCAGAACGCTTACACTCCAATGCCTTTGGTGCTCTTCAGCCGTGAGTTGCTCCAACTCGACGGAGCGGCACGGCGGACCGCCCTCCGAAAGGTCCAACACCTGGAGGCGTTCATGCTCGAACCGGTCGAGCTGTGGCGCAACTCCTCCTGAGCGCCGGCCCGCCGACCCATCTTCAATCCGCTCCGAACGCCCCTCTGTGGCAGGCTCCGAAATGGGCCCGGCGCCTGCCGAATGCCCCCTCCCATCTCCTCCTTTCCACCGACAGACGGGTCCACGGCACGGGCCGCCTCTCCGTCTTCACGTCCCCTCAACCCGTGCGCCCGTCCGCCCCGCCTCGGCCGCTCTCCAGCCTCCTCCCCACTGTCTGAATCGCCGGGTTCTTTGCAGTGGCGCTTGCCACCAAAACGGGAAAATTCCATAATAGGACCGGAAAAGAACATGGCGCGTGGTCACTCGAAAAGGGGTTTGAACTCGGAAGGAGATATGAAAATGACATCCGTGCGAAGGCCGAAAGCTGATGTTCAACGTTTTTATCAAAAAGCGAAGGCCTATTACGCCTCCCTGGGTGTGAATACCGATCATGCGATCAGCGAGACATTGAAAATGCCGCTATCTCTTCACTGTTGGCAGGCTGATGACGTACGCGGCTTCGAGGTCCGCGATGTCACTGTTGATGGCGGCGGAATTCTTGCCACCGGCCAATATCCCGGTCGGGCCCGCAACGGCGATGAAATGCGGGCCGATCTGGCGATGGTCCTGCGTCTAGCCCCCGGCACACATCGTATCAACCTGCACGCTATTTATGCTGAAACGGATGGACGAAAGGTCGAACGCGACGTCTTGACTCCGGCTCATTTTTCTCGATGGATCGCATGGGCACGGGAACGAGGCATCGGTATTGATTTTAACACCTCTTTTTTTGCTCACCCCTTGGCGAATGATGGTCTGACACTGTCTCATCCCGACCGAAAAGTACGTGAATTCTGGATTCGACACGGCGTGGCTTGTCGGCGCATCGCAACCGCCATGGGGCGCGCCCTGAAATCGCCTTGCATATTGAACCACTGGCTGCCGGATGGCCGTAAGGATTCGCCCGCCGATCGCTGGTCGCCACGGCGCCGACTAATGGATTCATTGGATCGCCTCCTCGCTCCATGCGAAGGCGTAAACACCCGTTGGTGCCGGGACGCTGTGGAGGGCAAGCTGTTCGGAATTGGCAGCGAGGACTATGTGGTGGGTTCCACGGAATTTTACGGCTCGTATGCATTGACACGCGGTATCATTTTGTGCTTGGACATGGGCCATTTTCATCCGACGGAAACAATTCACGACAAGCTTTCAGCTTACTTGCAGTTTCATCGATCGTTGCTGCTTCACCTGAGCCGTCCGATCCGTTGGGATAGCGATCATGTGGTGTTGTTCAACGATGATTTGCGCTCGGTTTTTCAGGAATTGGCGCGCGGCGACGCCTTGTCGCGGGTAATGCTTGCGACGGATTATTTTGACGCCAGTATCAATCGCGTATGCGCCTATGTCATCGGCGCGCGAGCGGTTCGCAAGGCGTTGCTATCCGCTCTGCTTGAGCCGGTTGATCTCTTGAAGCGGCTGGAGGAACACGGCCAGGGCGCGGCGAAACTTGCATGGATCGAAGAGGTAAAAAGTGGCCCCTTTCATGCAGTTTGGGACGAGCTCTGTCGCCGAGCGGGAGTACCTGTCGGCGGGGATTGGATCGAACAAGCGCGCCGATATGAAGAACAAGTGCTTTTGAAGCGCACTTGAATCGATCTTTACCCCATCCTGATAAAAGGGTTGTATCGACGTTCGTGACCGATCGTCGTGGCGGCGCCGTGACCCGGAAGGACGCGGATGTCATCGGGTAGTTGCATCAGCCGTTTGATGGAACGAAATAACGCATCGGCATTTCCACCGGGGAGGTCTGTGCGCCCAACGCCCTCGCGAAAAAGAGTATCGCCGCTGAAGAGCAGCTTTTCCGTTTCGAGCAGGTAACAAACGCTTCCGGGTGTGTGTCCGGGCGTTGGGATCGTCCTCCATCCTGCACCGTTGATATCCAGAATATCCGTGGGAAGAGGGCGCAAATCCGCAGGCCGGGTCGGCGTGAGCGGATACCAAGGTGGCATACGATTGTCATCCAAAAAGGCCCATGTCATATCCGCCATGTGTAGGAATACGGGCACCGGCTGTGCCTGCAGGATTTCCATCAACCCGTACAAATGATCCACATGACCGTGTGTCAACAGAATGGCCGCGAGATCGGCATGCGCTGCACGAAGGGCTCGTAAAACCGGTGCCGCTTCGCCGGGATCCAGCACGATCGCTGCGCGGCCTTCCAGTACAAGCCACGTGTTCACATCAAAAGCCCCTGTGGGCAAGACCTCAACTTTCATGCGTTCGCATTCCGATCATTTGTAGAAACGTATTCTCGTCCAGTACGGACACTCCCAAATTTCGGGCTCGTTCAAGTTTGGAGCCGGGCGACACGCCCGCCACGACATAATGTGTCTTTTTCGAAACCGCGGAGGCGACGACTCCTCCCAGGGCGCGGATCCGCTCTGCCGCCTCTTCGCGCGTCAGGGTGGCTAGCGTCCCGGTCAGAACGAACTGCCGCCCTTTCAAGGGCTGCGATCCGGCGAAGGATGTCTCGCGCCGCTGCATCGTAACGCCAGTCTCCGCGAGTCGTTTCAGAAATGCTCTATTTCGTTCCTTGTCGAACCAATCGCGGATTGAGGTGGCGATGACAGGGCCGATTTCCGGCAGGGCGGTCAGCTCTTCAACCGTCGCCCGCTGCAGGTCTTCCATTCGGCTAAAATGTTCCTCGAGCATTTGCGCGGAACGCGCACCAACGTGACGGATACCCATGGCGTAGATCACACGCCAAAAATCGCGGTCCCGACTTGCCGCTATGGCGGCCTCGAGATTTGCGGCAGATTTCCTGCCCAATCGCTCGAGCGTCGCGACGTCGACAGCGCGCAACGTATACAAATCGGCGGGGGAGGTGACCATACCGCGGTCTACGAGTTGATCGATCACCGCCTCGCCCAAGCCCTCAATGTCCATGGCGCCACGGGAGGCATAATGTCGAAGCCAACGTTTCAGTTGTGCGGGGCATTGTAGATTTTCGCAACGGACAGCGACTTCTCCCTCCCGTCGTCCAACAGGTTCGCCACACACCGGACAAACCAAGGGCATATGGAAGGGGCGTTCCTGACCAGTACGTGCCGCGATGTTAACGCTGACGACGGCCGGGATAACGTCACCTGCCTTTTCCACGAACACCCGATCTCCGATGCGAATGTCTTTTCGGTGTATTTCCTGTTCATTGTGCAAAGTGGCGCGAGTGATGGTGGAACCAGCCAGTATAACAGGCTCGAGCTCGGCGACCGGTGTCAACACGCCGGTGCGTCCGACCTGAATGGAGATTGCGCGCAATACCGTTTCCGCTCGGTCGGGTTCGTATTTAAATGCGACGGCCCAGCGGGGACTTTTGGCCGTGGCGCCGAGGGTGTCGTATAGTGAACGGTCATTGACTTTGATGACCGCGCCATCCATCTCGAAGGGAAACTCGTACCGATGGTTTCTCAACTCTTCGAGGGCCCGTTCGATGGCAGTCATATCCGGGCAGACCCAGTAGCAGGGGGGCGTGGGTAATCCCCAAGTTCGCATCCGTTGAATCAGTTCCACATGGGTGGCGAATTGGATGCCCCGATACTCGCCCACACCATAGAAGACAATGGATAGCGGGCGCTTCGCCACAATAGACGGGTCAAGCTGTTTAAGCGTTCCTGCAGCGGCATTGCGGGGATTGGCGAAAGGTTCTTCGCCAGCCTCCTCGCGCTCTTCGTTTAGTCGTCGAAACCCATCTTTCGGCATGTAGACCTCACCGCGCACTTCAACGACGGGCGGGGCTACTCCATCGAGTCGGAGAGGCAAAGATCGTATCGTTTTCAGATTGGAGGTGATATCGTCGCCGGTTTGTCCATCGCCGCGCGTCGCGCCGAGAACAAATCTCCCGTTTTCATAGCGGGCGGATACCGCCACCCCGTCAATCTTGGGTTCGACGACATAGGAGAGGGGGTGGGGTCCTGCGAGTTCTCGCACGCGCCGGTCGAAGTTCCGCACTTCGGCGATATTGTAGCTATTGGCCAGGCTCATCATGGGAATGGCATGGCGAACCGGCGCGAAGCCCTTTAGCGGGGCGCCGCCGACACGCTGCGTCGGCGAATCGGGCGAAACCAAATCGGGCCAGGCCGATTCAAGATCGGCCAGTTCTTTGTACAACGCATCATAGGTGCGATCATCAATTTCAGGGCGCGCCTCGACATAATATAAGCGATTATGTCGCTCGATTTCCCTTCTCAGTTCGGCAATACGCCGCGATGCTGCCTCGCGGGACGACGCCCCAGTTCGTGGTTCATTGCCCATTCGCGGCTTCGCATTTGCGATATTCGCGATTAACGAGGCACCGGGCGAAAGAGATCCGTCGGCGCCGCCGATTCAATCGTGCCGGCGGCCTCCGGAGTTGCCGGCGCCGGCGACAGGGTAATTCTCGGTAGGCGATTCCGTATTAATAGTCCATCCATAGGGATACCCGAGTGAACATCCATGGAATCGCTTTCTGCGATCGCCATCGTCACGAAAATAATGATCTCGTCCTGTGTACGTTCAGTCCTCTTGTGGGAAAAGAGATACCGACCGATCAACGGCAGATCTCCCAGCAGCGGGATCTTGCGCACATCCTCGCGGTCCTGGGTTTCCGTCAGACCTCCAATCGCCACGGTGCGGCCGCTGGGCAGGCTAAACTGGCTGGTGATCTCACGAGTCTGCAGGATAGGAATTTTTACTTTCGTATCGCCGGATTCCTGATAACCGATCACCCGACTGAGTTGAGGCGAAATCGTCACGGAGATCAAATTGGCCGTATTGACGACCGGAATGACCTCCAGCCGCACGCCAGATTCGATCCATCCTTCGCGTTGATAGGTCAGACGGCCTTCCAGATTCGTGTCCGCGACAGCCTTGATTTCAGGGTCTTTGCGGCCAACATGGATGGTGGCGCGTTCGCCGCTGGCTACGACGATCTTCGGATTGGAAATCACCTCGACGCCACCCGTCTGTTGCAGGGCACTGAGCGTAACCGCAAACTCCGGAGCCGTCAAAATGGCCGAATAAGCTCGAGTTTCTTTCATGTCATACGGCGGCACCGTAGTGATTTTTCCGCTTGAGCTTTCGAAATCCTCGAAGTTTTTGCCCGAAACACTGTAATCGCCATGAGCGCGGCTACGCGTTTCCTGGCGGGTGCGTGAGTAGGCGTCCGTTCCCGACAAAATACCCGTGCCGAGGTCGACGGTCGGCGCGGATGTCCGCGTTGATTGATAGATTGATGATCGTTGTGCGCTGTCGGTCGCGACCTGCGCATCCTGATCCATTCTCCGCCGAACTTCGTCGCGGGTATAATTCAAGGTGGGTTGGGTTAATGCGACGGTCAACCCTTCTAGCGATTGCCAGTTGATTCCCAGGTTCTTGATGGCCGAATTGTTCAATTCAACGAATTTTGCTTCGATCAACACCTGGGAAATCGGCTGATCCACCTGTTCGATCAGTCGCCGCACATTCGGCATCGTGCCCGCGGTCGCCATCACGGTTAGCATGTTTCCTGCCGAGTGAAGGACTTTGCCATTGGTGCCCAAAAGCTCTTTGATCCCCGTAACGAGCGTATCGGGCCTCTTGAACCGGAGAACAAAATTTTCTACGAACATCGGCTCGGGCGCGTCCGGCGGTCGAGGTAGGATGATATATACCTGAGATCCGGGTTGCTTCTCCGACAACGTCAGGTTGTGTATCTCGAGGATTGATTGGAGAGCAGTACGCCATTCGACATTGCGGAGGTTGACGGTCACATTCCCCGTCAGATTGGCGGAGGACGCAATGATATTGGCGCCAGCGACCCCGATGAACATCTTGACAGCGGTTTCCAGGGGAACGTCGTTTAACTGGATCGAGATCAGTCCATTATCAATTACGGCTGCTTCATTTTTTTCAGACAGGGGCAGCTGTTCGGATCCACCTGCCGGTTGGGTTGTCGCAGCTGTTCCGACCAGGGATGCTTCCGTAGCTGAAGGAGGTTCCGCCGATGGTGGGGCCTCCTGGGCGATCAGGGGAATGCTTTTCCCCATCGAAAGAGCCAGCGCCAATGTCAACGCTGTAATATCTTTGCGTGATAATCCCTTCGTGTTCATGGATGTCTCCTTTTTTATAATTGCACCTCTTACCACTTAAAAGAACCCTCCGACGGGGGCTTCCGTCCACTGTCTTCCGGCGGTGCTCTTATGTACTCCAATCGTTGCAAAGTCACTCCTGATTCTCCGATCGTTTCCACGCGCCATCGAAAAACCCATTCTCCCTCTCGCAATTCCACAGAGTCGCCGACACCGACGACGCGGTCATTGATGTTCACCAACGTCTGCCCACTCGCCCGGATAACGCCCCGGACCTTCACCCGGCCCCTGGCCGACTCCCACTGATCATCGGTCGGAGTTGTCGCTGGCGACGGTTCGGGGGGGGACTGGGGCACGATCGTGGTGTCGCCCGCCACCGAGGGACGTTCTATAGGAGCGAAAGGATCCCGGTGCGTCGCTCGCCGCGTATCTTTTTCCTCCCCATCGCCCGCCGCCCCTGCGATGGTCACGAGAAGTGTCAGCGCGATCCATCGTGCCGATGGTCCGAATATTTGACGGATGACGAAAGGTATGGGGAATGTGCCGTTCATTTTCCGGACGTAATATCCGCAAAGGATTGTTGAAGACTTTCCTGAAGCCGTGGCCACTCCAAGGCGAGACGAACCAGATGTTTTTCCGGAGTCTTCTCACGGCTGGCGATGGATAATATCACAATAGAAATCAGCGGGTTATCGGTTTCCATAGAGCGAAGAAAGTCTTTGAGTTCATTATAACCGCAGGCAGTCAGGACTTGCACTCCGTACGGAACGAAACGACGCGGGGGTGCCGAGGGCTTCTTGCGGGGAGCTGGATTGGCGCTTTCAGAGTCCGGTCGAGATTCCGCTGCTTTTGCCCAAGCGGGAATTTCGCTTTTCATTTCCATCAGAGATTCCACGTTCACGCCAGTGGCGCGCGCATGCCGATAAACGAATTCGCTGGCCCAGAGCAGCGGGTTGGCCGCCGGAGGAGAGCTGCGATGGAGCAGCGAGTTGATCTCATCTCGGCGGTTCTCCCATTCCGCCCGAAGGGTAGATTCTTCTTTCAGCAGTCGTTCAGCTTCTTCAATTCGTCCGTCCAGAGTCTGGCGTTCGACACGCAAGCGACGCTCATGGTTCAATAGCGGTTGAGCTCCGAATGTGAAAAGCAACGCGGCGACCAGAAGGCCTCCCACATAAAGCAAGAGCATGCGTTGTTTTTGTAATTTCGTTGGAACAGGAGCCGTCATTTTAGCTTGAGTTTCATGGGGCGCTCCGCGCCCGTCGCATCGATTTCAAAAGTACTGGACGAACCCACCGGTGACGTCTCGGCTTGGATCGCAAGCAGCGTCACGTTGCGGAAAAGGGGATTCCCGACCCCCATTTCCCGAAGGTGATTGATGAACCGAGCGACGATTTCTTCGGAGCGGTCGCCTGTGGCACGCCCGTTTATCCGCACGCGTAAGAGGCGAAATGGCACCACAACTTCGTCCGTGGTTTTCGGACGTGGCGCGGAAATCTCGTCCCGTATTTCGAGCCGCGTGAACTGAATCGACGGCGGCACACGTTCCTGGATATCTTCGAGCAGCGTATGAGCGACCAAGCGAGTGCCCTTCCATGATTGGATCTCTTCGAGATACTTTCCCAGTTCAGAATGTCTTCGCTTTAATCGCTGAGTTGCTTCAAATCGCGGTTCCAGTTCCTTCCATCGGACGTGACCACGTTGCAGAGCCTGTCTGCACTCGAGTCCGCTATACAGGCCGCTGACCGCCCCAATCAGGCCAAGAGCGATAATTGTGAAAACTGAGATGCGTTTGGCAAAGCGTCCACTGACCGGCCCCATGTATCGCCGTTCCGATGGATCAAGCAGGTCTATACGAATGATCATGACGCTCGGAGTCCTCCACAGGCGGCGCCTACGGCGGCGGCAAATCGCCCTTCATGACCCCGCCACCGATTGGGATATGCGCCGGGCGCCACATCCAGATGAGAGAATGGATTCCAAGCCTCCGCCGGCAGCCCAAACGTTTCCGAAATCACCCGCACCCAGAACGGATTGCTGCTCAATCCACCGGTCAGCAGAACATGTCGTAATCGGCACTGATCCTGTCGCTCCACATAATCCTTGGAGATAACTAACTGCCGCAGAAACTCCCCCATCACTTCGCGGACGACATTCGAGATATCTATGGCGCCAACTTGCAGCATGTTGTCGGCCATACCCGCATCGAGACCGAATTGGGCCTGAATTCGCGCGGATAGCGATGCCGCGCCGGATTCGAATTTGCGGATCAGTACCGGCCGCCCTCGGTAAAGAATGAAATGATATATATTCCGAGTTCCTCCTTCGATAAGCGCCACGGCGTCTTCTTGTTTCTCGTTAATGCCGTGATCCATATAGGCATTCAAAGCAGCAAGACCGCATAGCTCTAGCGAATCAGGCGATGGGAGGCCCGACGACATGCGCTCAAGAACGCTCCTTGCAGTCTCTTCATCAATAGCCACTGCGATCGTCCGCAAAAATCCCTTCGTCCCTGTCGGGGTGATGGGGAAATGCCCCATTCGATAGTCGCCGCTCAGATTGAATTGTTGCTGAATTTGCTCCTCAGGTGTCTGGTCCGGATTCAGGGGAATGTCCAGCAGTCGGACTACGGAACGACCGCCACCGACACAGACCGCCGCATATTTGGCCAGAAGATTTGCGGGCAAATTGAGCCGAGATGGCGCACTCGTGGCGTCCAAGGGGGGGAGTATGTCCACGGCGCAGACCACAAACTTGTCTTTGGCGCGTCGCATACGAACCGCTTTGATCCCGGACGCGCCAAAGTCCAAGCCGACAAGGTCTGAGCGCATTTTGTCCCGCAGGTTTCCCTCCATTTGTTCCATGACACCCATGACGCTCAAAGTATACTAAACCGCCCCCGAAAAAACACCACCTAAATTTTGTTGAGCACATAGCGCCGGACCCCTGATTTGAAACCAGAGACGAAGTTATGATAGGCGGTCTCCTGCGGGCGCAGAAAGGAGCGGGAGATGGGCCAGCGAAGGCAGCACAATGCGGAGTTCAAGGCGCGGGTGGCGCTGGAAGCGGTAAAAGGGCAGA
>CALLML010000077.1 GCA_938005705.1 uncultured bacterium
GCTCGAGGGTTCTGCCGCGGCCATCGGATTGTGCGTTCCGATGTCGAAATCCGATCTGACGGCTGCCACGGTGGCCGTAACGCGCGCCGGCGCTCGGCCGGACGCCGCCGTGCGCATCATCGTCGCGCGCGGTCCGGGCGGATTCGGCGTGAATCCGTACGACTGTCCGGCGCCACAGGTCTATATTGTCGCCTACGCCTGTGGCAAACCGTTCATGCAAGCTCATCGGGACGGTGCGCGGGCGCTAACCAGCGCTGTGCCCATGAAACCGGGAATGCTGGCGACGGCCAAGACCTGCAATTATATCCCGAACGCATTGATGAAAAAGGAGGCCGTAGACGCAGGCGTGGATTTTTCCGTGTCGTTTGATGAAAACGGATGCCTCGGCGAAGGCGCAACGGAGAACTTCGCCATCGTAGATGCCCAAAGCCGATTTCGCATTCCGCCTCCCCACCGTATCCTCTCCGGCATAACGGTGCGGCGCGTGGCCGAACTGGCCGCCCGCGACCCTGCCCGCTACGGTCTGAGCAGGGTCGAGGCCGGACCGATTGAACGGCGGGAAGTCCAATCCGCTCGGGAAATGCTGATTTTCGGCACTACCGTTGAGGTGGCGTCCGTCGTGGAATTGGACGGACACCCGATCGGCGATGGTCGTCCGGGGCCGGTCGCCACGGCCTTGTGGCAACTGCTGCGGGACGACATGCGTCGCAACGCCGAATGGCGCACGATAGTGTTTTCTGGCTGAATTTGCCCCCTTGTGATCCTTCACCGGAACTCCGGTCACGGATTCGAGGTCGCCCCTTGTCATGTGCGGCACGATTCGCGCGGTACCGTGGAACGACGGGGTGGATTCAAGTTCTTGCTCTTCAACCGGGTTCTTGAGCGGCCCAGCGATCGGCGGGGTACGCTTGAAGGACGGATTCGAGCCTGTTTCTTTTCCTTGAATTTCAAGCACGGATTCTCAGTTCGATTAGTGCCCATTATCCCAGATATTGCAGTGGACTTGCGATTAAGAGGTTAAGTGCTTCACGGTGCTCTTGTTCCAAGGAAAGAAAGGAGCACGAAAAAGAGAAGCACGGCGCAGAGGGTGCGCGAGCGGATCAGGTGGGGCAAGTGCAGATTACCTTCGCGCACAAGCAACTGACGGCGTGGGGCGAGGCATGCGCGGGGGTGGCGAAGTTTCTGGAGCGGATTCGGTTCCGGGAATGGGTGCTGGGGCATGTGTTCGTGGAGGAACATTCGCCCAACGCCAAGGGCATCTACGAGAAGGTGCTGGCGCTGTTGCTGACGAGTCTGACGGGCGGTACGCGCTTCAGTCATGTGACCGGGTGGGGTCACGGCCTGGAGGGACTGAAGGCGTGCTTTGGGGTGGCGTGGCTGCCGCAAGCCACCAGTGTCCTGACGTGGTTCTTCGGCAAGTTCCGGCAGCGGCACAATGAGGGGTTGCGGGCGGCCGCGGTCGCGCTGAGCACTTGGAAGAAAGCGCGGCGGTGGGTGGTGATTCGCCAGCATGTCCCCACCCGGCCCAAGGCTAGCGGCCGAGAGCCGATGCCGTTCCGGGAACTGGAGGAGCACCGCGAGTATCGCTACAGCGTGCTGGTCACCCACGACACGGCGTTGGCCCCCGAAGAGATCGGGTGCACCTAAGCGGCGGCCGCCGTCCGACGCTGCGCCTGGGCGTGCAGGATCGCCGCCGGCGGGCCAAAATCCGCTACGGGTTGCAACGCATTCACCGTGTCGATCTGCGGCTGTGCAACTGCCATGCGGTTGCCCCATGGGCAACCGTCGAGGCTTAATCGGGGGAGGGCGCAGACCATGAAATGACCGCTCTACGATTGATCGAACAAAAGCACAACCTCACTGCCCCCAATCATCACAGGGTGAAAACACCATCGGTCTGCTTAAATGCAAAATGTGGGTTCAATCCGGAGACGATCGCCCAGGTGCGTCATCTCACGACGCTCGCTGCGGAGTTGGAATCTCCACCGGCCAATGAGCCATCGCCTGGTGCCTCAAGAATCCACACGACAGCACCGTCATCTTCGGCTCGTCACGCTCGGACCAGATCGCGGAGAATGTCGCCGCCATGGACCACATCGAAAAGCTGACCGCAGACACGCGGGTGTGCATCGAAACGACGCTCGCCGGCGCGCCCGTGCAGACGCGTTTTTATCATTGACAATTCTACGCATTACATTAAATAATGCGGATATGAATAACAAAATGCGCATACTAGATCCTATTGAAATTCGCATTGCGAATATTCTATCTCGAGACGGCCGGGCTTCGAACCGGGAGATCGCTCGTCGGTTGGGAGTTTCCGAGGGGAGCATCCGGCAGCGGTTGCGGCGGCTGACGAACGCGGGCGTGCTGCGGATCGCGGCGCAGGTCAACCCCGATGCCGCGCCAGAGGCTTTTCTCGCCATCGTGGGCCTGAAAATTGACGGCCGGCAACTGGAGTCCTGCGCTCGGCGGATTCGCGCGCTGCCGCCGGTGCTGGCCACGATGATCGTCACCGGCCGCCACGATCTGATGGCGGTCGTACTGGCGTCCTCGAGGCAGACGCTGGTGGATTTTGTCACAAAAGACCTGGCGGCGATTCCCGGCATCCGGGACTCGGAGACCAATGTGGTGTTGCGCAGTTACGGCCAGTGGCTTGATCCGGAACGGGTCTGGCCCGAGGCTGGGTCGGCTGGAAAAACAATGGAGAAAAACTGATGCACTTGAAAGATATGACGATCGGCGTGCCTCGGGAAATCATGCTCGAGGAAAATCGTGTGGCTATCACCCCGGAAACGGCGGCGCGGTTCATCGCTGCGGGCGCGCGTATCCTCCTCGAAACGGGTGCGGGCGTAGGCAGCTTCAACGAGGATGCGGCCTACGCGTCCGTCGGCGTCGAAATCGCACCGGACGCCGAGACAGTCTATGGCGAGTCCGATGTCGTGCTCAAGGTTAAGGAGCCGCGGCGGGATGCGCGAACGGGACGGCACGAGATTGACCTGATGCGCCCTGGCCAGACGCTCATCTGCTTCCTCCATCCCGCCGCTCCGCACAACCGCGAGATGGTGCAGCGGCTGGCACAGCGCGGCGTCACGGCGCTGACGCTCGATGGCATACCGCGCATGGCGCGCACGCAGAAAATGGACGCGCTGTCCTCGATGAGCCTCGTAGCCGGTTACAAAGGCGCCCTGATGGGCGCGGACGCCCTGCCCAAGTTCGTTCCCCTCACGGCCGCGGCGGTCGGGGTCGTCAAGCCGGCCAACCTGCTGGTGATCGGCGCCGGCGTCTGCGGACTGCAGGCAATCGCCACCGGCAAGCGCATGGGCGCCGTGGTGAAATCGTCGGATATTCGCGCGGAGGCGAGGGAGCAGGCGCGCAGCCTGGGCGCAGCCGTGCTCGACCCCCAAGTGCCGGAAGAACTGGCTCGAGGTCCTGGCGGCTATGCGCGGGCCCTGCCCGTCGAATGGCTGGAGCACGAGCGCGCGGTGCTGCGTCCGGCGGTGGCCGACGCCGATCTACTGATCCTCTCGGCTCTTGTGCCCGGCCGCGTCGCGCCGGTGCTGGTCACCGAAGATATGGTCGCGGCGATGCGGCCCGGCTCGGTGATCATAGACATCGCGATTGACCAGGGCGGGAACTGCGCGGCCAGCGAAGCTGGGCGGGTGGTTCGGAAGCACGGCGTCATCATCCAGGCCATCGAGAACATCCCCGGGCGGGTTCCAACGACGGCCACCTGGCTCTTTGCGCAGAACGTCTATCACTTTGTCGAACACCTTGCCCGGGACGGGCGGCTCGTCGTATCCGACCGCGACGACGTGGTGGCGCCGACGATTGTGACGCGCGAGGGACAGGTGGTGCACGCCGGCGCGTTGGAAGCCTGGGCCGCGGCGGTCGGGGCGCGAAACGTATGAGCGCGCTGTTCTGGCTCGGGTTGTTCTTCGGCGCCGCGGCGATCGGATATACCGTGCTGCGCGCGGTGCCGCCGCTGCTACATACGCCGTTGATGTCCGGCATGAACGCGCTGTCGGGCATCACGATTCTGGCGGCGTTGGCCGCGATCGGGATCGCGCGAACGACCGGCGAGGCGCACTGGGCGGGAGCGGCGGTCGCCCTGGCCGCGGCGAATGTAGTTGGGGGGTTCGCCGTAACCCACCGCATGCTGCGCATGTTCCGCCGTTCTTTGGATCGGGAGAACCCATCATGGCCGCGTTGAGCAAGATCGTCTCCGCGGACTTGGCCGCGCTGGCTTTTGTGCCGCTGCTGGTCCTGGGCATTCATTGGATGCGATCTCCCGCAACGGCCGTCCGGGGCAACGCCCTCGGCGCCATTGGAATGGTCGGTTTTGTGGCGCTGACACTGCACGGCCGCGGCCTGTGGAGCCATCCGGCGATGTGGGGCTGGCTCGCCGCGGGCACGCTGATCGGCGGATTCCTGGCCGCGCGCGTTCGGATGATCCAGATGCCCGAATTGGTGGCGCTGTTCAACGGGATTGGAGGTGTCGCATCGGCGATTGTCGCGATGCTGGCGCTGAGTTCTGAGGGCGGCGCCACGGATTCGGTGGCGCGCCTCGCGGCTTTTCTGGCGGTTTCGATCGGCGCGCTCACGTTCAGCGGCAGCGTGGTCGCCGTGCTGAAACTTGCGCGGGTCCTCAGACCCCGGCCGGTGACGTTCCCGGGACATGGCACTATCAACACCGCCCTCTTGACGGCTCTTCTGGCCGCCACCCTCCTGGGCAGTTTTGCCCCTTATCCTTTGGTTGCCTCGTGGTCCGCCGGCGCTCTAGTGCTGGCCCTCGCTGCCGGCCTGGTGGCGATGCTCCGTGTGGGCGGCGCGGATATGCCGGTGAGTATATCCTTCCTCAACGCGCTCTCCGGCGTAGCCGCCGCCGTCGCCGGCTACGCCCTCGCCAATCCCGTCCCCGTCGCGGTCGGCGCGCTCGTCGGCGCCGGTGGTCTGATGCTGACTGGCGACATGTGCCGCGCCATGAACCGGCGCCTGGGCGATGTGCTGGCCGGACGACATGTTTCGGCGGAACCGGTGAGCGCCGACGCCGCGGCGGCGCCACCGGCCGCGCCGACGCGCCGCACCGACGCGATCGACCGGGATCCGGTGGCGCTGCTGCGGGCGGCGCGACGGGTCGTGATCATTCCCGGTTACGGCATGGCGCTCGCCCAGGCCCAGCCGGCGGTTCGCCGTCTGTACGACGCACTGATGAACAAGGGCGTGGAAGTGGAATTCGGTATCCACCCGGTGGCGGGCCGCATGCCGGGCCACATGCACATTCTGCTGGCTGAGGTGGAGATTCCGTACGAAAAGTTCAAGGAGCTAGACGATATCAACCCCCGCTTGCCGGAAACCGACGTAGCCCTGGTGGTCGGCGCGAACGATGTCGTCAATCCCGCCGCGAACACCGTGGAAGGCACGCCGATTTCCGGTATGCCGGTGATCCGCGCGGACACCGCGCGGGCGGTCGTGGTTTGCAATCTCGACCGATGCCCCGGTTATGCCGGGGTGCCGAATCCGCTCTATGACCGTCCGAATGTGATACTGTGCCTGGGCGACGCCGCCGAGACGATCGGCCGGCTCGCCGCGGCGCTGGAAGCGGATGGTTCCGGCAAGGAGTGACCGATGTCCCTTGAGATTGTGGGTGTAGAAAGGATATCGGTCAATAGACAAGCCGATGGCGCTGTTAGGGAATAAGCGGCGAATACAGGCGTCGGCAAAGGGAGGCAAAAATCGTTTGCCCCAACGACCCTGCGCTATTCGCCGGCTTTTCTCGCCGTTCCCAAAAAAACACGAATTTTTCAACCATTCGGCAATTCGCGGACGGCGCGGAAGCCGTCCATCCAATTCCATCGCAGGCCAGTGGAGGGTCGGGTTCCATCCCGACCGTACGGCTCAGCCCACCGCGCATACCACACGACCTCCTTGATTCCCAATTCTCGAATCTGGAGACGTGGTCGTGGATTTGGACGGACACCCGATCGGCGATGGTCGTCTGGGGCCGGTCGCCGCGGCCTTGTGGGAACTGCTCCGGGACGACATGCACCATAACGTCGAATGGCGCACGCCGGTGTTCGCCTCGGCGTGATCGGGGAATGAACGCCCCGCGAAGACGACGTTGACGTAATTTTGCGGATTCAGGATCCCTCGCGGCATCCGTCCATTGAACCACGTTATTTGACATCGTCTCCCCAGCGTGTTATTCGGGAATATCTGGCATAGACGAGCCATGCAAAATAAGGACCACCTACCATGATCTATCGCACCCTGGGACGCTCGGGGCTCAAAGTCAGCGCCATCTCGCTGGGATCGTGGCGCACGTTTGGCGTGTCTGTGGATCAGGAGACGACGCGCGCCTGTATGGAAGCAGCCTATGAAGCCGGCATCAATTTCTTCGACGGCGCCGAGGCCTATGGGAGCGGCGCGGCGGAACGCGCTATGGGCGAAGTCCTGCGAAGCGCCGGCTGGCCGCGCGACACCTATATTATTTCCAGCAAGGTCATCCGCGTCGGTGACCGACCAACTCAGGGCGGCCTCTCCCGCAAACATCTCGTTGAGGCGTGCGAGGCAGCGTTGCGGCGGCTGGGGGTGGATTATCTGGATCTCTTCTTCTGCCACCGGCCTGACCCCGACACGCCGCTGGAGGAAATCGTCCATACGATGAATGAACTCATTGAACGTGGAAAAATTTTCTATTGGGGCACGAGTGAGTTTTCGGCGAGCGACATTCAGGCGATGTACGCCATCGCCGAGCGGGACGGACTGGTTGGCCCGACCATGGAGCAGACCAATCACAGCATGTTGCATCGCAAGCGCGTGGAGGGGGAGCTGCTGCCGCTGTTCAAACGGTATGGTCTGGGCACGACCATTTACTCTCCGTTGGCCGTCGGCCTACTGACGGGCAAATACAACGACGGATTACCGCCGGACAGCGCCTACGCAAAAGGCGCAGACTGGCTCCGTAAACGGCTGACGCAGGAAAATATCGAGAAGGTGCGGCAACTGACCGCCATCGCAGAGGAAATCGGCATCTGCATGTCGCACCTGGCGCTGGCCTGGTGTCTGAAGAATCCGAATGTCAGCACCGCGATCATCGGTGCATCCCGGCCCGAACAGGTCAAAGAGAACGCTGCGGCGGCGGATATGACGGACCGGCTGACGCCCGAGATCATGGAACGGATCGAGCGAATTCTCTCGCCATCGATCGAAAAAGCCGCCGGATGAAACGACTCATCATCAACGGCGATGATTTCGGGGCTGCTCGAGGAATCAATGCCGCCGTGCTGCGGGCCTTCCGAGAGGGTCTGCTGACCAGCGCCTCGCTGATCGCCTGTGCCCCTTGGTTCGACGACGCCGCCGCGATGGCGGCCGAGCACGGCATCCCCGTCGGTGTGCACTTGACGGCCACCTGCGAATGGGACCGCTACCGCTGGCGCCCGATCACACCGGCCTGGTCGTTCACCGAATCGGACGGCACCCTGCCCCGTACCATCGACACCGTGCGCGATCGCGCCGACCGCCGCGAGGTTGAAGTCGAGTTTCGCGCGCAAATTGAGCGGGTGCTGGCGACAGGATTGCATCCGACGCATTTGGACAGCCATATGGGCACGGTGTACCCCGACCTGATGGGGGCTCTCGCGCGGTCGTATGACCTTCCGACGCGTAACACCGACGCGGCGGCATCCGACGCGCCCACCTTTGCCTTGACTTCGCGGGCGAGCTTTTCCAGCGCCGACGGCGATCGAGTCGAGCGGTTGTGCCGCCATCTCCGCGCGCTTCCCGACGGCGACCATCTGCTGGTCACGCATCCCGGGGAGGACACGGACGAACTGTGCGCCATGGCCTCGCCGAGCGACCCCGTCTATCCTTGGGCGCGGGATTTCCGGGTGGCGGACCTTGCCATGCTACTGGACCCCCGTGTGCGTCAGGTGCTGAAAGAATGCGACGTACGGCGGGTCTCGTTCGCGGAGATTCCCGCGCGTAGAACATCTCAAAGGGTTCACTCGCCCGAAATAGCAACCTCGCCTTGAAGGTTTTTCTGCTCCGGCACGATGGCGCCATGCATCCGCAAGAGCGCGCGCAGATCCCCCATCGGGATCTCTTCGGGATCGAGCCCTGTCTTCGCGCTGAGAGCGGCGAGCGCCCCCGCCGCCTGTCCCATGGCCATGCAGGGGGCCTCCACGCGCAGCGCCGAATTGGCCTCGCGATCGCTCGACACACTGCGTCCCGCCGCGATCAGGAAACGGCTGCCCGCCGGCAGCAGGGCTCCCCGCGGAATCGTCGGCAACACACCGGGCCGCAGTGGGCGCGCATGAATGCCCCTGCCGTCGTTCAAGTGCTCATCAATCGGATAATGCGCATAGCAGACCGCGTCGGGAAACTGTCGCCCGCTTTCGTAATCGGACGCCGTGATTATCGTCTTGCCCCGGATGCGGACCGTTTCACGCACCGCGGTTTCCGGACAGACCCAGTCGAAACGAAAACCCTCCAGGCCGGGCTGACGCCGGAGAAACCGGTAGAGTCGAAGCAGCGAGCGGCGACCTTCGATTTCGACCTGTGTCTTGCCTTCGCTCGTCTCGGCGTTCGGCGCGCGAATATGGTTGGCATTGTGACCGTGTTTTAGCAGTAACGCGCGCGGGCCATCCTCGCGCCAGGAAACGTCCGTGCGCAGAATTTCACCGGCGGCGACGGCCGCATCGGCCGCGGCCTTCAACGCCTCGTAATCGAGCGTGTTCGGATCGTAGCCGGAACAGCCAAAGGACAGCGTCGCCGGCTGAACGACATCCGATCCGACCGTCTCGAAACCGGCAAGACGCACAAGGTTGGCGTCACCGCTGGCGTCCACCAGCACCCGGGCCCAGACGGATTGCAAGCCGGTTTTGGTACAAAGCTGCAGCTTCCATCCCTTGTCCGTCAACGTTGCCGAAGCCGGAAGGGCGTGAAACAGTGGTTCGACCCCGGCCGCGAGGACGGCTTCATCAACCAGTGCCGCGAATATCACCGCATCTACACGGATATGACGTGGTGCATTTTTTGGTTCGGGCAGCACCTGGCCCGTTTCTTCGAGCGTACGCCGCACCAGTTCCCAGCCGATGCCGGCGATGATCGGGCGGCCTTCGGCGAAAAACGATGCCGGATAATTGATGCCGCCGACGGTCATGGTGCCGCCGAGCATCCCGTGCTTCTCCACCAACAGCGTCCGGGCGCCCGCGCGTCCCGCCTGCACGGCTGCGACGACCCCCGCCGTGCCGCCGCCCACCACCACCACGTCATATGTTTTCGTTCGCATGAAACCTCCTTTTCTTTCCAGACGTCTTTCGCTTCGCGCTTCTCTGTCGAACTCTATCTCCAACATTCTGAACTTTGCATTCCGAACCGATGCGCGATAATGGTGCGGATGAACCCGATATTGAAGCCTATTTTTGCACGCCGCAGCGTGCGCGCCTATACGGATCGACCGGTGGACGATTCGCTGGTGCGCGACC
>CALLML010000078.1 GCA_938005705.1 uncultured bacterium
TCAGCCACCTCATCCGTAAAATCATCGAGGTCCTGTGCGGCATGTACAAATCCGGCACCCGTTTCACGCCCGCTTTGCTCGAAAATGCATCCCCATGAACCCCCCATTTTTCACCTTTACTCCCCATAGCTTGTCTACGGCCGAAGAATGTAGGGCCTCCGCTTGCTGAGACCGCGACGCCGGAAACGAGCATGTCAGGACCATTATGATCGGACTGGCGAAGTTACTCGTGCAGGGGGGGCAAAGGTCGAAGAAACGGCTGGCACAGACTCGTTTATCGCAGGTCAGGCGATTCCTCACCCGATAAGGCGGTGTTCGGAACTCGGAGAAAAATTGATGAAGTGGGATGAGGTCTATCCCGAGGGAGCTATTCGGAGGCCGAAGCGACGGTTGGGGAGGCGTAAACCAAGGTTTTTTTCGGTCCCATTACGAAGATTTTCGCCCTTTTCCGCCCTCAGACACCCCTCGTCTCACTCTCAAAACAATCCACAGCGCAATCGGCTCGTAAATAGCGGAAATAAGTCAACGCTTTGCAGCGGCCTGGAGACGTTCGAGTTCCGTCCTCACTTGGGCGGCATGGCGGGCAACGTCCACTTTGTCAATGATGGCGGCCAAAATCCCGTCGGGCGCGATGATAAATGTTCGGCGTTCCGCATAAGCTCCCAGAGGACCGAGTGTTCCGTAGGCGGTCGCGGTCCGTTTTTCCGAGTCGCTCAGGAGTTCGTACGGAAGAGCATGGGCCTTTTTGAACTCCTTCTGACGTTCGATGGGGTCAAGGCTGACGCCGAGCACGGTGGCCCTAAGGTCCACCAAGTCTTGGTATCCATCCCGCAGCGAACAGGATTCTTTTGTACAGCCGGGAGTGAAGGCCCGCGGATAAAAAAACAGGACTAGCCACTGGCCCCGAAAATCGGCGAGGGAGATTTCTCGCTCCGCCGTCGAGGGCGCACGAAAATCGGGCGCGGGTTCTCCGATCTTTTGGGCGAAAGCAGAAGTGGCCCCACCGGCGGCCGCCAGCAGAAACGCCCCTGTGAAGAACGCACGTATCATCGCCGCCATGGTCAAGCGTCCCCGGTTGAACCCGGCCATTTGACTGAGTCCGGCAAGCTGGATTCCGTCCATTTCTGATCCTCCATGACGCTATTCCATCGCAGTGTAAAGTAAAGTCAGCAGCATGATAAAAAACACCAACATCGCCACCCCAAGCCATAGGGAAGGACGACGAATTGCTCTCGGTTTCGCGGACAGCAAATAGCCCGGACGTTTGCGATAAAGCGAATCCGTCAGACCCGCATTGAAATGATAAATGTCTTTGCGCGACTTCATATCCATTGTGAATTTACTGCTGACCATGTCAAATATCAAATGGGGTGGCCTAGGATCGCAGATCCAAATCAAACTCATGAGAACGGAACACCTCCCCATGAGGGAGACGCGCCGTCGCGCGCGGATGCCGTCAGAATGGCCCGGAGACTTTCCTCCGCCGGATTTCCCCAACGGAGAGGAAGTACTGGCGCACCTGAGCAGGCAAGAAAGGGTCAGCTCTGTCGGTGCAACTGTCTTTGATCTCGCTCCGACAGAAGCCATGACACGGCCTACGAGCTGGTCCATGGCGGGGCAAACTCAACCTCCACAGGGCACCGGCGTTATTTTCCCGTTTCCCTGCGTCCAGTGCCTGGTCTCAACAGGGTTCGCGCTTGTCGAAGACGCTGTTTGGCGCGTAGGATGTCTGGCCACAGTTCATCTTCATGGTAGGCATTCTGCTCCAGATTTTTGCAGTGGGCGTCGTGGCTTTTGCGGTCATTACGCTGGTCCTCAGCTATTTGAAATACGAACGACTACATGAGGCCGCGCGCAGCGAGAACACAAAGGAATTAACCCCTCGCGACGCATTTCTGCTTCAGATTTCCGGATTGCTCGGAATCGGACGGCGACTTTTCGAATTCGTGGTAGTGTGCATATCTACCCCCTCGTCCTGTCCGCCGATGCCCGGATTGGAAGAGCGAATCCGTCGCCATTTACGCCGGACGGACATTGTCCGTTTGCTCGGTGAGGGCCGCGCGGGAATCATCGCTCACACGACGTCCGAACATGTGCCGGCCTTGGTCGAACGTCTGCGCGCCGCCCTCACCGCGGAGCTGCCTGAAATCCCTTTTACTTGGGGTTACTCTTCTTTCCCACTCGATGGCGAAACGGCGGCGGCCCTCCTTATGGCCGCGGAAAACCGGTCTCCGACAGCGATTCCCTCCGCGGCGCCCACGCCCGCGCCAGCGCCGACCGTACGGCTGGACCCGCTGACGGGCGTGCTCCGGTCGGAAGACGTGGATCTGGCCGTGCACAAGTACGTTGCCCGTTGCCGCCGTGAAGGCGAGCCTGTCAGCCTGATCTACGCGGATGTGGCCGGCCTGAAGATGATCAATGAGCGCTACGGCTCGAAAACCGGCGATGCCATATTGCGGAACTTTGCGCGCGTGCTGGAGCGGACGTTGCGCGAGGACGATTTAATCGGGCGCATCGGCGACGATGATTTCCTTGTCGCCGCCGCCTGCGCGCCCAGCGGAGCTGCGTGCGCGGCAGAGCGCGTGTTACGTGCCGTGCGAGAAGACACCGTGAATGTCGGGACCGCGGCGATTCACTATGCGGTGCACATCGGCATCGCTGGGCATCCGGATCACGGCGGTTCGCCGCGGGCGCTTTTCACCGCAGCCGAGTGTGCCCTTGCCGCGGCCCGGCGCAAGGGACGGGATACCGCCGTGATCTATACGCCATCCCTGCGCGGGTTGTCCGGGGCGGAGGGCCGTTCACGTGACCGATTTTAAGTCTCTCTCCCATAAAACTCCCATAACAAAGAGGGCGGGACGGCGATGATATGCTCGAATGAAGCATGTGCGTGTGAAGAATAGGCGAAAAATGGAGACTGAAATCATATGTTGAACGCGGAGACACTTCCCTCAACGGCCCGGCTTCGATTGGGCGTCAACATTGATCATGTGGCCACGCTGCGCCAGGCGCGCGGCACGCCGTATCCCTCCGTTTTGGAAGCCGCGCGTGTTTGCCTGCGGGCCGGCGCTGACGGAATCACGGTTCACCTGCGCGAGGATCGCCGACACATCCAAGACAACGACGTGCGCATCCTGCGCGCGGAACCGGGACTGCGTCTGAATCTTGAAATGGCGGCCGTTTCAGAAATTCTTGCCATTGCCCTGGATGTCAGACCAGACGAGGTCTGCCTGGTGCCGGAACGCCGCGCCGAACGTACCACGGAGGGCGGGTTGGATGCGGCCGCAAACGAGGCGGTATTGCGGCCCATCGTGGACGCTTTGCGCAGGCGCAACGTGGCCGTGAGCCTGTTTATTGAACCGGACCCTCGGCAAGTCGCCGCTGCGGCTGCGCTGGGCGCTCAAATGATCGAATTGCATACAGGACGCTATTGCGAGCTGCCGACCGACACCCGATCCGCGGAGGTAAAACGGTTGGTGGAGGCGGCGCGTCAGGCGCACCGTCTCGGCCTGCAGGTGAATGCGGGACACGGGCTTACGGTCGAAAACGTCGTGGGGCTATTCGAGGTGCCTCATCTGCACACGCTGAATATCGGGCATAGCATTGTCTCACGTGCGGTATTCATCGGCCTCGAGGCGGCGGTGCGCGAGATGATGACGACGCTACGCGGATATGCGGGGGGGCGACCGTGAAGGGCGGTGGCGTGATCGGCATTGGCGTAGACATTATCGAAATTCGTCGGATGCGTGAAGCCCTTGAATGCTGGGGGACGCGTTTTCGGGATCGAGTCTTCGCCCCGGTTGAATGGCGCTATTGTGAAAGCCGTCCGGCTCCATGGCGGCATTACGCGGCGCGGTTCGCCTTGAAGGAGGCCGTGGCAAAGGCGTTCGGAACCGGCATCGGAGCGGAAATCGGTTGGCTCGACATCGAAACCCTGCGCACGGAAAGTGGCGCGCCCGTGGTGAAACTCGTCGGACGTGCTCGGGCCATGGCCGCGCGTCGCGGGGTGAATCGAATCCTCGCAAGCCTCGCGCACGGACACGAGTACGCCATCGCCCAGGCGATACTCATCGGAAAGGAATCCTCGATATGAAACTGATCAGTGCGGCTCGCATGAGGGATTTGGAGCGGCGGGTGATCCAGGAACGGGGTATTGACGGCCATGAACTAATGGATCGCGCCGGCCGCGGCGTCGCCGAGGTGGTTCGCCATCTCGCCGATTCTGCCGGAACGGTGAACCCTTCCGCCTTGTTGTTTGCCGGACGCGGCAACAATGGGGGCGATGCTTTTGCCGCCGCCCGCCACCTGCAGGAGATGGGGTTTGACGTCATTGTGTGGATCGCCGGGTCGGAGAGCCAGATTCACGGCGATGCGCTCAAACACCTTAGCCTCGCCAAATCGGAGGGCATTGAGGTGGAAGAGTATCCCACGCGCGAAGACTGGGAAGAGAATCTGGCCTATCCTTACATCGCCGACTTTCTGGTCGACGGATTGCTGGGCACCGGCAGTTCAGGCCCCGCGCGCGGCCCCGTCGCCGGCGCTATCCGCTATATCAATGCGATCGGGAACGACGCTTTTGTTGTCTCGATTGACCTCCCTTCAGGCATCCACGCGGATACCGGCGTGGCCGAGGGTGAGGCGGTCAACGCCGATGTCACGGCGACGCTTGGCCTGCCGAAGATCGGGTTGGTGGCGCCAGCGGCGTTGGAGTTCGTCGGAGGCATCGAGGTGATCGACATCGGATTGCCTCCGGACCTCGTCGAGGCCCTACCTTCGGAATCGGAGCTGGAGCTGATTTACTCCACGGAGCTCAAAAAACTGCTGCCCCGCCGACTGCGCTCTTCGCACAAAGGCACCTATGGACATGCCCTACTCATTGGCGGCGCGCGCGGATACGCGGGCGCCGTCGCGCTGTCGGCGCGCGCCGCGTTGCGCTCGGGTGTCGGCCGAGTGACGGTACTGACGCCGCACAGCATTGTTTCCATCGTTGCGGGCGCCGCTCTCGAAGCCATGGTCTTTGGGGTACCGGAAACCCCCCAGGGTTCCATCGCGACATCCGCTTGGGATGCGTGGGCGCCGCGCGTCGGCGAGTTCGACGCGATTCTCGCCGGTCCCGGCCTTACATGCCATCCCGATACTGTCCGACTGATCCATCGCTTGCTCGACGATGCCGAAGTCCCTCTGGTGCTCGACGCGGACGCCCTGAACGTACTCGCCGGCGAGCCGGAGCGCCTCGCCGAGTCGCGCTCGTCCCTCGTCATCACGCCCCATCCCGGGGAAATGGCGCGTTTGCTAGGCACGGACGCCGCCGCTGTGCAGTCGGATCGTCTCGGCGTCGCGCGCCGTGCGGCCGAGCTCACACGGGCCACCGTCGTACTCAAGGGGGCGGGCACGCTCGTCACCGCGCGCGACCGCCCAATTTGCATCAACATGACCGGCAATCCTGGCATGGCCTGCGGCGGTGCCGGCGATGTGCTCGCCGGCCTGCTGGCGGGGCTGCTGGCCCAGGGCCTCGCGCCGTTCGACGCGGCCTGTGCGGCCGTGTTCGTTCATGGACGTGCGGGCGACATGGCCGCCTGGCGAGGATCGCAGACCGGCCTCACCGCCGGTGACATCATCGGTGAAATCCCCTATGCCTTCCGTGAGCTGACGTGGCGGTGAAGCGCGGAGCGCGCCAAAGACACACGTTTTTCCCGGCCTTTCCGGGCCGGAAAAACCCGCAAAGACCGCCGGGCTATTTGATGAACAGCTCGACGACCGGCACCGCGACACGCGGCGGCGTCTGAGGCAGCGTCAGGGTCAGCACATTGCCGCCTGTCCCGATTTGGGACTGATGCCACGAATCCATCTTGAGGGACACCTCGCTGGCATCGTGCAGCAACTGGGCGTATTCGACGCGACCGGCGAATCCGTCCAGATGTAGGTGTTTGTAGGGCCAAGCGAAGATGTGCACATAGAGGCGGCGCGTCTCCGGGTTCCACGTCAGCCGCGTGTCTTGCGGCGTGCGGAATTCCGACGGCGCCTGGGTACAGCCGTAGATGGAGCGACTGTGCCGTCGCATCCACTCGCCGATGCCCTGTAGCCGGTCGAGCGCCCGCTCGTCGAACTCGCCGCGGCCGGTGGGGCCGACATTTAGCAGGAGATTGCCGCCTTTGCTCACGCAGTCAATGAGCGTGCGGATGAGTTCGGACGTGTCCCGCCAGGTAAATTCGTCACGATAGTAGCCCCAGGACCCACTAAAAGTTTGGCAGGCTTCCCATGTGACGGGTTGGCCATCCACCGTGACCCACGCGCGCGGCTGCGTCTGCTCAGGCGTTTTGAAATCCCAACCGTACGGCAGGTCGAGACGGTCATTCAGCAGAATGTGCGGTTGAAGCTCGCGCACCAGTCGTATGAGTTTTTCGCTCTGCCAATCGTTACGACCCTTACCAGTGCCGTCGGGCTTCGGATAGGAAAAATCAAGCCAGAGAATGTCCACCTTTCCGAATTCCGTCAGTAACTCGCGCACCTGCGCGTGCAGATACTCCGCATACTTTGCCTGATCACGTCCCTGATTCATCTTCTCGCGATCGGGATGATCGCGGTAGGGTCCGATGTGAGGATCGAGCACATAGTGCGGATGATGCCAGTCAATTAATGAATGGTAAAAACCCACCCGCAAACCGCGCTTGCGGAAAGCCTGCACCATGGGTCCGAGCGCATCCCGGCCGTACGGCGTGCGAGTGATTTTGTAGTCAGTCTGTTTCGTGTCCCAAAGGCAAAAGCCCTCGTGGTGTTTGGTGGTCACGACGAAATATTTCATTCCCGCGCGCGCGGCGGTATCCGCCCATTGTTCGGGATCGTAGAGGTCGGGATCAAAATGACGAAAATACCGGCGTTCGTATTCCTCGACCGGAATCTTTTCCTTGTTCATCAGCCATTCGTGACGGGCCCCCAGCGCATAAAGCCCCCAGTGAATGAACAGCCCGAAACGATCGTGCACGAACCACGACGTATCGCCCCTGGGCCCCTCAGCGTATCGATCGGTGGTGGCGAACATAATTTTTCCCTGAAACAAGTTGACCACTAAGCTCAATCTATATTATATTAAAAATCTGTTTTCTTTTTAGCAACATTTGTCCTGTTCCAATTAGATTGGACGGGGCTTCATCATGAGGAAAGGAAAGACAACGCATGGCTATCAAAATTGGCATTAACGGATTCGGACGCATCGGCCGGCTGGTATTTCGGGCCGCCCTCGAACGTCGGGATTTCGAAGTGGTCGGAATCAACGACCTGTTCGATTCCAAACAGCTCGCCTACCTGTTGAAATTCGACACCATTCATGGTCCCTTCACCGGCACGGTTGAAGCAGCCGATGGCGCGCTGATCGTCAATGGCAAACGCATTCGCCTCACCGCCGAAAAGGACCCCGCCAACCTGAAGTGGGGTGATGTGGGCGCTGAGTACATTTGCGAGAGCACCGGCTTCTTCCTCGAAAAGGCCAAGGCGGAGGGGCACATCAAGGCTGGTGCCAAGCGTGTCGTGATGTCCGCCCCGTCCAAAGACGATACCCCCATGTTCGTCATGGGCGTCAACCACAAGACCTACAAGGGCGAGACGTTCGTATCCAATGCCTCGTGCACGACCAACTGCCTCGCGCCCGTGGCGAAGGTCCTGCACGACAACTGGGGCATCGCCGAAGGCCTCATGACGACTGTGCACGCCACCACCGCAACGCAAAAGACCGTGGACGGCCCCGGAGGCAAGAAAGACTTCCGCGGCGGGCGCGCGGCGGCGGGCAACATCATTCCCTCCTCGACCGGCGCGGCTAAAGCCGTCGGCAAGGTCATCCCGGCCCTCAACGGAAAATTGACCGGTATGGCATTCCGCATTCCGACGCTGAACGTTTCCGTGGTGGACCTGACCTGCCGTCTGGAGAAGCCAGCGGGCGCCGATGCGAAGAGCGCCTACGCGGCGATTTGCGCGGCGATGAAAAAGGCCTCCGAGGGTGAGCTGAAGGGCATCCTCGGCTACACCGAGGAAGAGGTGGTCTCCTCCGACTTCAATCACGATCCCCGCACATCCATCTTCGACGCGGGCGCAGGTATCATGCTGAGCCCGACTTTCGTCAAGGTTGTGTCGTGGTACGACAACGAGTGGGGCTATTCCAACAAGCTGTTGGATTTGATTGCCCACATGGACACGGTGAAGTGAGCGATCGGGCGTAGAACACTGGAAAACACGCGGCGGGGCCATCCGGCCCCGCCGCGTGTTTTGGGGGCGGCACACTTCGTTGATGCACCAAGTTAAATTATGCGCGGCCCTGTAGATGGACGGGGGCCTCCGCTGTTTCCGGCCTTTTCACCCTCGGACGAGCAAGACGTCATTTTGTCATGGTCGATCCGGAATTCGCCTTGCACAGTAATGTGCGCGTCGGCAATAGTAGAGGCCGCGCCAAACGGAAAAGTCAGGGTTGTCCGTTGTCGAGCGTGGCAGCATGATCGAATCCAACGATCACACAAATGGGGCCTCCAAGGACGTCGTCGGCACCGATCGTTTTCCAGAGTCGCCGGCGGTACAAGCCTTGTTAAAAAAGAGCCACCGTTTGTTGCGTGCGCGCCTGCGCATGCCGGAAGGCGTAATTTCCTGCCGATGGTCCGCCTCCGATCTCAACGCGCATGCACTGGATCTTAACGAAACACTCCCGCTCACGGCGGCCTGGCGCCGCCTGGATCCGGAGGTAGCCCGCGACATCGTACGTTCAGCGTTCGCCGCCCAAGCCGAAGACGGGAGCCTGACTCGTGCGTTCTTTCCCAACGGAACGTGTCCCGTCGAAGGCGCCCCTTGGCCCACATTCTGCCAAAGCACGCTCCTCCTCGAATTAGAGAATCCCGGCCCTGATTTCCGATCCGAAATGCTGCCGCGATTGGTCCGATATATGGAGTGGGCCTTTCGCTATTTTGATCCGGCGGAAACGGGTCGCCCTCGATGGCGCTCCGAGAGTGAATCGCTGGCGCCGGCCGCCTGGGACGAGTGCCTGTATTCCGCCGACCTCGCCGCCCTGCTCCTTGCGGAATCTGACGCCCTTTTCCGACTCGGTGTCGATCCAGATGCCGCCGTGGGGATCCAGCTTCGTTCCGCGCGAGTCGTGGAAGAACTCCGATCTTTTTTTTGGGACCCGGAAACACATATCTTCCGCGATCGTTATCGGGACGGCCGATGGGTCGTGCGCATCACATGGGCGGCGATTCTTCCGCTGATCTGGCGCCATCTGCCGGCCAATAGGGCCGAAGAGGCTTCGAATCTGCTAAAACCCAATGGCCCGCTGGCGGCTGAAGTCGGCATACCACTCTGGGAATGCTGGTCCGATGATCCTATTCCGCCACCCATGCCATCGGCTCAACAGGCATTGCTGTTGGCAGGCCTCCAGCTCGCCGGCCGTCAACAAACGGCCGCGTTGGTGCAAACTCGCTTGGCGGAAGGATTGGAAAGGGCCTTGAGCCGCGGCGCACCGTGTCCTGCTGACATGGCGGCGACGGGGGAGGTCTCACTTCGCAGCACGGGCGCGGCGCTGGTGGCGCAGGTTTTTATGTTCCGCGCCACACGGGCTGAAGCTGGTTTTGAAGGCGCACGTCAATGGAAAAGGATGGAGAAACAGCGGGGTCTCATTGTAGGTGGCGCTATTGCAGTGCTTCTGGCGATGATGATTTTTGTCGCGACCTGGTGGCAACAACGTCGCCCCCCTCCGGGTCCTTCGCTGGAAGCGTTGATCGGACTAGCACAGAACCATTATCGGCGGGGCGAAATTGATGAAGCCCTCCGCTTGTGCCGCGATATCGTGGAGCGTTGGGATGGAGAGGCGGCCGCCGGTGTTCGTTTTCTGTATGCCAACGCCCTTTTTCGATCCGGGCATTTTGAAGAAGCGGCGAAACAGTACCAATTGGCAGCCACCCACCCGGAAATAGAACCGATCGCACGTTTCAATCTCGCACAAACAACGCTACGGCTGGGACAGCGTCGTGAGGCCATCGCGCAGTTCACAGCAATCGTCAAGGACTTCCACGAATCCTTTCCAGAAGTGGCCGAACGCGCGCAACGATCGACCGATTTCCTTCAAGAACGATTGAAAACGGAGGAGACCCTCTCGAATTCATCTAATGACCTGCATTGATTGTTCTTAAACGTAATTCTCATTCCTGACCGGCCCCATTCTTTAAACCCGCCCTTGGCGTTGTGGTCGCCCGTTTTTCCGGATACGGATCAGAGTTCGCGGCGGCGCGGAGTGCGCGGGAAATGAAAAACGTTTTCGGTATTTCCAAGCCTTGGAAAATCACGGGCCGTTTCCTTCCAAGCCTTGAAAACGAACACCGCACAAGACCATGATTTCGCCACCTCGTTCCGCGGCACATCGCGCCGCGAGACGAAGCGGCCTGCAAAGTGACGACCAGAGGCGGAGGGACGGCGAGTTTCTTCGCTCCCGATTTCGGCGGGCAGAAGACCGCCGGCCCTGGAAATTGGCGGGACATTTCGGGCGTGCAATAAAAGGCTGTAAGACAAAATCGGGGTTGAAGATTTGCGAATGTTCTGAGATGAGTGGCTGTATGACAGTCCTCGTTATGTCGTTTTCTGAAGTACGCTGCGGTACGACAGCGCGGCGGAGCCCGCCGGCGTCACCGCAGAGTTTCCATCGGCCATGACCACGCCGATCCTGTTGGTGACCGGTTTTCTCGGCGGCGGAAAGACGACGCTGCTGCGGCGTATTGCGGCGGAGAGCAGCGGCCGCCGACTGATTTTGATCGTCAACGAATTTTCCTCCACGGACGTGGATGGCGGGCTTGTTCGAACGGAAGCGGGCGCCGGTGCGGTGATCGACGTGGCCGGTGGCAGCATTTTCTGTCGGTGCAAGGTGACGGAGTTCATTGAGCTCCTCGGGACGCTTCCGTCCCGCATCGCGGCGGAAGCCATCGAGGGGGTCGTCATCGAGGCCAGTGGAATGGCCGATCCGCGGACGATGGAAAAGCTCCTGCAGGAAACGGGATTCAGCCGTTTTTACCGACTGGCGCGGGTCGTTGCCGTACTCGATCCGGCCTCTTTTCTCAAACTTCATGCCATGTTGCCGGTCCTCGTTGCCCAGATTCAGGCCGCGGATGTCATTCTGTTGAACAAAGCGGACCTGTATTCCGAGGACACGATGCGCGCAGCGGAAACCGCGGTGCGCCATCTGCGGCCGGTCGCGGAAATCGCGCGCACGATTCGCTGCGCCACGCCGATGGAGTGGTTTCCGCCGCAGGCGCCGCCCCGTCCGCTCGTGGGATCTTATGCGGCCTGCCGTGATCCGCAATTCGAGACGCTGACCCTGGAAGCCGTGGCCCCGCCGGACTTCGAACGCCTGCGCGCCGGAGTGGAGCGCTTACGCGAGGATATTTATCGGATCAAGGGCGTGGTGATCGGATCGAATGGGGCCGCGGAGTTTTGGGAGGACGATGGCCATGGTCTGATTCGTTCCCCCGCTCCGCCCGGCGCGGCGCCGACGCCTTTGGTGGTGATTTGCCGCGCTGGGGCGGAAAAGCGCGTGAGCGCCGCCCTTGCGGCCGCCGTTTCATAGGTGAGAGCGTCGCGCGGTCGCAAAGAAACGGCTTCGCGGGCATTGAGGAGGTTCTGGTCTTCGAGAAGCCAAGCGCCGAGTCGCCCGGACGCTTCATTCAGGGGTCAACGTGACCGCGCCCCGGTCCGGCACGGCGTCCACCAGCGCATAGCGCGCCCCTTCATGCTCAATCACCGCGCAAGGGGGGGGGTTCCCACCCTGGACGGCCTTCCCGTTGGTCCACGAAGGCGGCAGGCGCACTTTTACGGTCAGCGGTCCGTCGTAAATTTGATCATCCAATTCGTCCGTCAGCGTAAAAACTATCCGAGTCGAGCCGCGCTCCTCTGTGCGGACTTTGGCCGTGTCACGCTGGCGGGCATACCTCACGACCTCGGTAAACGTTCCGACCCAGATATCCGCCTCCCGTTCTTTCACCCGCGCAAGGTTTTCGCGGATGGTTGGCTGTTTGTCCTCTTTGACCAGGTGAAAAAGACAAATATGCCAGCCGCGGTAGTTGCGATGAGAGGGATCGAAAAAGGTTTCCATTTTCGAGCGCTCGCCGGTAAAAATTCCGCCGCCCTGTGAGCCGGTGCGCATATACGGCATGTTCACCGCCGGCGTCACCATCCCCACCGTGCCACGCGCGCCAATGTAATATTTGGCCGCGACTCCCGCGTCGTTTTTTACCGGATGTTGGCCGCCGGGATACGCCAGGGTCCGCACACGATGGCCGGGGATTTTCTCTTCGATCATCCGCTTCGATTCGCGGTATTCGGTCTCGATGTCGTATTGCCCGTGCAGGTGCGAGACGGTGTGCGATTGAATGTCGTGTCCCATCTCGTGTAGCTTGCGAAACGCGTCCCACGTTCCCCAGAAACCGCCGGTACCGACGCGCTCGGTGATGACGAACCAGGTGAAGCGAAAGCCGAATATATTGCCCATTTCGATCCAGAAAGGGTGGTTCGGCGCACAGTTGTCGTCAATGGTCAGGGAAAATGCCGCGAGACGATCGCCCTTCCACAAGCACACCGAGGCGTCGCCCGGTTCCTTCGGCCAGTCGCGGTCGGGGGCGCGCTTCGCTCCCTTTTGCTCAGTCGCCGACGATGACGGAGAGTTCAGATTCGGACCGGCCGTCTGAGCGCCGGCCGATAAAGCCATGAAAAAGGACAGCAGCACACCAAACGTTTTCATCAATCGCTTTTCTCCTTTCGGTCCGCCTTTACAAACAATTTCACCGGCGGTCGGATATTTCCGCGCCGGTGTTCGACTCCTCCTCCAGTAGAACGACATCGGCCGGATCAAACCACAGGCGCACGGACCGCCCGCCTTCCGCGGCCAGGTGACTCGGATGCAGCTCGAACGCTTTCAAGGCCGGGCCGGCGCCTGAGCGCGGCTCGATGTGGTACTGAGCTATTTCCCCCAGGTAAACGCTCTCCCGCACCACCGCGTCAAAAACATTCGGCATATCCGCGGCCGGCGCGTCCAGCCGGATCGCCTCCGGGCGCAGCGAGATCGTCAACCGCGCGCCGGGCGCGACGCCGCCAGGCGGCGGCGCCGCGCTGACGATCGTCCCCCATGCCGTGCGCAATCGGATGTGCCCGTTCGCGATATTCTCGATCACACCCTCGACAAAATTAGTTTCCCCGATGAAACCCGCGACAAAGCGGTTCACGGGCCGACGATACACCTCGACCGGCGTTCCGCACTGAACCACGCGTCCGGCATCCAGGATCGCCAAGCGGTCGGCGATGGAAAGTGCCTCTTTCTGGTCATGCGTGACATAGAGGGTGGTCAGACCGGCGGTTTTGCAAATCCGGCGGATCTCCCCGCGCATCTCCAGCCGCAGTTTGGCATCGAGATTCGACAGCGGTTCGTCGAGCAGCAAACATCGAGGCTCCACGACCAGCGCCCGCGCGAGGGCGACGCGCTGTTGCTGGCCGCCGGAAAGCTGGTTCGGGCGCGCGTTCGCCCGATCTCGCATTCGCACCATGTCGAGCGCGGCATCCACGCGCGCGACGATCTCCGCGCGCGGACGCCGGCGCTGTTCGAGCCCGAAGGCGACATTCTCCCGTACGGTCAGGTGGGGCCAGAGGGCATAGCTCTGGAACACCATGCCCGTGTCACGCCGATGCGGCGGGAGGTGTGTGATCTCCGTTTCGCCGATGAAAATCTCACCCGCGTCGGGCGTACAAAAACCTGCCACGCACCGCAGCAGTGTCGTCTTGCCGCATCCGCTGGGGCCGAGCAGAAAGAACAGCTCGCCGGCGGCGATCTCCAGGCTCACACCCTCGAGCACACGCATACCGCCAAACGACTTGACCAATCCCCGAATCCGGATCGGAACCGCCATGAATCGCTCCTTCGAACAACGACAAACGTTACACCTTGAAACGGTTGGCGCTCCAGCGGAATCGGCAAAAGGGACTGCCGGCGAACGGTCCTGCCCGTCGGGTCTTCATCGCCCTGCGTTGTGGCCGGTCACCGCCATGTGTGGGCCGCCTTGTTTCGCGGCGCCAAGCTGCGAAAAAGGCGGCAGGGTCAACCGTTCGTCGTCCCCTTCGCTCTGCTCCCGTTTCTCACTCTTGCGCCGACCGGAGATTGCGGGTAGTCTGATGCTGAAATGGAGAGAGAAGCATGCGGGCGCAAGTGGCAGGAATGATCGGAATGGTCCTGCTGGCGACGGTCGCGTCGGCCCAGAATCGTCCGCCCCTCATCCGGCACGATCCACCCGCGGTGGCGGTGCGTGGCCAGCCGCTGATCATCCGCGCGCGTGTGACCGACGACCGAAATGCAGTGCGGTCAGTGAAGCTCTTCTACACCGCCAGTCGCGATGCCGCGCCCTTTGAGATTCCGATGGAGGCGTCCGGCGGCGGCGTGTTTATCGCCGTGCTCGCACCCCATCTGCTCGCCGGCGCCGAGCAATTCTCCTACTACATCGAGGCGACGGATGACGCGGAACTGGCGACGGAAACGCCGTGGCATACGGTGCGGCTGCAGACGGTGGACGCCTCAGCGCCGGGCGCGAAAGCCGATGGCGAACGGCCCAGGTGGGTGGCGCCGGCGGCCATCGGCGGCGTCGCAGTGGCCGTGGTGGGCGCGGCGCTCGCCGCCTCGAAGAGCGGCGGAGGCGGCGGGAGCGGCGAGGCGCCGGACCCCGCCGGAAATTACGCGGGGACCGCGGAGATCGTGGTGCGCGATCCCGGCCAGCCGCCCGTGGTGAATTCGCGCGCCGTGACGATCTTTATCGCCGCCGACGGGCGCGTTGTCAGCGACACGCTGCACGCGGGCGGGACCGTCAGCGGGGCATTGACGGGGTCTAGTTTTTCCATGACCGCCCCCGTCAGCGAACCGGGCGTCACTGGCCAGATCACCTATAGCGGATCCGTCGCCGACAATCGCATTCGCGGCACGATCGAAGGTACGCGTACCACCGTCGCCGGCGAAGGAACCTACTCTGGATACTTCACGTTGCAGAAACAGTGACGGGCGAGGTTTGGGGCCGGTCAGACGTGTCGGATATGTTCGATGCACGGCCGCGCGGGTGGGATCGGGCGGCCGCCACCCATGCTTCGAGCGCCTCAATGATTCGCAGGTCGGCGCGGGAAAACGGCCGGTCGCGCAGGCGCGCGACAGGGACCCAGGCGAAGTCGGCGCAATGGATGCGGCGAGGCCGCCCGCGAATTCGGCGCGCGAAATGCGCGTGGAGCTCGATCGTGAAGTGGCTGTAGGCGTGGCGCACCACGGTCAGTCGTTCGCCGACCTCGATCTCGATGCCCAGCTCCTCTTTCAGCTCGCGCGCGATACACTCGGCCATCGTTTCCCCCGGCTCAATCTTGCCGCCCGGAAATTCCCAGAGCCCGCCGAGCATCTCCTCCGATTTTCGTTGCGCAATGAGCGCGCGCCCCCGCGCATCGAGCGTCACCGCTGCGCCGACGACATAGTGCGGAACGCGTTTACGTGGCGCGCGCCGCGGGTATTGTTCCGGCGTCCCCGTTGCAGCGGACCGGCAGACCCCGCGCAGAGGACAATCCGTGCACCGAGGCGCGCGCGGCAGGCAGACGACCGCGCCGAGCTCCATCATCGCCTCATTGAACGCGCCGGCACGGCCCTTCGGCAGCAGATCGGCCGCGAGACGGCGGCATTCGGCCTCGAGAGAAACTCCGCGGGGCGCGGAGAGCTCGAACACCCGCGCCAGAACGCGACGCACATTGCCGTCCACCGCCGCCGCGTCGAGCCCGAACGCGAGGCTGCCCACTGCCGCCGCCGTGTAGGGGCCGATACCGGGCAATCGCCGCAACGCATCCACAGATTTCGGCAAGCGGCCGCCGCCTTTATTCACAATCCATTGCGCAAGGCGGCGCAAGTTGCGCGCCCGCGCGTAATAGCCGAGTCCCTCCCACGCTTTCAGCACGTCGGCCTCATCGGCGGCGGCCAGCGCGCGCCAGTCGGGAAACCGACGAATGAATCGCTCAAAATAGGGGGCCGCCTGGTCCGCGCGCGTCTGCTGCAACATCAGCTCGGACACCAGTACGCGATAAGGCGTGCGCCGCCGCCGCCACGGCAGTGCGCGCGCGTGACGGCGGAACCACGGGAGCAATTGCCGGACGATCGAAGTCCGCACCGCGGCGATGAGCGGAGCGAGTTGGACAGGCCGGACTCGTTCGACCGCCCCCCTATTCAATGATGTCATCGCCCCAGCGATTTCCAGACGGGTTCGAGGTCCAGCACGCGCCCTTCGCGCGCGGCCTGATCCAGCGCGAGCGCCACGACCGCGCTGCGCAGTCCCTCCTCGCCGCCGCTTTTCGGCGTCGTGCCCAGCGTCATCGTCTCCCACAGCTCCTTCATGATGTATTCGTCGCCGCCGCCGTGGCCGCCGCCGGGCAGAGGCGCTTCGCGCGGCTTTTCACCGATGCGAGCGTATTGCAGCCGACCGCTGTAAAGCTCGCCGATGATCGTGCCTTCCAGACACGCGATGTACATACGCCGCTCGGGGATCGCGTTGCACATCGTGGCCTGAAACGAAACCCGAGCCCCCCCGCGGTACTCCAGGATGCCGATGAAATTGTCCATCAGATCCTTGTCGGACGTGAACGGCGAGTCCACATCCCGATGCCGATCCGGCCAGGAGAGGAAGGTCTTGGCCCCGCCGTATTGATCGAACATCCACTGGTTTTCCGGCTTGAAGACATCGCAGCCGTGGAAGGCCGCGGCTCGTCGCGGGAGATCGTCGCAGAACCAGTTGATGAGATCGAGGTCGTGGCAGCATTTTTCGAGGATATGCGGTCCGGCCAGCCGCGTATGCCGACGCCAGTTGGCCATGATGTAGCCGCCGTGCGCGGGGGGGATGTTCTCGCTGGCGGCGATGGCGATCACCGGCCCGAAATGGCCGGAATCAAGCAGCCGCTTGATTTCGCGATAGAGCGGCGCGTAGCGCAACACGAAACCCGTGGCGAAGAACCGTCCGCTTCGCGCGTAGGCCTCGTGAATCGCCACGCAGTCCTCAATCGTCGTCGCCAGCGGCTTTTCGGAAAACACGTGCAATCCCGCCGCGAATGCGGCGACGATCTGCTCGCGGTGAAAGGCGTTCGGCGAAAAAATCATCGCCCACTGCGCGCCCGGGGTCCGCAGCGCCTCCTCCGCGGTGGCCGCCCGGCGCGTATCCGGCGCGTCCCAGTGGCGCGCCGCCTCGTCCATCGCCGCAGGGTCCGGATCGTACACCGAAACCACCCGCGCCCCCCCCGCCGAATCGCGGATTAAATTTTTCACCACATGTATCGCGCGTCCGCCCGCGCCGATCACTGCCACGCCGATTTTTTCCGATGTTGCCATGTTTTCATTCTCCTCGCGTTTGGAGATGCGCGATGTCCAAGGTTTGGAAAAAATTATTCCAAATTTTCCAAGCCTTGGAAATCCAGGCCGCTACCGCTTCCAAGGCTTGGAAAACTCATCCGCCGCCGATTCCAGCAGAGTCCGGACACCGAAGCTGGCCCCACGGCGGCGTCGCCGGCAGCGACGCCTCAAACCGCGCAATCATAGCCGCCGCGGCGGCCTCCGTCCATTCGTTCCGCAGAAAAGCCGGCAGCGCCTCTGTGCGAAAGCGCGCCCAGGACTCTGCCTCCGCGCCCGGCAGGATCGGATAGAACGCCGCGCCGGCCTCACGCGCGGCGCGCAGATCGCCCGGCGCATCGCCGATCATCATCGCGCGCGCCGCGCCCCAGCGCGCCGCCGCCGCCCGCAGCATCGCCGCTTTCGTTCCATGTTCTTGTCCCCATACGGCGCGGACCAGGGGACGCAGGCCGCTGTCCCGCCACTCGCGTTCGAGCGCCTCGTTCGGGGTTTGCGAGACGACGATCACCACCGCGCGCGCCGCCGCCGCGCGCAGGGCCTCTGCCGCCCCCGCGAACGGCGGGCCTCGCGGCGCCTCGCGCGCCACGCGCTCGTTGACCGCCAGACTCCAGTTCAGCAGCCGCCGCAGCTCGGCATCGCCGGTCGCCTCCGCACGCCGCCGCAGACTTTCATTGCTCAGCGGATCGCCCGATTCGACAAAACGCCGCAGCGCGCGCGTATCCGGCATCGGCGCGCCGGACGCGGCAAATCCCGGGCGCGCGCAGAGAAGATCAAAGGTTTTCAGCAGCGCGACGAAACGATTCAACCCGCGCCACGCGGAGCGGAGGTTGACAAATTCCGCCGTTTCGCGCACGAGCGCTGCCGCGGCCTCAAGCCCCCACCAGCGGATGATCTCCGGATGAAAACAGCGAATCTGCTTTGACGCCATGGTGTCGAAGACACACCCGTCGGAATCCACGGCGATCAACGGCGTTTCGGTGGGAGCGTTCACGGCTTCAGGTCTCGCATGAGCGGAGCGGGCCGCGCCGCCGCTGCCGCAAAAGCCATGCATAAAAATCCGGGTTCGCGTAGGTCGCCGTCCAACTGTCGTGGTCGGCGTCGGGATAGACGGTGAATCGGACCCGCGCGCCGGCGTTTCGAAGCAGCCGCACCATCCGAACGGAATCGTCCACCGGCACCACGATGTCCATCGCGCCGTGGAAACACCAGGCGGGGATATTCCTCAGGCGTTCGGGGGCCAGATACTGGAATGGCGCGCAGATCGGCGCGACGGCGGCGATCTTCTCCGGGCACCGGTACGCCACCGCCCAGGCGCCCGCGCCGCCCATCGAGAGCCCCGTGACGTACACGCGGTCGGCATCCACCGGAAGCGTCTTCAACAGGCGGTCCAGCAGGGCCTCCAGCGCCACCGCGTCCCAGATCGCGCCCGCCGGGCATTGCGGCGCGACCGTGTAGAACGGGAAACGCACGCCTTCCTCAATGCGGCGGGGGATGCCGTGTTTTTTGACCAGGTTCAGATCAGCGCCCCGCTCACCGGCGCCATGGAGAAACAGGATCAGCGGCGCATGGCGAGTGGACCGCGGCCGGGATGGGGGTTCGTAGAGCAGATAGGACACTTTCGCCCTCTGCCGGACGGAAAGTCGCACACCGGTTAATGGGATGGCCTGCATGATTCTGTCCTCCGCGCGCCCGAAGCTTACGACGGGCGGGCCGTACGGACAACGCCGATGTCGTTGCACGATTTCAGCACCTGATCCGGGCCGGCTGCAATCAGGCATCGTGCAGGCCAGCTTGTTCGGGGCACGGCCCGCCGATACGAAAAACCGGTATGTGAAAATTTCATCTTTTTGCCGCCTTTGATGCTGCGCGCCACAAGCCGACCTACACCGGATTGCTGAAAACTCGGCGAAATGATGAACCAAAAATTCAAATGGGATTTTCCGAAGCCTTTTTGCGGAACTTGACGCACACAACTGCCGTGCGTCGGATGAATAGCGAGACGGACCTCCATCTCCATGGGTCTTTGGCGGCGGCCGCCATAACACGGGCGTCGCCGATCCTGCGGCACTACGAGTACTTTCCGCCCGTTCCGATTCTTTCTTTCGCCGTCATAAGCGCGTCGCGAACAGCGAAGCGGTACGGCGACCCCTCCATTCGATCGGCACCGGCTGGAGCCTCGTTTCGTGCGGATTGGGTCCTATCATCCGCATGACATTGACTCAAGATTGTCCGGCATCTTTCCGCCGCTGCTCACGTTCGCCTTCGGCTACGCACCTTTTTCTTTTCCGACTGAAAACCGTGTGCAGCCCCCAGATTCTGCCGTTGAAGACTGGCTGGATCGCATACGGGTATCACCCTTTGGGTGTGGCAACCTCCAAAAAGGCCAACCGCATTCGGCTGCCTAAATGCAAAATCCGGGTTAATCTTTTCACCGTAGTTGCTGACCTTCAACGCCGGCGACAGCTGTGGTTATGCCATGCGCAATCGAGTGGACGACGTGGAGTTCACGCTTCGGATACTGGATGAACCCGTATCGGGTCGGGTTTTCCCGCGATAGGAACCCCGTTTTTCATCTGCGCTATCCCTGTTGGCTCTTTATTGGGTATTGTCTCTCCGGCGCAGCGCCGCGGTTTTCAATTCTTGGCCCGCTCCAAGTTCTCCCCTGCGTCTGGGCGAAGAAATCCGCCCCGTTCGCATCCACCGAAGGGGCGTCATTCCTTCCCAAACAGGCATTCGAGGCGCACGAGAGCGAACGGGTTCGCGCGGTAATCCCGATCCTGTGCGAACTCGACACCCGGCCCCATGTCCAGATAAAGCCAGTCGCGCCCCAGCCGAAGGCGGAGGGTGTAGTCGGCGGAATACAGCGCGCTATGACAATGCGAGGTCTCGGGCCACCGCCCCCGCACGGCGAACCGATGGCCTCGTTGGCGTCCCACGGCTTGAAAGAATTCAACGGACTGCGAAGGCGCTACGCCGTCGCTGTCCTCACGCCATTCCAGCCTCGTTGTGGAGCGCAGCAACCGGTCGCCGGCGAGAGATTGCGTCCATCGTGCCTCGCTCGCGACGACCCATCCATCGCGGGTGAACCAGGTCACCGTCTGTGTCAGCCGACATTCCCAAACCTCCCGCGTTTTGAGCAGCGAAAGTCGTCCGCGGAGAAACGCCTGCGACTCCGAACCCAGGCGCGCTCCCGCATCGGCTTGCGCCCGGAAGCGGCCCAGGCGGGTGAATGCCAGGCGCAAGCCCGCCAAGGGCCGGGAATCGCCGGCCGCAGCCACCAGGGCGGAGGGCCGGGAAGGGTTCTCGCTCTCGAAGGCATCCTCCAGAAAGAGCAGTAGGTGGCGCTGGAGATTCGGCAATTCCAGGTGCAGGCGAAAACGTTGTTCCAGTCGGGCCCCCTCCTTTTCATCCACGAGCAGGCCCAGTTGTACGGAAAACCGTGTTTGATCGGCCTCCTCGTTCAGGCGCTCGTCGCCGAAAAATTGATCGAATCGCTCCACCGTGTCGATCAGACGGGCGGCCAACGTCCGCTGCGTGCGGTCGAGCCGCCCCAGGAGCGAGGCCACTGCGGCGTTTTCGGATGCGACGCTGAGCGTCACACGGAACGAGAGCGTGAGGCCAGACACCAGAATGGCGCTCGCGCGCCGGACAAAGCGATGGGCGGACAAAGGAACGAAAATACCTTTCTCGCATCGTGAAGTTGGCAACGGCCGAATCATCGTGATAGGTTGCCACAAAATTTTTTTGGCTGCCAATGCGTTCGTGGTCCTGCCCATGAGTTTCTCTTTTTCCCATCTTTCTCCGGTCCGCCGGCCAGACATTGTGGACACGGTTCCCGACCGACGGCGCCGGTTGCTGTTGTGGCTGCTGCCGCTGCTGGTGCTGGATGTCTGGCTTGTTCGCCGTTGGTGGAGGCGTCGCCCGACCCCTGCGCCGGCCCCCGCCTCCGTTTCCGATGCCGACGAAACGCCGCCTTCCCCCGCCTCCCCGCGCCGCTGGCGCCTGGCGTTTCCCACTCCCCAGACACGGTTGCTCGACGAACCAACTGAGGATATTTTCATGCCCACCGCCTCAGGCCGCATTGAATCAGCGTTGTACGGTTCGACACGGACGCGGGAATCGGGCGGACGGATTATCCCTTCATTTCACGAGGGCATTGACATTGCCCCGACGATGCGCGATCGCCGTGGACGACCGCTGGACCCCGTGTTCGCCGCCGGCGACGGGCGCGTGGCCTATCTGCAACCTCACGCGGGCAATTCCAACTACGGCATCTATGTGGTCCTGCTCCACGACGACCCGTTGGGCGAGGTGTACACCCTCTATGCGCATCTGGACCGCATCGCCCCTGGCCTTTCGGCGGGCGACCCGGTCGTCGCCGGCCAGGAGATCGGACGTATGGGTCACACGCCTTCCTCCATTATTCCCCTGGTGCGCGCGCATTTACATTTCGAGATCGGGCTGGTGCGCAATCTCCGATTCGAACGGTGGTACCGGATGCAACGGGAGAAACCGGATCACGGCAACTGGCACGGGATGAATCTTGACGGCGTGAACCCGCTGGCGGCCTTCTCGGCGCGGAGCGACGATGGCATGTTTTCAATGGCGAACGTTCTCGAGACCACGCCGGCTGCCTTCGAACTGGCCTGCCGCGTCCAGCATCTGCCTGATTACTTCATTCGCTACCCTGGCCTGTGGCAAGGGCCTTTATTCGAGGCCGACCGCCCGGCCATTGTGCTCACCGTCTGCGCCGGCGGCGTCGTACTCCGCGGACGAACGGCTTCGGCGGAGGAGGCGAACGCGCTGGGCGCTCAGCCGCACTGTGTCCTTGCCGTGGATGAAAACCTACTAAGCCGAAACGGCCGCGGGCTGATCGGCCGAAACGGCGGCGCCTGGCGGCTGACCTCCAACGGCGAGCAATGGTTGGAATCGCTGTTGTTCCACCCCAACACTTTAAGTCCGACACTCTCTTTGGCCCCATCACATTACAAGAACAACGCCCAATAGGATGTCAGCACGGCGCCGCAAACGGGTTGCCCATCGTCCCCCTTGAACGGCGCGCGTCAGCGCATACGCTTGGAGGGTCGTTCAGACGTTGTTCTTTTGATCGCAGACAGGAGGAAGTGTTGAATTCCCTCGCATTTTCGTATTTTTTCCGCCTTTCGTGGTGGTTTTAGTCCGCACTCATCTGTGTCATCTGCGGTTCATTCATGTTTTCATTGAACAAAAGACGATCATTCCTGGCTTTTCACCGTCAGCCGGTTTGAGCGGATTCGATGTTTGATTGGCACATTCCCCCCTCGGCTTCCTGTGTTCAACATAGAAGCTGTGTCGGGTGTGAGAATGAGCGGCTCATACGTTGTCTATCCCCGGATTTAATGACGAGAACTGCGGAAGTGAGAGATGACGAACGGATCATGAAAACGGCGATGGCCGCGTTGTAGTTGAATAAGACGGTTATAAGGATCTTATCCGCTTGAATACAAATGGAAATGTGGCAGATTTCCCGGGGGAAGGATATTGGGCTCAAATGTTGAGAGTAATTGAACCAGTCGAATTGAAGGCGGAGCAGGAAGCTTCGCTGAAGCGCCCGCCGATGAAATACACTTCGTTGGCGCGGGCGTTGTTCAAGGCAATGGACCTCGCCTATGGACCGGCGACCATTCTGCCGAAAGTGCGTCTACTGGAGATCCTTGCGCGGATTCCTTACCAGGCGTGGGAAACCCGACAATATGCGCTACTCTCCACACGCTTCAAGAATCCGGAAGACGTGGAGCGAGCCACCCGCATTGTCCATTGGGGACGTGAAGCGCAGGACAATGAGTTCTGGCACCTGTTGGTCATCGAGGACAAGATGCGCGCCGATGGGATGCGGGAGAGCTGGTTCCGCGAATCGGTCATGCCGCGGGCCGCCTGCTTCAAGTATGTCTGGTTCAGCCGGCTGCTCGCCCGTCTTGATATTCGCCGCGCATTTTATCTCAATGCCGAGTTTGAGGATCACGCCGAGCACACCTATATGAAGTTCGTCCAGGACCACCCCGAGCTGGAGACCATGAAGGTGGAAAGCGCCGAGGCTCAGCGTATGGGACCCTTTGAGTCATGGGCGGACGTTTTCCGCCGGATCGCACTCGATGAGCGGGACCATATGAACAACAGCCTGCGCTTTTGCGGGATGGAAGATAGGATTGTGCCTTATCTGCACGAGAAAAAGGTCGGATAAGGCCGGCGAAAAAGCCATGGAGGCGCGGACCGGAATCGAACCGGTGAATACAGGTTTTGCAGACCCGTGCCTTACCACTTGGCTACCGCGCCCCACGTGAGGTAAGACTTTATCCGATTTCATAATCTAACGCAAACCCCCATGAGCGCCAGCAAAAAAGAAGATAATGGCGTCTGTTTCTCACTTCAAAAACGCGTCGCGCAAGCCTTCACGGACCGTTACGGCTCGCCGCCCGCTTTAGGTTGGTTCGCCCCCGGCCGCGTCGAGGTCCTGGGCAACCACACAGACTACAACGAGGGTTTTGTCCTTTCCGCCGCGCTGGAGCAGGGCATCGTTTTCATGGTGCGCCCCGCGCCATCCGGCGCCACCCGCGGACGGTTGCTGGCCGTGGATTTGAATCGGGAAGTGGAATTCGACGTGTCGCGTCCCGCGCCCATCCCATCCGCTGGCTGGGCCAACTACACGCTCGGCGTGCTCCATTTTCTTTCCGCTTATCTGGCGCGGTCTCCGCTCGCCTTCGACGCCGCGTTCGGCGGGAATCTGCCGCTCGGCGCCGGCCTCTCCAGTTCCGCCGCGCTGAGCGTGTCCTCGACGCTTGCCCTTGCGGCCCTGTACGGCGTCGAGTTACCCCCTATCGAGGCCGCGAAGATCGCGCAGCAGGCGGAGAATGAGTTTGCCGGCGTGCGCTGCGGGCTGCTCGACCAGATCAGCGGCCTTTTCGGCGCCGAAGGCCGGCTGGTCTTCACGGATTTCCGATCGCTGAATGCGCGCACCGTCGCTCTGCCGGCAGGCGTTGAGTTCCTGTTGTGCAACACGGGCGTCAAACATCGGCTCGTTGAGTCGGCTTACAATCAACGCCGCGCCGCCTGCGAGCGCGCCGCGGCTCATTTTGCTGCACGATTATCCCATCCGGTACGCACGCTGCGGGATGTTACCATGATCGAGTGGGAACAGTATCGCGACGGCCTCGATGATGAAACCGCCCGCCGCGCTGCGCACGTGATCGGCGAAAACGAGCGCGTGCAGGCCGCCGTACAGCGACTGAACGCGGGTGACCTCGGCGGTTTCGGCGCGCTGATGAGCGCTTCGCACGACAGCTCGCGGAAGTTGTTCGAGAATTCTTGTCCGGAGCTCGATTTCTGTGTGGAGGCCTTTTTGCGCGCCGGCGCACTGGGAGCGCGGCTTTCCGGCGGCGGATTTGGCGGCAGCGCCATCGCACTGGTCGAAACCTCCCGCGCGTCATTCACGGCGCATGAGGTCGGCGGGGCGGCGGAAAGCCAATTCGGCCATCCGGTCACCGTAAGCGAAATTCGTCCCGCCGCCGGCGCGCGGCGCGTGTGAGAACCCTGGCTGTCATCTGGATGCTGTTGACCCTGGCGCCCGCGCTGGCAGCGGCGATGGCGCGGTTCGCCACGCGCGATGGCGCGCGCCATTCGACCCGGATTGTGGCGTGGATACTGTTCGGTTTCGGCGCCGTGCTGTTGCTTCGCCCTCATGAGGATACGCTGGTCGGCCTCGATCTTTCCTGTTACCGCAATATGGCGCGTGCGTTTGCCGCGGGGCGCAGTTTTCACGGCCCTGATCGCGCGCTGGCCGAGACGCCCATAGAGCTGCGCCGCGCCTTTCTAATGAAATACCGCCCCGGCGGACGCGATACGCGCGACCGCTCATTCGAAATACGCCGGGTGGTTGAAGAAGAACCTCGAACGAACCCCTGGTTTTATCCCTCTCTCCCCTTGTTGGCGTTGGGATTGGGAACCGTCAGTGCAGGAACGCTAACGGACTACGGCGTGCCCCTGTTGGGCGTTCTGGCTTTTGCGGGGATGATCGGTTGGACGAGAGGTCGCCATGGGATCTGGGGCCTTTGCGCCGGATTTGCCTTGTGGTTCGGAACGCCCCTGCTGATATGGACGTTGCGGGGCTATTTCCCAGAAATGGCGGCCCTATCCTTGATGGTGATCGGCGCCCTCACGCCGCGGACACCCGCCCGCCCGTGGATAGGCGCCGGTATCGCCTCCTGGCTCCTGGGGCTGGCCGTCACCTACCATCCGCTTGGATTGGCTGTCGCCACGCCACTGCTGTTCTTCCGACTGTGCGAAGAGGAAGGGGGACGCGCTTCCCGTCTCGTTGAGGTTCTTCTGTTTGCCCTGGGAATACTGCCGTTGGTCGCCATGACCCATTATCTCTGCAAGCCTTACGGCGATTTTCTACAGCCGGCATCCTGGTTGGAACGCATTCGCCTGGATAGCGCCGTGCGATGGACGGCCCTCGTGGGGGCGCTCGGCATCGCCGCAACTGGTGTCGTCGTTCTGCTGCCGGAACGCTTCCATCGTCGTCTGCGCGAGGCGGGCGCAGTGTCACTGCGATCCCGCGCGGGAATGGCGGCGGGCATGGTGATCGCCCTGGCGCCACTGATTCTTGGACTCGTCGGGCCCTGGCGTCAGCGTTTTGTGCGCATCGGATTCCAGGAATTTGGAGTGGCGGTACAAGGGCCTTTGAGCATCCTACTGGCCGCGGCGATTTTGATCGAACCCGTGCGGTGCGGGCGCGCGCGCGAACGGATTTGGGTGCTCATGACGCTTCTGCTGGCGCCGCTTTTCTTTTATCTCAAAGGGGTTGATCAAATGGGCATGTGGAGTCAACGCCGACTCGCCCCCCTCATGATGCTGGCGAGCGTCTCATTCATCCCTCCGCTCGCGGCGATCGGATCGCGGCTGCGCGCCGTGGCGATGGACCGAAAACCCTGGCGTTTGGCGCTTCCAGCCGGCTGGGGATTATTGCTCCTGACCGCCGCCCTCGCCAATCCCCTGCGCTGGCCAGCGCCCTGGCGGCTGCGTTCCGAGCGTGGCGCGGACCGTTGGCTGGGCGAGCTCCGGGCCGCAATCGGCGGGCATCTGGCTATTTTCGATTACGAGCCCTTCAGTTCGCCGCTTTCGGTACTACCGGACGAACGGGTGTACGGCGTCAATGGCGACGCGTTTGAACTATGGCCGGAGATTATCCGGTGGCTCCGCGAGCGGGCGGCGTCGGAGCTGGTATGGCTGATTTCCGCCTGGTCAAATCCCGGCTTGGAACAGGACGTCGTGTTGATCGAGAGAGGGCGGAAGGTAATCGAGTTGCCCATTTTGCGGAGCCGCAATGCGTTGCCCGCCGAAGCCGCTCGGCGAAAAATCGAGCTGCATTTGCTGCGGCCACACCCGTTGTCGCCCGGCCAAAACGCTCCTCCCCTCGACAAGCGGCTTGACGGCGGACCGCTGGCACTGCGCGGTCCCTGGGATCGGCTCCGCGAGGTCACGTTGCCCGATGGCACGCGCGCACTGGCACAGTGGACGCGACAGGGAAGCGGCATCCTCGGACCTGTGCCTCCGCCCGGTGGGCACGTGATCATCGAGATTACGGCCTCTTCCGGTCGCCGCAACACCACGCAAACCCTGCGGATCACGCCTCCCTGGCAAGGCCCGCCCGCCGAGCTCGAATTCGCGTGGGAAACGGAAACGCGCATAGTTTTGGTATTCCGTCCCGCGGAGGCCGATCCGGCCGCCGAATCGCCGACGGGCGTATACCGGTTCGCCTCTCCGACGCCCTACAACCCCGCCGACGAGGGGTTGCGCGGCTATGCCGCCGATCTGGGAGCGCTCTTGCATCGCATCCGAATCGCGGTAGCATCTGCATCATCGGACTCGGCCCCACCGCCATGAGCAAGTCGAATCCCAGAATCATGGTGTTGATTCCCGCCTTCAACGAGGCGGAGGGACTGGCTGACTTGGTGGCGCGCGCCCGCAAGTCCCTCCCGGACACGCGCGTTGTTGTGATCAGCGACGGCTCCACCGACGACACTGCGCGAGTCGCCCGCTCGGCTGGGGCGGTTGTGCTGGATCTTCCCTGCAACCTGGGCGTCGGCGGGGCGGTTCAAGCGGGATTTCAATACGCCATAGCGGAAGGCTTTGATCTGGTTGTACGCATGGATGGCGACGGTCAGCATCCGCCCGAGGAAGCGCCCAAATTGCTGGAGGGCTGGCGCGCCACCCGCGCGGACCTCGTCATCGGCGCGCGTTTTCATGACGGCTCGCCTTTTCAGGGCACCCCGGTTCGCCAGGCGGGCATTCGGGCCCTCGCCGTATTTCTCTCCGTGGTCTGTCGCACACGCATCAGCGATCCCACCTCGGGTTTCTGGCTGGTGAGCCGACCGCTGCTGGATTGTTTTGCGCGCGAATATCCGGTTGAGTATCCAGAGCCGGAGGCCATCGCGCTGCTACGACGTCAGGGTTTCACGTTGGCCGAAGTTCCGGTACAGTTTCATCCGCGGCGCCACGGGCGTTCCTCGATCAACGGGTGGCGCGCGATCTATTATGGACTGAAGGTGGGCCTCGCCCTTTTTATCGAACGCTTGCGTCCCGTGGACCACCGACTTTCCAAGACGGCCCTGTTGATGAAGATGGCGCATTCCGGCAACACCACAACAGGAGCGGACGCGTCATGACGCCAGCGGGATGGCGTGTTTTTGCGGCGGCCGTCGGAGCGGCGGCGCTGGGGTGGGGTCTTTTCGGCAAGTGGCGAGCCGCACGAACGAGCAGATGGGCCGTGGGCATAATCGCCGGCACGCTGGTGGCCCTGGCGGCGCACCCCGGCTGGGCAGATCGCCTGGCAACACTGCCGCATATGATCCGCATCCGGCTGATCATGGGCATCGTCAGTGTTCTGGTGATGGTCGTCAACGTGGAGGCCATCCGCCGTTCCCGGCTGCGCGAGCGCTATGCCCTGCTGTGGATCGGCACGAGCCTTTTCATTCTGGCCGGCGCGCTCTTCACCGGTTGGCTCGACCGGCTCTCCGCCGCACTGGGTATGCAATACGTCAGCATTATTGTCGCCGTGATTTTCGTCTTCCTGCTGCTGGTCGCTTTCCAGTTTTCCGTGGAAATCTCCCGCCTGAACGAAGACCGGGCCCGTTTGGCGCGTCGGCTGGCGTTGCTCGAAACAAAATGGGAAATGCAAAAAGTCGGACCATCCACGGAGCAAACCCCGGCCGACGCTTCCGCGCCCACCGATTCCAGGGTACAACCTCCGTCCTAAAGGCCGGGGCGCGTCAATCGAGATGAAAGACCTCGACTAAATCGCGGCTGACCGGCCGGTTGTCGGGATGGGTTTCCATCAACTCCCGCATATGCGCCCACCAGCGGCGGCACGCGTCCGAGCTGGCCACATCAAGCCATTTTGCTTCGTCTTCAATCTCCACATAGGCGAAGAGCTGGCGGGTTTCCGGATGCAGAAAAATGGAATAGTTATGCGCGCCGCGCGCTTTCAGTTCCGCCTCCAACTCCGGCCAGATCGGATTGTGCCTGCGGCGATATTCTTCTTCCTGCCCCGGATGCAACTGCATAACGAACGCCTTGCGGATCATGACATTTCTCCTGCCTGGTTGCTGTGTTCAACATGCGGGGGGACGATCCTTGCGTCAAGCCCGACGATGCCGCCAGCCCATAAGCGCCTTGATTGGAAACGTTCCGGTTGTCATGATGCTGTCCGACCCGACGCGAGCAGCGCGTCCGGGCGGGGGAGGCGAAGCCGCATATGAACAGGAGAGGGTCCGACAGCCGCGTTCGAGCCAACGGAAGTTTTTCTCTGTTTTTCCTTTTCATGAGCCTGTGGAACGGGGTTCCTGTCGCGCACGGCCTGGGGGAGGATGCGCCGGCCATCGCCCTATGGTCGCTTCCCGAACATGCGGAATTGCCCATCGAGGCCCCGACCGTGGGGATTGTGGCCCACCATGTCAACGGCATTGAAAAAGTCGAGTTTCTGCACGAGGACAAGGTGTTCGCCGAGAGCGCCGCCGAATCGCTTCACACGGCCACCGGCGAGTGGGAGTTCGTCGGATCGCTGGCGGCGCTGTCGCCGGCCGCCGGTTCGACCTTCCAACTCACCGCTCGCGTGCATCCGCCGGCTGGCCGCGGAATGACAACGATGCTTCCGCCGCGGACCTTCCACATCGCCGATGCCGCGGCGCGCCGGAAGTGGCATGTGGACGCGGAGCGGGGCCATGATGAAAGCGGCGCGGGATCCGCGGATCAGCCGTTCCGCACCGTCGGGCGGGCGTTGAGAGCAGCGAAGGGCGGGGACCATGTGCTGTTGGCATCCGGGGCGCACGAACTGGAGCTTGATCGCACGCACGCTTTTGATCGCTTCGTCACCATCCGGCCCGCGCCCGACGCCAAGCCGCGCATTGTGCGGTCGGGCAACCCCCGCTGCGGCATGCTGAAATTCGAAGACCTGTGGTTTGACTGGCGCGGCAACAACAGCCACGCGATTTTCGGGGCCTATAGCGCGCCGCACTACTGGTTCAAAAACTGCCGATTCAGCGGTGAGGAGGGACGGTTCGACAATTACACCCGCGCCTTGAAGTTCTGGAGCAAGACCACACACGTGACCGTCGAGGGTTGTGTGTTCGAGTTTCTCGATGTCGCCATCGCCGCGCCCTCCGATGCGATTCTGCGCGGGAATATCATCCGCCGGATGACCTCCGACGCCTTCAACTACAACGGGCGCACGCTCATCACGGGCAACACAATCACGGGCCTGCGCGCCCCACATACATTTATCATCAGCACAGCGGTTGAGCCGTATGATTTCCGCGCCGGCGGACGGTTTGTCGTGACTCATCGGGAAACTTCCACCGATCGCGTCCATGAGGCCGATCTTTCGACACTGCCGAACCCCTCCGCCGCCCGCGCCGCGGAAGTCGCCGAAGCGCTCAATCGCGTGTTTGCCGCCGGCAAGGTTTCCGGTGAGTTCGGGTTGATCGCCGAGGCCGTCGAAGGACGTGTGAAGATTACGTCTCAACGAACCAACTATCGGCAGACCATCTTCGTGGAAGGCCCTGCCAATGGTGCGCTGCGCTTTGCCGCGGAGGGGCGGGAGAAGGCCGTTCAAGGCTCCGGACAACACGCCGACGTGTTCCAAAGCTGGGGCGGCCCGAAGGGTGACATCATCATTCGCAACAACCGCGCCTATGACAACTCCGCGCAGCAGTGGCTGGCGCAGGACGAGGAACTTTTCAACGTGGCATTTTTCAACAACCTGCTCGATGCCTACGGAGAAACCTACTGGGCGGTGATGTTCGGCACCCGGATGAACAACGTTCTTATCGAGTTCAATACCATCTGGAATGCGACACAGTCCATCATCCTGCGCCGCGAAATGATGGAAGCCGGGCGGCATCGAAATTTCATCATCCGCAACAACATTCTGGGCATCGGCACAGGCGTAGGCGGACTCGATCTGCCCGGTCCGGTGTGGGCGGATTTCAACCTCCATGATTACTATATGAATCCACCGGCGAATCTGGGGCCGCATTCCCTCTGGACCAATCCGCAAAAACGCCATCCGACGGAGTCGCGCTTGTTCGCCACCGTACAGACGCGCCGGCTACCTGATGGCCGATGGGATTTTTATGAGCCGAACGGCGATTTCACGCCCGCGCCCGACTCGCCGGCGGTGGACGCCGCCGATCCCTCCTCCCGACTACGCTACGACATCCAGTGGCGTCCGCGCGACGAACGCCCCGATATCGGTGCGTTCGAGCTGCAACGGCGCCGGGCATCGCCTTGAAGAGATATGAAAGAGGCGCAACGCGGCCCACGCCCTAGCGGATGAACGCCCTCCGCCGTTGCGCGCCCAGGGGCCCATCGGCTAGGTCACGGTGAACCCCGCCTCCACTTCGCGGCTCTCCTTGTAACCGATGCGAATCGCTTTCGCGCGCAGGCGCAGGGTCTGCCCTTTTTCCACACGAATCGGTCCGGTATAGAGCTGCCAGCGGCCGTCCTCTGCCTTCCAACCGATGCTCGCGCCCTGGGTGGCACAGGCGATCTGAATCAGCAACGGTCCCGTGAATTCGCCGCCGGTGACGAGGCCACCTTCGAGCATCTCCTCCGAAATGAGGATGAAACACGGGGCCGACGTCTCGGGCGGGCGAGCGTCCGGCCACCAACGCCGCACCATCTCCGATTCCGACCAGTCGCCAAAGACGTCGTAGGCGCGCCGCCACTCATCGAGGACGTGACGCAGGCGCTCCACCTCCGCGGCATAGCGCGGATTCTGGGCCACATTATGCAGTTCATGCGGATCCGCATCGAGATCGTACAGACATTCCGGATCGCGGCGTTCACCGAGCAGTTGAGGCCAGCGCTCCGCTTCGCCGCGCAGCGCGGCGCGCCAGAGCTCTTTTTGCGCCGGATGACGATACTGATAGGGGATCCAGAGCTGGTGCGGCTGGGCGGGATAATAATGCCGGATGTACTTGAACCGACGGTCGCGCACGGCGCGCACCATGTCGTAAGCTTCATCGTAGCGGTCGCGCGTGGCAAAGATGTACGTTCGCTCCGGACCGTCAAGGAAGTTTTGCCCCTGCAGATGCGCCGGCGCCGGCACACCCGCGATCGCCAGCACCGTCGGCGCCAGGTCAATCAGGCTGACCAGCCGATCGCTCGCCGTGCCGGGCGCGATGCGTCCGGGCCAGCGGACGATGAGTGGAATACGGATGCCACTGTCGTAGGGCCATCGTTTCGCGCGCGGCAGTCCCTCCCCGTGATCGCTCCAGATGAAAATCACTGTGTCCTCAAGCAGACCATCCTCTTCGAGCTCACGCAGGCGCTGTCCAAGCAGCCGGTCGGACCAGCGGATGTTGTCATATTGCCGCGCAATCGCCCGGCGCGTCTCGAGTGTGTCGGGCAGCCAGGGCGGAACGTCCACCGCCTCGGGGCGCGTCCGATCTTCCGGCAGAAAATCGTGCTGGAGGGGCTTGTCGGGCCACTGCCCGCTCTCGTGCGTGACGGTCGGATTGAACACGGCGAAGAACGGCTGGCCCGGCGCGCGATGGCGCCAGTGCGCCTCCGGTCCGCACTCATCCCAGGCCGTGAACGGCGGGGCGAATTGATAATCGGTTTTCTGATTGTTTGTGCAGTAGTATCCGGCGGCGCGCAGGTACTCGGTGAAACATTTCACGTAATGCGGCGGGCAGCAGTCGTAGGGCGGCACGCGGCCTTCCGGGATCGCCGAATGGTGGGTGGTGCGCATATGATGCGCGCCGATATAGGTCGGATACATCCCCGTGATGATGGCCGAACGACTCGGTGCGCAGACGCCGGCGACGCAGAATGCGCGATCATAGCGGCATCCCTCGGCGGCGATCCGGTCGAGATTCGGCGTGCGCGCCACAAGGTCCCCGTAACAGCCGAACCGCGGCGAGGTGTCCTCGAGCGAGAACCAAAGGATATTGGGGCGCTCGGATTCTTTTTTCATGGCCGTCGTTCACCGTGGGAGCTCGCCGCGAGATTCCACTCTCTCATCCGGCGAACGAACTGTGGAAATGCGGTCTCCGGTTCCGGCAATTCCGGATGCCATTTTTTCTCCCACTCCAACACCGCATACCCGCGATATCCGGTGTGCGCGAGCCGTTCCAGCATCTCCCGAATCGGCACCTCGCCCTCGCCCAGTAACACGTAGCGATGCTTTCCGTCCGGTGTCCGCACCGCGTCCTTCACATGCGTGCTGACAGTATAGCGCGCCAGGCGCGCACAGGTGAGCTCCGGTGGTTCCCGGCCTTCAAACCACGGATTGGCCAAATCCCACAGCACCCCGACATGGGCGTGTGCGGTTTCCTCCACAATGCCGGCGACGAGGGCGGAGTCCGTCCAGGCATCGTGCGTTTCCAGCGCGATCGTCACGCCGAACTTGGCCGCTTCATCGCCCCACATCCGCAGATTTTCGACTAGGCGCGGGCGAATGGATTCCAGGGTGTGATCTTTCGGCACGGCGCCGCCGAAGACGCGGACCACGCGCGCGCCGAGCTCCGCCGCCAGCGCCACATTGCGCCGTACCTCCTCCGTGTGCTTCCGGGTCTCCATCGGGTCGGCCGTCGCGCCGCGCGCCGAGGTCGCCACTCCCGATACGGCAATGCCGGCATCCGCCAGTCGGCGCCGCGTTTCCACCAGGCCGGTCGTGAACTCCGGCAATCCCGTGATGTCCAGCGCCGCCCCGACGCCCCGGAAATCCACGCCGTCGTAACCCATGCGCGCCGCGTGTTCGATGATCTCGCTAAGCGACCAGTTCGGACAGCCCAATGTCGAAAAACTCAGCTTCATGATATGACCCCCCTATGAAAATCCGGACCCATATTACCCAGCTTTAATATCTACATAAGACGCAAAATTCTCAGTCGGTCAATGCGAATTTCGGCAGAACAAAACGATTACGCTTCGATTCTAGCCGGGAGACGGGCGTCCGCGAGAGAAACACTTTTTCCCGTCCTCCGCGCCTTTTCGCCGAATTTCCACCGGCGTTCCTCAAAAATAACGAAGTCTTCTAATCACTAAAATTTCACGATGTAGGCCACCTTTTTCGCGCCCGCTGGCCGCCATATGGAGTTTAGTCCTATAGTGGATGCGGTGGCATCGAATCGGGCGGTTTCGTGGCTGTTCCGAAGGGTTTCCACGGCTTCGTGTGGGGGGCAAGGCCAAGGAATTGGCCGAGCAGATCACAGCGAATGCGCTCCCGCATCAGCATCAGCTTGTTGCCAAGCTCGTCGCTCTACGTCCGAAGAATGCGAGCCTCCAATTGTCAAAGACCTCGCCGTAGCCCAAAGGGCGCAGACGGGATAAGGCTGCGAGGCCGTAAACGAACCTTTCAGGACCGTCATGCGACGACAGGCAGGTTGCGGCTCTGCAACAAATTTCCGCAGCTCAAAAACCGTGGCTCCAGGTGTGCCGAGGCCCGCACGGTCCGTGACATCTGCACATGGAATTCCATTCTCGACAACACCGGCGCATTGCCCTTATCGTCGGCGGTCGCTCTGGAAAACGGGCCGGTAGCTCAGCAGGTAGAGCATGTGACTTTTAATCACAGGGTCGCGGGTTCGAGTCCCGCCCGGCTCACAGCCCGCGTGAGTTTCTGACGCGTGGAGAGGAAGTCCTGCTGAAGTGGTATCATCCAGCCCGGCGGCGGCTGGAAACAGCCGCGGCGCGATTCGCCCTCGCCGTTGTTCCACGTTTGTCCCGGCGATCGGTGCTCGTACTGTCCCGGCGGCTCGGTTTCGTGGCGTTCCGGTTCGCGCGGCGCGACCGTCGCGTGGCGCTCGCCAATCTGGACCTGGCCTTTGGCGACTCGCGCACGGCAACCGAAAAACTCGTTCTCGTTCGCGCCTCGTTCGCCTCGTTCGCGCGCACGCTGTTCGATGCTTTGTGGTTCTCGCGCGACAGCGACCGGCGGTTGAAGGACTGGGTCCGCATCCCGGAGTCCGTGCTAAAGCGTCTTTCCAACGATCATCCACATATCCTCGTCACGGCGCATCTGGGTAATTGGGAAGTGCTGGGACAGGCGTTGACGCTGTCCGGCGTTCCGCTGATGAGCGTGGCAGCCCCGCTCGCCAACCCGGCGGTGGACCGGCTCTTTCTCGATCTGCGAAGTCGAACCGGCCAGATCATCGTCCCGCGCGAAGGCGCCGTGCGCCATCTGCTCCGTCACCTTAAGCAAAACGGCAAAGTGGCGCTGCTCCTCGATCAAAACACCAAACCCAGCGAGGGCGGGATTTTTGTGGAATTTTTTGGACGAGCCGTCCCTGTTTCCACGGCACCCGCCGTGCTGTCGCTGCGGACCGGCGCAGAAATCTGTTTTGGCTACGGGCTGCCGCTCGAGGATGGCGCTTATGAGGCACGACTGGGCGGAGTCATCGAGCCGGGGATCGAAGGAATGGAGGCGACGACAGAGGCCGTCGAACGCCTGACCCGCCGGATTGTCGCGCTGACGGAGGAGGCAGTGCGCCGCCATCCGGATCTCTGGCTGTGGAGCTACAAGCGCTGGAAATATATCGCCCCCGGCGCCTCGGCGGCCGGCTACCCCTTCTACGCCCATCCGCCGTGAAGCACCCCACTACCGCCTGAATTCCAGCACGTTCCGATCTGAGGCCATAAGGGATTCATTTCCGCAGCAACGCAACACACTCAACGTGAAATGTCTGCGGGAACAAATCGAAGGGATGGACCTCAACAAGATGATAGCCGCAGACCTCGAAGAAGTCCGTATCACGGGCGAGCGTCATTGGATCGCACGATACGTAGATCAGCGCGGGAGCGTCCCATGCACGCGCAGCTTCGCGCGCGGCGCGATCCAAACCGGTGCGCGGGGGGGTCGAGAACCAACAGGCCTGGCGTCGGCTGACCGGGTGTCGGTCTTAGGCGGGCGGCGTCCGACCTGACGAAACGGACGTTTTTTATTCGGTTCCGCCGCAGGTTGCGACGGGCCATTGCGACGGAGGGTGCATGGACTTCGGCGGCGAGGATGGATTCGACCGCCGGGCTAAGAAAAGCGGTCAACGCGCCGACCCCGGCATACAATTCGACAACACGACGGGGCGTCAGCGCGGCGGCCAGGTCTGCGACGGCGCGGAACATTGTTTCGGCCTGCTCCGTGAAGGTCTGGAAGAAGGTGTTCGGTCCGATCTCGAATGTCCAGTTTTCCATACGCTCTTCGATCCAGCCGCGGCCTTGTACGGGGCGGCACCGCATCGGCGATCCACCGGCGGCCGAGGCTTCGCCGATCACAACGCTATCCACCCGTGGGCCGCATTCGCGCAGCCAGTCGCTCAGCAACGGCGCGGCGGGCGGAGGTGCGAGCACGGCCATGCGTTCGCCGGTGCGCCGCCCTTCGCGAAGATCGAGCCGACGGGGCCATGTAGAGGTGTCGTTCGCGTGCCATGCGAGCACGGCGGCGGTGCGTTGGAGGATTTCCCCGTGCCATTCGGGGCACAAGACGCAAGCGTGCGCGGGCACGACCGCCTTCGGATCGCCCCGCGCGTGAAGCCCCGCCACCGGTCCGTTCGGCGTGTTGGCGATGGAATAGGACATTCGATTCCGAAACCGGAGCGGGTAGGGAGCGGGAACAGTGTCGCGCACGCGTGCCGTGTGATCGGGCCGGCGGCGAAAGGCATCGCGCGCAAATTGGTTTTTGGCCGCTTCCTGCAAGGCGTAGGCCGCGTGGAGCAGATGACAGCCGCCGCACCGACCGAAGACCGGGCAGGGGGGCTCCACGCGGGCCGGCGAGGGTTGCAAAACCCGTAGTAATCGCGCGCGAACGTATCGAGGATGCCGCTCGATGATTTCGGCCTCCACACGCTCCTCGGGCAGCGCGCCCTCCACCAGACAGGCCATACCGTCGAGATGGCCTACGGCGACGCCCTGGTAGGCCAGCCGCTCGATTTCGAGCACAATGCGCGGAGATTCTGGTTGCGAAACAGTCATGTTCAAGGGATTATAGGAATTATAAAGCCAATAGGTCCTATCAAAAAGGAGCTGTCAGGATGAAGACACGGGTTGGAATCTTCATGATCTTCGTCGCCGGTTTGGCTGTTGCGAGCGCGGCGCAAGCCCAACAACGACCGCGCCCCGTTCCCCCTCGTGCCCCTTCAAAGGAGGAACAGGAGGCCGTTCAGCGGGGCATGGAGGCCCTGTTCAAGGCTTTGGGCGAACAGCAACAGCAGGCGCCGGCGGCGCTGGTGGACCACCGCGAGTTGAAGGCGCTGCTGCCCGCGGAAGTCAAGGGCATGAAACGCGCGAGCGCCTCCTCCGAAAAGTCCGGCGCGATGGGGATGGCTATTGCGCGTGCCGAGGCGCGATTTGAAAATGGTGATCGGTCCATTGAAATAGAAATTTTGGACACTGGTGGGTTGGGCAGTATTGGAGCCATGTCGCATGCGACTTGGACCTCTGTCGAGATTGACCGTGAGACCGATACCGGCTTCGAGCGCACGGTGCAATATCGTGGCTTCAAGGCTATGGAGCAATACGACCGCCAAAATCGGACCGGTAGCATCCAGGTACTGGTTGGCGGGCGCTTCATCGTGAAAGCGGAAGGCAGCGAAGTCCCCATCGAGGCTATTCGGGCCGCGCTTGACGCGGTAGACCTGAAGAAGCTGGCCGCGCTGAAGCCTGCCGCGTCCGCCCAGTGAGAGGATTTGACGGCGCGAATCGCACCGGCAGGAGGCGTCAGTCCATCGCGAGTTTGGCGCAGCCGATCACGCCGGCGTCAGGTCCCAAGGTGGCAGGCAGCACCACGATGCGCTCGGCAAATTCCGGCGCCAGGCGATCGACTAGATGGTGCTGCAGCGGCCGAAAGAGCACATCACCCGCCTGCGCGACCCCGCCGCCGACAATGATGGCTTCCGGCTGCAGACAATAGACGATCGAGGAGAAGACCGTCGCCAGACAAACGGCGACGTAGTCGAAAATTTCCAGGGCCAGCGCGTCGCCAGCAGCGGCGGCCTCGGCGACGTCGCGCGGCGTCAGTCGGTCCGGTTCGCCGCCGGCCTTCTCCCGAAGAGCTGTGGGGCGCCCCGCCCGGATGGCGTCCGCTGTGCGCGAGACGATCGCGCGGTTGCCGACGTAAAGCTCCAGCTCGCCGACGCCGCGCGGGGATCGGACGCCGCGCCAGTCAATGGACATATGCCCGATTTCCCCCGCCATGGAATACGCCCCGCGGTAGAGGGCGCCGTTGATCAGCAATCCCCCCCCCACGCCCGTGCCGAGCGTGACGAACACCGCATGGCGGAATTTTCTCCCACCGCCGAACGCGCATTCGCCGAGGGCCATAGCATTGACGTCGTTGTCCACGCGCGTCCGCAGACCGAACCGTTGCGCCATCAGGTCGGCGAGGGGGACATTCGTCCAGCCGAGCACATTTGTCAGGCTATAGATGAATCCGCGCTCGAAATCTGTGAAACCTGGCACGCCGACGCCGATGCCGACGATTTGGCCGTGCAACGGCAGTGAGTCCGACGCCACTCCCAGATCGCCGAGGGCGGCGGCGGTTCTTTCGATCCAAGAGTCCGGCCCGCTCGTTTCGGCGGTGGGGAAAGAGGTCCGGCGTTCGATTTGTCCGAGATCGTTCACGAGGGCCAGTTTGACGACCGTTCCGCCGAAATCAATGCCCACCGCCCGTCGCATTACCGTATCGCCTTTTCTTGACTCACTCATGGAATTGCATTCCTGCCACATCGGATTTGAATAGATTTCCAAGGTTTGGAAAACGGCGGCATTCGCTTTTCCAAGCCTTGGAAAACTCTTTTCTCAAATCTTGCCGAAACCGGCAAGAATGCTTGCGCAAAGCCGATTGCGAAAAACGAGGCCGCGCACGCGATGGTGGTCGGGCTGGTAAGATAGGTCATCCTGCACACGGGGATGACTTTGATCCTCCACGGTGCTTTCTGTGATGATTATTGGTCTGTCATAAGCAGTATTACCTCCAAGCGACCTCGGTGACGGAGCACCAATTCGAGGAAGGGCGCTTCATGTCTCGCTTGTTCATTCTTATTTGTCTGTCCTTGTGCTTGCACCCGAAGGCCCCTAAGCTGACGCCATGATGGATCTCAGGCCTAACATTCTGATTTTCATGACTGATCAGCAGCGCGGCGATACAGTGCTCAATGGTGCGCCGAACCGCGCAAAGATGCCCCGCCTGGACCGATTCCGCCGCGAAGGGGTGACCTTTACGCGAGCGTATTGTCCTTCACCGCATTGCTGTCCTTCGCGCACGACCTTCATGACCGGCCATTATCCCAGCCGACACGGCGTATGGAACAACGTCAATGTCGGAAACGCGCTGAGCCGAGAGCCGTGGCCCGGCGTTCCGTTCTGGAGTCGCGCGCTGGCCGAGTCCGGCTACGCGATGCACTACAGCGGCAAATGGCATATCAGCGACCACGATGGTCCGGAGTCTTTTGGTTGGAGCGAGGGTTTCGTGACCTCGTCGCCTGGCCGTCCACGGAAGGCGGGTCCTCAAACACGCGAATGGGAAATCTATAGCCGCTCCGACATCATTCCATCCGACGATCCCGGCATTCCGCGCATGCCTGGTGAAATCCGGCGGCCTGGCTATCCGCGCTACGTTCATTACGGCATGATGGAAAACCCGTTTCACGATGGCGATGTTGTGGAGGAGGCGGTCGCCGCTCTGTCGGAACTGGCGGCGCGCGACCGGCCCTGGTGTCTTTTTGTGGGCACGCTGGGTCCACATGATCCCTATGTTCCGCCGGAATACTTTCTTGCTCAGTATGACTCGGCCAACGTCCGATTGCCCCCGAACTTCAACGACACCTTGCAAGGCCGCCCCGCGCTCTATCGGCGAATGCGTCGGGTTTTTGAACAGCTTTCACCCGACGAGCATCGGGAGACGATTCGGAGATATCTCGCATTTTGTTCCTATCAAGATTTCTTGTTTGGGCGTGTGCTGGACACCCTCGATGCCACCGGTCAGGCGAACAATACCCTGGTGCTCTACATCTCGGACCACGGCGATTACATGGCGGACCATGGCCTATGGTGCAAGGGGCTGCCTTGTTTTCGTCCGGCCTATCATGTGCCTTGTGTCGTCCGTTGGCCGGCGGGTATCCGTCGCCCCGGGCGAGACGTCGAGGTGTTCATATCGCTCGCAGATTTCGCTCCGACGTTGCTGGAAATCACCAAAGCGCCGGTGCCGTCTTCCCCCTATCCGAATCCTCCCGGGCGATCGCTGATGCCGTTTTTTCGGGGCGAATCGCCAGCGGATTGGCGCGTTGCGCTTTTCACGCAGACCAACGGCAACGAGTTGTACGGCATCCAGCGGAGTGTGATCACCGCCGATTGGCACTTTACGTGGAATGGGTTCGATGAGGACGAGCTCTATGATCTCCGCCATGATTCCGGCGAAACCGTCAATCTGGCGGGGAATCCCGTATATGCGCCGGTTGTTCGCGAGTTGATGCGACGTATCTGGCAATTTGCTCGTGAGCAAGACGACATCTGCATTAATCCCTACATTGCCGTGGGCCTCGCACCGATCGGTCCCGGAGCGGCGACTGAGAAAATAATGTCATCTGGACCGTCAGGGGCAGATAGTAAGGCATGACATGAACGCATCCATATTCACCCTTCGCCGATGGCGGACCATTCCTTCCACACTTCGGCCTCAAATTCGCCGATGAGCCGCTGAACATAGGCCGCGGGTGTAAGCGTCTCTTCGACGAGCAAAGGGATCAGGTCCACTGAAAAGATTCCGCTGAAAAACCCCCTACCTCTTCTTTCGGGTTGAGGGAGGCGGTCGGGTTGTCGCCCCAGGAGAGCAGCTTGAGGCGCTTCGGCAATTCGGCGGCCGTGGCGAAGGCCGCCACGCGCAGGTCGAGAAGAACATCGAATTGCGATTTCACGCGGCGCAGGCTACACCGCGCGGATGGCGGCCGCGCCTAACAGTGCGGGTTCTGAAACGGGGGCAGAGCGAAACCACTAATCCGCACTGATCCGCACTAATGAGGGAAAACCCGGCCCCGTTGACATCACTGCCTGGGCAGCAGCGTGCGGAGCTTGGCGGCCGCGGCGGCGCGGATGCGATCGCGCGCCGCCTGCATCATCCGGCCCGACGAATCGAAGGGAAAGAACGGCCGCGGGGGAATATTCGCGCGGGGCGCGCCGAGCTGGTGATGGATGCCGTAGTCCTGTGCCGGCGCCACGGTCATGCAATCGTGGGTAAGCTGCTCCACGTGGATGTGCGTCGCGAGCGCGCGGCTCTTCAGCAGCGGCGTGCCGTCGCGCGGCGGGCCGCGCGTGCCGTCGCGTTTCAATCGGCCCTTCAACCCGTCCCATGGGGCCGGCCGGCGTGCGGGCTGCTTGAAGGAATCCTTCGTCCACTCCACCAGCGCCAGGCCCATCGCCTTGAGGATGGGCTTGCGGTCGGCCACGCGCCGCGCCAGACGGCGCAGCTCCGGAGTGAGGAGGTCCCGCTCGATCTTGAACGCCGGCTTCATCCGCGCGCCCTCGCCGTCAGCTCATCGAGCCGCCCCTCGATCCGCGCCGTCGTCTTCCCAAAGTCGTTCGCCACGCGCTCGGCCGTCGCCGCCGTGGTTTCCCGCAGGAGCGTCTCCGGCCGCCGCTCCATATCGCGCCGAAACCAGAACACCAGCAGCAGCGCCACCAGCAACGGCAGCCCCACCGCCAACACGATCGCCAGGGATTCAGCGCTCATGATTCCTGCCTCCCGTCTTCCATCCGGATCGCGATGGCCGCGTTTCTGGCGAACCACCGCTCGTGCACGGCCACACTGCCCTTCGGCTCGAACCGGATCCCGTTATCGCCCGGAAACGGCTTACGGTGATCGTGGCGGTTCAATTCAATTGCATCCGGAATGCCGCCCGGAAACGCCGCGCACGTTCGCGCGTCAGCCGCGCGATGCCGGCAGTGATTGCATTGCGGCAGCACCATCTCCTCCGGGCCGCCGGTAAACTTGTCGCCGCTCATATCGACTCCTCCAGGTAAACCTTACACCGTGTCCGCGACCCGCTCGACCTTCCGCACGATAAAGCTTGTCCCGCGGTCAAACAAGACTTCCCGCTCCCGCGTCAGAACCGACATGCCGCCAAGGTACACGCCGCTCCTGGACTCGATCTCCATATCCACATTGAAATCGCCCGAGAACGTTCTCGTCCGGTCTGTCTCCGTTGCCGTGGAGGTGAACCCGGCAAACTTCGTCTTCGCGCCCTCGGGTAGATCCCCAAGAAAACGTTCCGCTTCTTCACGCCCGCCGAAAGACGCCCGCCGGAACACGGTCCCCCGATACTTCGGCGCGGACTTCAACGCGGCGGACATCGCCCCGATCATCGCCTCGTCTTCGCCCAGAGGCTCGCCCGACCGCAGCTTGCGGTTCCACTTGCGGTACTCCGTGCTCGTGTAAAGCTCGAACGCGCGGCGCTGAGTTTCGGTAAGCCGCTCTTTGTGCGCTTCCGCCGGCGCGCCGTGCATCCAGTCCCAGATGCGTATTGTCCCGTCCGCGCCTTCCCCGATGGTCTCCCGTTTCGCCCAGCTTTCGAACGCCGCCCACGTCACGGGATCGCCCTGGTACCGCGCCTTCAGCGACTCGACCGGGATCCGGAGATCGCCGGGGTTCCACCACCACTCCTCGTCCGGATCCTTGCCGGTTTCCTGCGCCTTGCGGCGCGGGCTGCGCGCATCGATGGTGCGGCCGCCGGGCAGCGAAAGCTGGCCGGTCTCTTCATATCGCTTCATGGCCGCGTCGCTCGGCATCCAGGCCCCGCCGCGCCCGGCCTTTGCGGCCGTCACGTCTTCGTCCGTCGCGCCCGTCACCCAGCAGCGGCAGCCCCACGCCCAGAGGGTCGCGCGGGGGGCATCGGGGGTCAAGTCTCCAGATTCAAATATTAGTTGCGTATAATCTTCGGTTAAAATGATTTTCGTTACGGCCATAGCGGCGTTCCTGTTCTTCGGCTGGGTCGCGCCGGATGCGGCGCGGGCGATGATCCCGCGCGATGCGCCGGCCTCGGTCATCGCCGCGCGCTATTTCCCATCCGCGACGCCGGACGGCACGCTCGTCGCGGAATACGACTACGATCCCTACGGGCGCTTGATCTGCGAGACCGGCCCCAAGGCGACGTCCTGCCCCTTCCGCTACTCCACCAAGTACCGCGACCCTGAACTCGACCTCTACTACTACGGCCACCGCTGGTACGACGCCGCGTCGCTAAAATGGCTCACCCCCGACCCCATCGGCGAGCGCGGCGGGGTGAATCTGACAGCGTTCTGCGACGGCGATCCGGTGAACAGCGTGGATCCCCTGGGGCTGTGGTGTCTCAAAGGCGATTTTGCAATAGCGGAACAAGGAGACACTCTTAGCGGTTTGGCCATCATTTTGGGGATCGATTGGCGAGATTTGCCATTCGATGGAGATCCTGCAAAACTTCAGATTGGGCAGGCGGTAAATGTGGTAAGATGGACCGCCCCTCTTCGATTGATTCTCAAAGATTATGAGTCTCGAATAGAGTATCTTTCAAAACTACGGATTGATAAGCTGGCATTTGAAGATGCAATCCAAGAACACGCTGATGCTCATGGGCGGTATAATGCATACGCGGTGTCGAGAACAGCTAGAGAACGAAGAACTCTTTATGAGAAGACCGTGGCAGCGGCCGGCCTGATTGAGACCACGGTACAGGTTGCGCGCCTCGGTGAATCGGCAAGGCGTGCATACGTAGTTCACATCCTCGCAACCGCGACAGACCGCCAAAGACTCGCAATCGAAGTCTTGGAGGCAACCAGGAGTGGAAGTACGATTAGGATCACTCCAGCAGGCAGCGTCCTGGGGTTCATTAGCGCGGCATTTGATGCCGAAGCCGCTGGTCGGGCGTTTGGGGAGGGAGACTATTGGGAGGGCAGTCGCCGCACCAGTAGCGCGGGTGTTGCTGTCTGGGGGATCTGGTTTCCACCGGCCGCTATTGCAGGCGGCATTTATGCGCTGGCTATCGATCCGCTTCTTTCCTACACGATCGGTGGCGGCGCTCTTGAGCGTAGGACTGCACAGAATATCGTAGAGAATGACATCTCATACTACCAACGCCTAGACCGGCTCATCGAGGCGGTATCCCGCCATGTCGGGATGATGGAACAAGATATGCGACGCGCGAGGGGGGTATTTGAACAATTGGCAAAATAGGCCCATATGACAACTGAGCGACAAGATATAGCACATAAGAATCCAACATTCTCGTTACCTTGGGCTTTCGCTTGGGGCGCCTCCGCCTGTTTTATCGTGTTTCTTGGATACAGGGCGTATGTGTTGTTTGCATCGCCTCCGCATCATACGATCCTTACACTGGCACTTGGATTCGGATCGCTTGGGATTATCGCGTGTACTGGGTCGTCACTGTGCTGGTGCATATCGCATTTACAGCGACGAACGCAATTAGCAATATTCTGGACGCGGACCGCCAGAAAATTGCTTTTCACCGGCGCAATTCTATTAGCTATTTCAGCTCTTTGTGTTCTATTTCTGAAGATTACCCTTTCAAAAGGGGAATGGGGATAACGTCAGGTAATTGCACTGCGAATGAATCTTCGGGTGAAAATGACTTTCATTGCGGCCATAATGACGGAAGGGAGTAAACCAATGAGAGGGGTCACCCATCAAAGGATGATTCCGCTGAAAAACCCCTGAAATTCTGTAATGTTGAAATCCGAAGACGTCCGACGCTGGCGAAAAATGCAAATGAGGCCGGCAAGGCCCGGCGCAACGATACATCGGTCGCCCGAGGCGTATGCTTCATGGGTAAAGCCCTCGCGCACGGCCTCAAGCCGCCCAGGCGGGCGCGTATCGCTCGCCGACAGGCCCATTCCTTTCGCGTTCCCAGGCCGCGCGCCG
>CALLML010000079.1 GCA_938005705.1 uncultured bacterium
TCAAACGGCACCGTCATTAAAGACAGACCCGCGGGCACTTCGATTCTAATGTAGCCGACAGCGTTTCCCGCCTGCGCCCCCGCCACGGACAGGCCTAGCAGGACCGCCGAGACGGCCCCCGTTAATTTCTTCCTTGTTCCATTCATTGTTTTCTCCTTAGTTGTCTTGTTCAGGCCATTGCCACGCACACACCAAGGTGCACGGATACTTCACCATCCTCGGTGCGCCGGCGTACCGACTCTTCCTCGTCGGGCTGCGCCGTGCGCCTGGCGTTATAAAGAAGCCACGTTGCTCTGCGATAAGATCAGCGCGAGAATTTTATTTGTTATTCGTTAGCCACTAGACGGAAAAATGTCAAGGCATTTTTTGAGACGAGCGGCCGGAATGGTGCGGAATCGCGCCCTTCCACGCCTTAGCGGATGCCTCGGCCTAAAAGGCGGCCCCCGTTTCCCCATAGTGGCTTCTCCGGGTTTCATTTGCCTCGGCGCGTTCTCGAAGGCGGTCGAGACCGCTTCAAACCATCTAACGCGAGCCTTCCGTCCGCTCTGACAGCGCCTGGCGGATGATCGGCGGCAAATCGTTCCTTTGCGCACGCAGGGCTTCCCAAATGGGGGCCGCTTCATCGGCGCGCCCATCCGCCTCTAGCGTCCGTGCCAGATTCCACCGAAACACGGGATTTTCGGGTGAAAGCGCAACGGCCTTGCGAGCGGCTGTTTCTGCTTCTTTGGCGCGTCCGGCGCGCCGTAACATCTCGCCCAGCGTATCCCAGCCGTTCGCATAATCCGGGTTGAGGTTCACCGCGATGCGTGCGGACTCGATCGCGTCCTCGAGACGGTTGCGTCCGGCCAGTGCGTACGCCAGGTCGTTGTGAATTTCCGGTGTCGATACGCGTTGCAACGCCATTCGGAACGCGGTTTCCGCCGCCGCAAAATCGCCGTCGGCCAGGCGAATGGAGCCCAGCACATAGTTGGCGAACCCATGGCCCGCATCCATGGCGAGGATCCTCCGCACCTTCTCCAGCGCTTCATCGCGCCGTAATTCCGCCACGTCCAGATACAGCGCCAGATCAAGGGCGTTGAGATCGGAGGGTGTTTCCCGCAACCGCAGATTAACGGCCTTGCGCGCGTCGTTCAAATCGCCGACGGCCATCGCCAGGCGCGCATAGGAGATCCAAAGCATGGAGGGCAGATCGGCAAAATCTGCCCGTAGTTCATCGAACAGCCGATTTCGTTCTCTTTCATCGCCGAGTTCATTGGCCATGTAGGCCAGCAGCAGCCGCGCGGAGTAATCGTTGCGGTTGCGCCGCACCGCCTCGCGTATCGCGCGCAGGGCGTCCTCGCGTCGACCTTCCGTCCAATCCAGCAGCGCCTTCAGCCGCACGCGATCGGCCGCCGAACCTCCAGTGGTTTCGGACCGCGCGAGGGCCTCGACCAGCTTTGCGCTCACCTGGCGCAGCCGTGGGTCATCCTCATCCCGGCCGGGGCCTTCTCCGGCCGTGGCCGTAGGGTCCAGCGCCGATGACCCACGCTCCGGCGCGGCGGAAGAACCCGCGCGACGAAAGTTCGGCGGACTCCGCATGTGATCGAGCGCGGCCAGAACATCGGGGCGGCGGATATCGCCATATGCCACCATGGCAGCCGCGGCGTTCAAGCGATGTTTGCGGGACTGTTCCGCCCAGATGCGCAGTTTTTCGTTCCAGGTGCTTTCGAGCTCTTCACCGTGCGCCTCTCGCAGCAACGCGAGATTCATGAGAGCGCTCAGATTGTCGGGAAAGACGCCGAGCGCGATGCGGTAGGCTTCTTCGGCCAGATCGGCGCGCCCCTCCTCCTCGAGCCACGCGCCCGTGTTGTTGGCCGAGCGGCTCACCCGCGTGGCCGTTTGCAAATTCCAGTGTCGCGTCCACGGCCACGGTTCCCGGAGCGCGGACTCCGCCAGGCCCACGTAGCGGCGCGCCCATTCAAGGTTTCTTTTTGCCAGCCCCTCGAGCTGGGCGATCGGTTCGTCCAGTCGCGCCCCTCGTGTAAGCGGGCCGATCGGCAACGGCCGCCGGCCAGCGGCGCGCCAGAGGTTTTCCTGGCCGATGCTCACCAAGTCAGCGCCGCCCCAGGGCTCGCGGCCGATCCATTCGTTCAACAGGGCTCGCAAGTCCAGCTGGGTGAGATCGCGCAGGCGCAGATCGGAAAACTGCGAGGCCACATATCGCCGATACGCGGTTCGATCCGCCAACCAGGGCCGCAGCATCCGCACCGAGATGCCTCGGTCCGCCATCGCCGCCAACACGATCTCATCTTCGGGCGTTTCGGCCAGTAGCCAGCCACGGCCGTCGAGATGGCGGGCAACATCCAACGCGAAGTCAGTCAGTCGCTGACGGGCCGCCGAGCGGATGAGCCGCACGCCGGTGAACGCGACGGCCCCCAGCATGATCACCGCGCCTGCCCGCGTGAGCGCCAGCCAGACGGGACGCCATAGGCCACGCCCCTGCAAGCGGCTGCGGGTTTCGGGAATCGGGCGCGTCCAGACCACCAACCGTCCGAGCGTAAAAGCCGACAACAAAACCGCCGAGATACGGCTGTCGAACAGTTGCGAGGCCAGCGTGGGCGCGATCGCATCCAGCAACAGAATCCCCAGGGCAGAGGCGAATAGCGCCAAATGCCACAGCGCCTGCGACGGGGTTATGAACCACAGCGGCGGTGCGAGCAAACTCGCCGAGGCTGCGTACAAAAAGGGGATTGCCGCCAATGCGATCCATAACAGCCAGCCGACGGACGGCAGGAGATTCAACAGCGAGAGACGATACGCGAGCGCCACCTCACGGAAGGCGGCGGCGAAACCACTCGCCTCGCGCCATATTCGGAGCGAACCGTAGGCGTGCCACGCGGCCATCAACAACAGCGGCAGCAACAGACCGGCAAAGGCGCACATCCCCATTTGGACGAGCATGTGGGCGAGTCGCTTTCCCTCCACCCTTGCCGGAAGAAGGACGCCTTCGGGCGGAGGAAAAAGTTTGCGGATCGCAATAATCACCGCTGCTATCGCAAAAAATGGGGACAACATCAGTGCCACAGGCTGTTCGGCCACGGCCACCCCATACAAGGCGCAAAAACCGTACAAATCGGCCGTCCCTTCCTTTTGCACAGCGCGAATCAGCCAGGCGCCGCACGCGACGAGCAAACCGATGGCGAGGAGTTCATGGGACGGACGCGTGGCCGAGAGCCAGAAGGGAAATGAAACAACGAGCATGACCGACGAGAGAAGGCCTGAAATCCATGGCAGAAAATGATCCTCCGTTCGCCCGGGCGCGAGCGGCGGCAACCTCCTTACACAACGCCCCAGGAGGGCCGCCGTGGCTGCTCCGAGAATGGCATTCAATAGGCCGAGTCGAATACTGGGAAGTCCCCAGGGGATCGCTGCAACGAAGCGTGATAAACCGGAGTATAGCGGATTCGTTAAGGGAGGAAACGGGTCCAATCCCCTGGCGGCAATGAGCCATGTGGCGGAAACGCCCGGAAACGGTCCGCGTTGCAGCGTCCACCCATACAGCGCAAGGGCAAATAGGAATACCATCCCATCCACCGTGCCCTCCGCCGTGAAGCGTCGATTCGATCCGATCAATCAGGCTCTCCGCTATTGACTTCTACGAATGTTTCATCACTGTCTTGCCCTGCCGGGGCACATCCCGGAGCTCCCGCCGTCTCCGCCTTTCAGCGTTTGTCCGAACGCCACCCGACTTCGTCCCTGGGTCCCTGGGGATGGTTCCGGACAAGCAGAACGACTGTCCATTCACCCGGCGCTGCTCGACTATGCTCCTGTCGCCGGAGACAGATTGAACCTCGTGAATATGAGTTTTCTTTTTCCATTTTATCTTATACTCTGAAAAGGAACCTCACAAATAAAAAACGGTTAAAAACTCGTTTGGCGAGAGAACAAACTGATCGAAATAGAGGCCTTATGTTTATGCAGCGAGGACAAACATCGACTCTTTCTCAATGGCCCATGGAGCTAACCACGCCGGAGGAGGTTGGCATGGACTCGCGGCGGCTCGACGTCGTCGCGCGCCTCATGGATTCCTGGATTCAGGAGCGGCGGATCGCCGGCGGCATTGTGCTGGCGGCGCGCCGAGGTTTGATCGCCTATCGCCGAGTCTTCGGTTGGGCGGACATCGAGCGTGAAATCCCTATGCGCGACGACACGCTTTTCCGACTGTACTCGATGACCAAGCCGATCACCTGTGTGGCGACACTGATGCTTTATGAGGAATGCCATTTTCTCCTCGATGACCCCGTGAAATGGTACATGCCGGATTTCGCCAATGTGCGTGTGCGTGTCAAAGGCGCCGATGGCGCCGATGAACTCGTGCGCCCGTGCCGGGACATCACTATTCACGACCTACTGACCCACACCGCCGGTCTTGGTTATGATCTTGTCTGGGAGGCCCGCAAACAGGGCTGGACGACGGAGGAATTTGTCCGGCGGGTGGCGCAGATTCCCCTGTACTTCCACCCCGGCGAAAAGTGGCACTATTCCTCCGCCCACGATGTTCTCGGGCGTTTAATCGAGGTGTTGTCCGGTCAATCGCTGAACGTCTTTTTTGAAGAGAGAATCTTCCGTCCGCTGGGCATGACGGACACCTTCTTCCACGTTCCGCCGGAGAAAAAATCGCGTCTGGCCACCCTCTACAAACACGACGCAGAAGGGAAGTTGATCGTTCAGACGGAGGAGGACCTGCTGATTGATCCGCCCCCCCCCGGCGCGTCGGACTTTTTTTCGGGTGGCGGCGGCTTAATTGCGAGCACATCGGACTATCTCCGATTTTGCCAGATGCTGCTCAACGACGGCGCCTGGGATGGCACGCGCCTACTCAGCCGCAAGACCGTAGAGCTCATGCGAACGGACCACCTGCCGCCTGGGCATCCGCCGATTCAGCCGTACAAATTCGGCTATGGGCTCGGTGTCTCGGTCCTCCGCAGTCTCGGCGAAAAACAGGGGCTCGGCTCTGTCGGCGAGTTCGGATGGGGCGGTGCGGCGTGCACGGAGGCGTGGATCGATCCTCAAGAGGAGCTGATCACACTGGTCATGCTCCAGTTGCGACCTTCCTCGCCACAGTATTTCACGAAGAAAATCAAACATGCCGTGTATCAAGCCATCGCCGACTGAACGCGGCGTTCACAACGCAACGCAGGGCGCCGGTGAGCGACGGGCCATCGCGGACCGACGTTCACTTGGGGTGCGACATGAAGAACGGGGGACGTCATCGTCACTGTCGCGCCGAGGCGTGATGGAAGGGTGACGTTCTCGAGCGCAACAGTAATGACTTCATGAACCAAAACAGCTCAGTGGATCGAACGCCGGTGCGACGGCCGAATGTGATCTGGTTTTTCGGCGACCAACTGCGGGCACAGGCGCTGGGATATCGCGGCGATCCCAATGTCCGCACACCCAATATTGACAACCTCGCCCGCGAAGGTATGCGGTTCGATGCGGCCGTCGCCGGCGCCCCCTGGTGCTGCCCCTTCCGTGCCGCCCTGCTGACCGGCCTCTACCCACATCAATGCGGCGTGATTCGGACACCCCAGGCGCTCGATCCGGCCATCCCGACGATCGCCGCTTCCTTTCGCGCCGCCGGCTATCACACCGCCTACGTCGGCAAGTGGCACCTCGACGGCTCCAATGCGGTCGAACACTACGTCCCGTCGGAACGCCGCGGTGGTTTCGATTACTGGATCGGTTACGAGAACAACAATAACCAACACGAGGCGTACGTCCATGGCGGCGGCGATGAAAAACCTCGCCGATTGCCCAGCTACGAAACGGATGCGCTGACGGACCTGTTGATCGAACACCTCACCCAACACACGTCAGGCCGAAGCGCCGACGGCGACTATCCGCCCTTCTTCGCCGTGCTGTCGGTGCAACCGCCGCATAACCCTTACGTTCCACCGACAAACCCCTCCTATGCGCCATCGGGACGCAGGCCCGCTTCGATCGTCTTCCGTCCCAACGTTCCGCATGTTCGCTGGGTGCGCGAGCAGGCCGCGCTCGATCTCGACGGCTACTACGGCATGATCGAGAATCTCGACTGGAACCTAGGGCGCCTGCGTGACGCTCTCCGCCGACTCAACGTGGATCGGGAAACGTGGCTGATTTTTTTCTCGGATCACGGCGACATGCTGGGCAGCCACGGACAGTGGCACAAGTCGAGCCCATGGGAGGAATCCATTCGCATTCCCTTCATCGTCGCCCGCGGCAGCGGGGGGCGCCGCGGCCGCACCGGACGATGCGACGCCGTGCTCAATCATGTGGATATCGCCCCCACGACGCTCGGATTGTGCGGCATTCCGGCTCCGCGCACGATGGTCGGCTATGACTATTCCCGCTATTGTTTGCGTCCGGATGCATCGGGCGCTCCACCCGCGCCGAATGCGGCCGCCGAGCCCGATTCCGCCTTCCTGCAGCAGATTCCGCGGAAATTTCACGCCCATACCGTCAATAAAAGCTGGCGGGGGGTTGTCATGCGAGACGGATGGAAATACGTCGCCATGCCCGGCCAGGACTGGTTGTTGCACCACACGGCCGAGGATCCTTATGAAATGGCCAACCTGGTTCACGACTCGGTCTTTCGGGAGCAGCGCCGGCGTTGTTGGCGCCGATTGCGACAATGGATCGAGGAAACCGGCGACGATTTCCCCCTTCCGCCGGAAGATTGAAGCCCCGGGTTTCTGATCCATCATTCCTCACCTTCAGCCCACGCTTCTTCGGGATTCGCGCGGCGATTCGGCGCCGAATCGGGCCGAATGTCGCGGGGTAAAAACCACTACAGAATGGCCCCGGCACGCCGGTGCGTGACCCGACGCCGACCTCCACGAAAATGAGCGTTCTCGCGTCAGAAATGCGAACATGTTATGACTCTTATGCGAATATAGGCATCCTCATGAATGCCCAGCGTCCAGCGGACGAATCCGGTGTGCGCGTCCTCGTTGTGGATGACGACTGCGAGCTGTGTGGATTGCTCGCTGATTATCTCCGCCCGCTGGGTTTTTGGGTCGAAGCCGAGCATCGGGGCAACGCGGGCCTGGAGCGTGCGCTCGCCGAGCCCTGGGCGGCCGTGATCCTCGATATCATGCTGCCGGACATGGACGGCCTGGAGGTCTTGCGACGACTGCGGCGTGAGTCCGATGTGCCCGTGCTGATGCTCACGGCGCGCGGCGAGGAGGCCGACCGCATCGTCGGCCTCGAGCTGGGCGCCGACGACTACCTCCCCAAAACGTTTTCCACTCGCGAGCTTCTTGCACGACTGCGGGCGGTCATCCGCCGCGCCCGGTCGGCGGCGCACAACCACGTCGAGGCGGCGGCGCCGGTCGAATATCGCGTCGGTGAGCTGCGCATAAGCCCTGAAACGCGCCGCGCGTGGCTGAACGACCAACCCCTGGACCTGACGCCAGTGGAGTTTGATATTCTCGCTTACCTGGCACAGGCGCCAGGTCGGGTCCGCTCGCGAGACCAGATTCTCGCCGCGGTCGCCGGTCGTGATTGGGAGGCCTTCGACCGCTCGGTGGACGTGCACATCTGCAATTTGCGGCGAAAGCTGGGTGACGATTCACGCCGGCCGCGGTACATTCGGACGCTGCGCTCCGCCGGCTACATGTTGGTGGATCCGGCAATCGAGGAGGCGCCGTGAGCGTCCGCATCCCCCTCTACGCGAAATGGGCGATCGGATTCACCGCCCACCTGACGGCGCTCGTCGTCGTTTCGGCCCTGCTGATCGCGGGTCATTTCCGCGACCCCCTGGCGCGGCTGGCGTTCCACCAGTCCCGTGATCGGCTCGAAAGCGCGGTGCGCGTCCTGCTCGCCGAGATGGAAACGCTTCCGCCTGATGCATGGGAAGGTCCTCTTCATCGCTTCGAATCTCACTACAATTTGCCATTGGCCCTTCTGAACGCCGACGCCGAGCCGTTGGCCGGATCACTCACCGAAATTCCCGATGCCGTCGCCGAACGCCTCCGCCGGCCGCCGTTGTCTTTCATCAACGCATTGCACGCCGTGCCTCCTCCGCCGGCCGCCGCCGTGGATGGTACACCAATATCGGTTGTTTCGCCGATCTCGCCGCCGCCCCGCCGCTTCTTTTTCTGGGTCGAGCGAACGGGTGATCCGCCGCGTTACTGGCTTATCACGCGCGTACGCGTGAATGCGCTCGGCGACGAATCGTCCCGTCTATATCTCGTCCTCTCGCCACGGCGTCTATTCGGCGGCCTGTTTATGGATCCGCGGCCGTTGATCCTCGGCGCCGTGGCGCTGGTCGCTGTGTCGCTGCTGTTGTGGACGCCGTTTGTGCTGGGCATCACGCGCGCCATCGGCATGCTCACTCGCGCCGGCCGTCGCATTGCCGAGGGGCGGTTCGACACGCGCGTGGCCGCCCGCCGGCGTGACGAGCTTGGCGAACTCGCGCGAACGATGAACGAAATGGCCGTGCGGCTTGAGGCCATGACCTCCGACCAGAAGCGATTTCTTGCCGGCGCCGCGCACGAGTTGTGCTCCCCGCTGGCGCGGCTGCAGGTCGCCCTCGGCGTGCTCGAACAACGGACGGTCGGCGGGGATCGCACCTATGTCGAGTCTGCTCTCGCCAACGCGAAGACGATGTCGGATCTCGTCAACGAGCTGTTGTCGTTTTCCAAAGCGGCGTTCGGGCGATCCGCGGCCGAGTGCCGTGTGACGTCGCTGGCGGAGCCCGCGCGCGCGGCGGTGGAACGCGAGGCGCCGCGGCGTGTGGTCTGCTTCGAGATGCCCACTGAGACGAAGGTCTGGGCTGATCCCGCGCTGCTCGATCGGGCGCTGGGGAATATCCTGCGCAATGCGGCGCGCTACGCGCCTGAAGGCGATATCGTCATTCGCGCCGAGCGCGTCGGTGATGAAGTGGTGATCTCGGTGGAGGACGAAGGGCCGGGCGTGCCGGAAGAATCGCTGCCGCGGTTGTTCGAACCCTTCTATCGTGTCGAACCCTCGCGGGACCGCGCCGCCGGCGGGCAAGGTCTGGGTCTAACCCTCGTCAAGGCCGCCGTGGAGGCGATGGGCGGCGCCGTGTGGGCCGAACGCCGTGTCCCGTGCGGCCTTGCCATTCGCCTCCGCCTGCGCGCAGCCTGACCGACGTTGCGCAGATCCGATATTGAAAAACGCTTGACAGGTTTTGGGGGATGTATTAACTGTTAACTTGACTTGAAAAGAAAAGAAGGAGTAAAACAGACGTTGAGAATCGGGATCTAAGGAGAATGATCATGAATAGAATCTGGTCGAAATTGTTGGCTACGGTCTTCTTCGCTTGCGCGGCCACTGTCGCGATGGCCTCCGTCAAAATCAATATGCCCGGTGTGGCCAATTGGGACGGCTATATCAGCACGGCCGAACATACCGAGTCGCAGTCCTACAATCCTCCAGGCGATTGGGGTCTCGCCGGCCGAATGGTGAGGCAAGTCTTCGGTGAGCATTCTTTTGCTCAGTGGAGCTACGGAAACCGTATTTTCGCATGGCAGGCGCAGGTGGGGAGCTCGTACACGGGATTGCCCGATGACGGCCAAATCACCGCCGGATCATGGGACTATCAACTCGCCCACCTGAACAAGGACGCGGCGCCTTCGGGTGGATGGGGCAACCCGGAATACACGAAACCGACCAACCCGATGGGATTGCTGCCATTAGCGGACAACACCATTTATGTTTATCGTCCTCACACCGGCATCCCCGACCCCGCAACGGCCAATTACACCGCCACATTCGCCGTCGCGGAACAGGGCTATTACACGGGCGTGAACATGCTGATGCACGGCAATGCGGCCAATAATCGTCTCATACGGATTTACGCTGTTTACGACGATGGTGAAGATTTGCGCTGGACCGGCAATGTGCCGACTCCGGACCAAACCCTGGATCCGACAACCTATCCGAGTCATGCGGACCTGGCAGTCGCCTATACAACGAACCGGGGTTGGAGCAACGTCGGGTCGCCCGCATATAATTCGTTAGGAAACTTTACTGCGCGCTTGTTCCATTTTCAGGACGGTCTGGCGCTGAACCCGGCCCGCAAGCTGACGGGCCTGCGTTTTCATTTCGTCCCACAAACCTACGCCGCCGCAGATTTCGCGGTGTATGCGATAACATTGATCCCCGAACCCGCCACGGCGGGCCTGTTTTTTGGCGGGCTGGCTTTGATGGCGCTGCGCCGTCGAATTCGGGAAAAAGTTTGAGGGTTCCGGCAAAGCGCTTCCAAGGCGCGAGGGATCGGTGGGGTGGACTTCCCGTTAAGCGCTCACAAGCGAGCGGGCAATGGGTTTTTCCCGATGTCGGTGCCGTGATCCCAACGGATCGAGTTCAGTAAAACACGCCGGGGGACGTCGGCTGAGTGAAAGCCGGGCCAGATGTGAGGAGAAGAACAGAGTCAAAGAATCATCCGGGGCACCGCTAGCTTGCTCATTTTTCACGATGTGAAAAATATCATGGTATTCTGTTTCGGGTCTCGGAAAAGATCCGGGCGAAGCGGATGGGAATGCGTACGCGGCGCAAGCTGCCGGGCGGCGGGCCAAACGGCGCGGCGGCGAGCACGGCGCTCCGAATCCATTCAACGACACGCGGCGGCGCGCCTTTGGAGATGGCGATCAAAAGCGGGTTCCCGCAGGCGTCGAGAGTGAGATCCAGGTAGATAACGCCGTTCCACGACACGCTGCCGCTGTCTGACGGAGGCCGTAGCCGGGCCGCGATTCGTGCATGGACGCCCGCCCAATATTCAGTGGCTGCCCGTACGGGCTCCGTGTCCGCGACGGGCTCTTCGATCACCGGTATTTCGGGGTCGGTTTCTATTTCTGTTTCCGCCGGTCGTGGCAGGGCAAGAGCCGCGACGACTGTGGATGGATCGAAATACTCCGTCGGCGGCGGTTCAAAATGCGGTGGTTCAATGTCCGGCGGGCGGATCGGCACAGGGGCGACGGCCTCCTCCAGCTCGATCATACTGGACGTCCACAGTTCAACGACTGTTGAGCATTTGACCACGGTAGGCGGTCCGACCCATGCCGGCGTGTACAAAATGAGCGCAACGAAAACGGTGGCGTGGAGCACGGTCGAGATTAACGTCGCGCCTGCTCCTACGGGGGCAGATGAAAGGGACATGCGTCGGGATTTTTGTGCCCACGCGCACGCGGCGCGCGATATACGCAACCGGAATCGTTTTTTTAAGTGCACGCGCGCCATACTCCAGTTCTCTTCCTCTTCTTCCAACAAGGGACAATAACCGGACGAGGGAAAGAAAAATCAACATGGATTTGTATTTGGACAGGCCGGATGCGTTTTGCCCTTTATGAACGTGGGCGAGAAGACTTAGGATCGTTTCAAAACGGGTCCGGCGCTCCGGCGCGATCATTTCATGGTTGAATGGGGAAGAAAACAACGGCCAGCGGCATTTACTAATGTTCTCGATATGGTCTTTCCATACTCGTTCCCCACGGCGCGAGCAAGCACGTGCCTAACGCCCGAAGAAGGTAGGATCTCAGCTTGTTGAGGCCATGTTAGGCCTTCACCACTCCGTCTGGATGTCCCGTGTGCCCATCGTCCTGGCGAGGGGGGGGGGGGGGCGTAATGCGGTCAGACAGTTCCGTAGCCAAACGGTATACCATCATGCCGCCATTAGACATGCTCGTTGCATACACACGCTTTGGGTCTATCCCCCCTGAATCGGTTGGTCAAGAATCGTATGAGCTCATTCCTCATTTAGAGCGAGCCGCTCGGGGAGTTTCGCCACATAAGCGACCAGTTCGCACAGCAAGTTCACGGAACGTTCGGCGTTTTCTTGTGTGAGGTAATTCCAGTAGCCGAAGCCCGCGCCCCAAAGCGATTCGTAGCACAGAAACTTCGCGGTCCAAGGCCATTTCGTGTGTAGGATCTGAACCTCATAGGCGAGCTGGGGCCGCATCATCCTTCCGGAATAGCGAATAAGCACTTTCAAGGGCGTTCCTTCGACTTGCCCCTCATAGGTCCACATTTCACTACCGATATCTTTCGCGATTGCGCCAAACTGCCTAGCGAACGCCGAGGCTACCATTCGCCGCAACGTGGGGATCTTGGCCGGAATCAATTCTTCGACATCCCGCGCCAGATATTCGGAGGGTTGCGCGGCAAGGCCTGTGACCCCGTGCTCTGCAGCCAGCCGAGCAACCCGCCGACCGTTTTGCTTTTGGCCAGCCCGGCCAACAGAGTCACTCCAGTATAACGAACGCCTCCCTTCGGCTTATCCTTGCCGACGGTCTCGGAGAATGATCGCACCGATGGAGGCATCTGCTCTCCGGAGAACCGGCACGCCGATCGTGCCGCCGTCGCTGCGATCCTTTCGCTCTGCTCGGAGGGGGTGAACCGGGCGAAATGGTCAAGGAAGCAAACGACCTGAGTGTCTGGTACGCGCTTGAGGCGCGCAAAACCGCCACGATATTCTTCGTCGAATTCATTGCGTAAACACCGGACCAGTTTCTCGTGCGCTGTCGTCATGTGGCTAACCTCCGCCCGATGAATGAAAGGATGTGAAAGCCTATAGCATCGGAGGCCTGATTTCGAGCCATTGCGGAAAAAAAGCACCGGCCAAAATCGTCCGGCATGCGATCGAGAAAAAGAATAACTTCCGTGGCAGGAGGAGAAATGGGCGGTATCAGCTTGAAATTTCGCGGGGTGGCTGTTGAGAAATTTTTGCCCGTGAGCTCATCCGAGGGCCTAACCTTGTCCGTAAAACGTGCTGCAGCGCGATCGGGTCGAGCAATCGCCCTGAGATTTTTTTCCGTCTTTGTCGTATCGAATCAGTCCATGGCGAAATGTATCGTTTGTGGTATCCTGATACACCGGCAGGATGGAGAAATGTATGAAGGCCCTGATTCCCTTGGCGGACGGCGTGGAGGAAATGGAGGCGGTGATCATCGCGGACGTGCTGCGGCGCGCCGGTTGGACGGTGACATTGGCCGGTCTGAAGCCCGGTCCTGTGACGGCGGCCCGCGGCGTGCGCCTGTTGCCGGACGATGAATGGAACCGTCTCCGCCTCGATGATTTCGAGGCGCTCATTCTGCCTGGCGGCGCGGTGGGGTCGCGGCATTTGTGCGAACACGAAGGCGTGCAGGTGGCGATCCGCGCGTTCGCGGCGTCGGGCCGGTTGTTGGCGGCGATCTGCGCGGCGCCCCTGGCACTGCAGGCAGCGGGGGTGTTGCGGAACCGGCGCGCAACATGTCACCCGGCCGTGCGCGCGCAGTTGACTCAGGCGAAGGTAGAGGACGCGCGCGTTGTCGAGGACGGAACGGTTGTCACCGGGGCGGGACCGGGCGCGGCCTTTGAGTTCGCACTGGTGCTCGTTGCGCGTATCAACGGGCGCGCGCGGGCGGACGCCCTGGCGGCGGAGATGCTCGTTCACTGAAGGTGCTTGCCGCCGGAGCCGACTTGATTCCGCGCGCATCCGCTCGACAGGCGGAGCCTGGGGCGTACACTAGAGACGTCCGATCTTTCATCTAACGGGATGTTGGGGATCATGGAATTCACGCATTTGCATGTTCATTCGCACTATTCCACGCTCGACGGCGCGAACCGTATCCCGGACTTGGTCGCACGCGCCGCTGAACTGGGCATGAAGGCTCTGGCGCTGAGCGACCACGGCAATCTGTTCGGCGCGATGGAGTTTTATCTGGCGGCGCGGAGCGCGGGAATCAAGCCGATTCTCGGCATGGAGGCCTACATGGCGCCCGGTCGCCGCTACGAGCGTGCGGGCGGTGGTGAGAACGCCTATCGCCATCTGCTGTTGCTGGCGACGAACGATACCGGCTGGCGTAATCTGATGGTTCTGTCATCGCGGGGGTACACCGAGGGTTTCTATTACAAGCCGCGCATTGATCGCGAATTGCTGGCCGGCCATGCGGAGGGACTTGTCGCCACGAGCGCCTGCATTGCCGGAGAAATTCCGCAGGCGTTGCTCAACGGCGATGAAGCGGCGGCGCGCCGGATCGCGGGCGAGTATCTTGACATCTTTGGCCGCGACCGTTTTTTCATCGAAATCCAGGACCAGGGCGATGAGGAACAGCGGCGCGTGAACCCGATGCTCATTCGCCTCGCGCGCGAGTTCAGGCTCGGTCTCGTGGCGACGAACGACGTGCATTTTCTGCGGCGGGAATCGAAGCCCGGCCATGAGGTGCTGACCTGCATTTCGACCAACCGGCGCCTTACCGATGCCGACCGGATGCAGTATTCGAAGGAGCTTTACCTCAAGGGCCCGGAGGAAATGGCATCGTTGTTTGCCGACTGGCCAGAGGCGCTTAAAAACACCATGCGCATCGCCGAGATGTGCGATGTACGGCTCGAGCCGCCGCGAAAGTATCTCCCCGTCTTTCCCCTGGAGGTCGGCGAAACGCCGGCCGGCCGTCTGCGAAAGCTCGCCGAAGACGGTCTCGTAGCCCGATTTGGTGGCGCCATTCCGGAGGAATACCGCCGCCGGCTCGATCGGGAATTGGAGGTCATCGAACAAAAGGGCTACAGTTCGTACTTTCTCATCGTCCACGATTTCGTCCGGTTCGCGCGCGAAAACAACATTCCCGCCATGCCCCGCGGAAGCGGTGTCGCCACGTTACTGGGCTATGCGATCGGCATTTCGCATGTGGATCCGCTGCGCTACGGGTTGCTGTTCGAGCGCTTTACGGATCCGGAGCGCCAGGAAGACCCAGATGTGGATATTGACGTCTGCCAGGTCGGCCGCGAGCGGGTGATCCGCTATGTCCGCGAGAAATACGGGCACGTCGCGCAGATCATCACCTTTGCCACGCTCAAGGCGCGCGCCGCGATCAAGGACGCCGCGCGCGTGCTGGGCATGACGCCCGCCGAGGGCGAGCGCTTCTCGAAGATGGTGCCAGAAGATCTCAAAGCCTCCATCGGTGCGGCGATCAACCGACGCTTGCCGCCCGAGCAGCGCCATTTGTTCTCGCCGGCGCTCTGCGAGGCCTACGAAAAGGACCCCCAGGCGCGACGGCTTCTGGATTGCGCGATGCAGATCGAAGGCCTGGTGCGCCAGCCCGGCGTGCACGCCGCCGGCGTGGTCGTCTGTGATCAGCCACTCGAAAATCTCCTGCCCCTTTATCGTCAGAACGACAGCCCCGACGTGATTACCCAGTGGGACGGCCCCACCTGCGAGAAGGCCGGCCTGATGAAAATGGATATCCTCGGGTTGAAAACCCTTTCGGTCATCCAGCGCGCCCGCGAGTTGGTGCGGGAAAAGACCGGTGTGGATATAGACCCTCACGCGCTGCCGCTCGATGACCCGGCCGTTTTCGCCTTGTTCCAAGCGGGCGAGACCGACGGCGTATTCCAGTTTGAATCCGCCGGCATGAAGGCGGCATTACGCGACATCCGACCTACGCGCATCGAGGACCTGATCGCAGCCAACGCCATGTATCGGCCCGGCCCCCGCGAGTTGATTCCTCTTTATGCGAAGCGCAAACGCGGCGAGGCGCCGGTCGAGAAAATCCACCCGCTGGTAGACCCCCTCCTCGCGGAGACCTACGGGATCATGGTCTATCAGGAACAGATCATGCAGGTCGTCAATCGCCTCGGCGGATTTTCGCTGAGCCGCGCGCTGTCGCTAATCAAGGCGATTTCGAAAAAGAAGGAGGCCGCCATCAACGCGGAGCGGCCCCGTTTCATCGAGGGCGCCGCCCGCAACGGCATCAGTCGCGCCGAGGCCGAACGGCTGTTCGATCTGATTCTCAAGTTCGCCGACTATGGCTTCAACAAAGCCCACTCGACCGGCTACGCGATCGTCGCCTACCAGACCGCCTGGTTCAAAGTACATCATCCGCTCGAATTCTGGGCGGCGACGCTCACCTTCGAATCCGACGACCGTGACAAGCTCGTCCAGTATCTCGCCGACTGCCGGCGCATGGGCATCTCGATCACGCCGCCCGACATCAACGCCTCAGGTGGCCGGTTCAATGTGGACGGCGATCGCATCCGATTCGGTCTGCTGGCGGTGAAGGGCGTCGGCCAGAACGCATTGGAGGCGATCCTCGCCGCGCGCACAAAAGGCGGACCCTTCTGCAGTCTCTATGACTTCTGCCTGCGCGTGGACTCGCGCGCCGTCAATCGCGCGGCCATCGAATCGTTAATCCGCTGCGGCGCGTTTGACGGCATCGAAAGTGGGCGCCGAGCCGCCCTGATCGCCGGACTCGGCGCTGTGATGGAGGCCGCCCAGCGGGACGCTCGCGACCGCGCTGCCGGTCAGGGCAGTCTTTTCGAGATCGGTGGCGACGCCGCACCGACCGCGTTTGCGCTGCCGAATACGCCGGAATGGGGGCGTGACGAACGTATGCAGGCCGAAAAGGAAACGATCGGCCTGTACGTCAGCCATCATCCACTAGACACGCTGACGGCGGAATCCAAAGCGTTCGCCGTGCCGGCGGACTTCGCGTTTGCGGAAATCGAATCGCTGAAAGACGACCAAATGGTCGCCGGCCTTGCCCTTGTCGTGGCCGTGCGTGTGATGGTCAATAAAAGCGGCGAGTCGGGAGGTCAACGCATGGCGCGTCTGACGTTGGAAGACTTGACCGGACGCTGCGAAGCCGTCGTTTTTGCTCGCGAATATGAACCCAATGCGGGGTGGATCCGGGAAGATGAGGTTATCTACCTGGTCGGACAGATCAGCCGCTGGCGGGATCGCCCTGAGATTCGTATTCTCGAGATTTATCCGCTGCGTGAGGCCCTGCGACGTCGCGTGCAGGCCGTGGAAATCGCCGTGCGCGAATCCGAACTGGCGGACACAGCGCGTTTGGAGGCGCTGAAACGCCTCTTGCAGGCGCATGAGGGTGATCGTCCCGTGTGTTTGCGAGTTCGCCCGGCGAACAAGGGCGAGCGGGTGCCCTATGTGATCGAACTCGGTCCGTCCTGCCGCGTCACGCCCACCCCGGAACTGCTGGCGGCGGCCAGAGAGGTCTTCGAGCCGCGCCTGGTCACGGTGCGGTGCGCCGGGCTTGAACCGCGAAAATCCTTTACGCGAGGACGCCCCGCCGCGGCAGTGGCCGGCTAGCCGGCCACTGCCGATGGAGGTGTCATTCCTGCAGCACTTCCTCGCGCCGCGGCATGGCGGCCTGCGCCCCGTGCCGCGTAACCGAAATGGACGCCGCGCGCACGGCACGCTCCACGGCGGCCGCCGAGGGCAGCCCCTCCGCCAGCGAGACAGCCAACCATCCGGCGAAACAATCCCCGGCGCCGACGGTGTCCATTGGTTGCACCCGCGGCGCGGGAACGCGCTGCGTCCCGTCGGGCCCGACGAGGAGCGCGCCGCGACCGCCGAGGGTGACGACGACCTGTCCGCCGGTGGCGCGTTGCAACGCTGCCGCCGCTGCGCGCGCGCCGCGCCGTCCGGTCAGCCTTTGCGCCTCCATTTCATTCGGGATCATCACCGACACGCGTCGGAGCAGTCGCGCTGGCAGCGGGCGGTCCGGAACGGGGGCGGGTGTCAGCACGAAGGGTATGCCAGCCTTCGCGGCGATTTCCGCGGTGGCCTCAACCGCCGGCAGCGGGATTTCGAGTACCGTCACGATGATGTCCGCTCGACGCAGGTCGCTTTCCGCGGCGCGTACGTCTTCTGCCGTGAGCCGCCGGTTCGCGGAGGGCGCCACGCCGATCATATTCTGTCGCCCGCGTCCGCCGATGAAAATCAATGCCACGCCGCTGGTCTCGCCCTGTTTGACGACAAAATGCCGCGTATTCACCCCCTCGCGCCGCAGGCCCGCTTCCGCCTCCGCGCCAAAATCGTCATCGCCGCGCGCGCCAATGAACAATACCCGCGCGCCTGCCCGCGCGGCGGCGACAGCCTGATTGGCGCCTTTGCCGCCGGCGTGACGAGCAAAACGTTCTCCAATGAGCGATTCGCCAGGGCGTGGCAGGCGCGTGCCATACCATACCAGGTCGGTGTTCGAACTACCCACTACGGCAATGATGGGATGTTTCATCGTCGGGGTCTTCTTTCTCAGGTCATGGCTCCGTCATTTCCACAGGCAAAACCACCGGCTCCAGCGGCGGAAAGCGCCAGCGCTCACCTGGCGCATCCGCCGCGACGGCGATCTCCACATTCCCGCAGCCACACGCTCGCAACCGCTCCAGAATTTCGCTTTTCGCCAGCGAGGGCTCGTTACATTCGGCGCTGACATGAGCCAGCACCACACGACACAGATGCGGACCGGCAATCTCGGCGATCATTTCTGCAGCATGACGGTTCGAAAGATGGCCCTGTCGTCCGAGAATGCGCTGCTTGAGTGCCCAGGGACGGCGTGATTCGAGCAGGAGTCGCTCGTCATGATTTGATTCGATCACCACGGCCTGGCACCCGCGCAGCCGCTCGCGGACGAGCGTCGTCGGCATGCCGATGTCGGTGGCGATGCCGATGCGCGCCATACCGGCCCTGATGATGAAACCCACCGGGTCGTAGGCGTCGTGCGGCACGGCGAAGGGTTCGATCGTCAGGTCGCCGATGACGAACGGACGCCCGGTCTCGAAAATGCGACAGCGCGGTTGAAAATCTTTCCAGACGCGTCGCGCGCCTTCGATCGTGCCGGCGTTTGCATAGATCGGAACTCCATGCCGGCGATGTAGCGCCGGTACCCCGAGGATGTGATCGCTGTGTTCGTGACTCAGGCACACGCCGGCGAGAGAGGCGGGCGCCACGCTGAGTGCAGCCAACCGCGACTCAATCTGCCGCAGGCTCAACCCGGCATCAATCAGCACCGCCGTGGTGTCCGAGGCAACGAAGATGGCGTTTGCGGCGCTGCTGCTCGCCAGCACGCTTAAAGTCAGCGACATGGGGGCATTGTAGAAATACTTTTCTGCGGCGTCGAGCGTCACATGAAGAGGACTATCCCCGGTTTTTCAGGCGGAGGCGAAGGAGAAGGTCCAGTTAGTGGTATTGGGGAGGGGTGTCCCGTCCTGTTATAGGTTGACATCATGGGAGGGGCGGGACGGGATGAAAAGGGTGAGCGTGAGGTACAGCGAGACGTTCAAGCGGCAGGGGTGGATCCAATTGCGCGGGGGAAGCACGATACGGTGGAAACGGCCCGGTAGGTGTACGGGATCGAGGGTTCGATGACGGTAGGCCGATGGGTACGGCGGTATGGTTCGAAGAAACTTCAACCTCGGTTGTTGTCAAAAATTTGGAAGGGCATCTTTTCTCGAGTCTGATCACGGATGTGTATTTCTGGAAGATGGTCGGTCAGGGGGGGCGAGATTTTGGACGAAAGCGGAGGCGCTGAAGGCGATTGAAGGGGCGGTGTGTCTCTATAGCCACCGCCGATCGTACGCGGCGTTGAACGATCGGACGCCGGAAGAGGTGCATCGGTCAGCGGCGTGAAAATATTTATTGCCCCCGCGGGGGGGGGGCGAAAAGCGCTCCCTGGTGGGAGCTAAACCAAGAGGTAAACAACCAAAAAAGTGACAACCGGAAATCAGCACGTGACACCGCATCCAGATCCTTCCCCTCCTCCCTCTAAACAATCCACGGCGCAATCGGCTCCGACTCCGCGAGCCGTTCGGGACGCCACGCCGCCCCGTGCTGAGGCGACGGAGCCATGTGGTCAAAGCGCCAACGCCGATCGTGATCGTTTGCCCCTTTATTGGAAATTTGGGGGAAGCGAGCGTATATTTTACCGTAAGTAAATCCAGAGGAGCGTGCGCTATGGCCAACCTGAAAATCGGGGATTCGGCCCCGGAGTTTTGTCTGAACGATGCGGCTGGAAAGAAGGTCCGCCTGTCGGATTTCAAGGGTCGCAAACTGCTGGTCTATTTCTATCCGAAGGCGGATACGCCGGGATGCACCACACAGGCATGTTCGGTGCGCGACGCCTCGGCGGAATTAGCCAAAGCGGGAATTGCCGCGGTCGGCATCAGCCCCGATGCTCCGAACGCTCTGGTACACTTCGCGGGCAAATATCAACTCGGGTTCCCGTTGCTCTCCGATCCGGATCATACGGTGGCGGAGGCCTATGGGGCATGGGGCGAGAAGACCCTGTACGGACGAAAATCCATGGGTGTCATCCGCTCGGCCTTTCTGGTGGATGAACGAGGGCGTATCGTAGACGCCTGGTATAAAGTCAAACCCGAAGACACCGTGCCGAACGCTCTGGCCGCCGCGAAGACCCTTTGATGAGGCGGCTTTCCGCGCGGGCGTCGGACGGCCGGCGTCCACTCAATATTTTCGGCCGCTTATGCCTTTCGTGGTTTTAGTGATGGCGCGTGCTTTTTCTTTCGGACGCAGAGCGCGCACGGCGGCGCCGGCGCGCCACATTTCTGAATCGCGGATCGCGGCTAGCTCTTTGCTCAGGCGCTCCTGATAGTCGGGCCGGCCACAGACGCGGATGACACGCTCGGCCTCGGCTCCGGACTTCACGCACTCATAGAGCTCGCGAAACACCGGAAGCACGGCTTTTTTGAAGCGGGGGGCCCAGTCCAGCGCGCCGCGCTGCGCCGTCGCGGAGCAGTTCGAGAACATCCAGTCCATGCCGTTTTCGTCCACCAGCCGGATCAGACTCTGCGTCAGCTCCTCAACGGTCTCGTTGAAGGCCTCGCTCGGACTGTGACCGTGCGCGCGCAGCGTTTCGTACTGCGCCTCCATGACGCCGGCCAACGCGCCCATCAACACCCCTCGCTCGCCGGTCAGATCGCTGAACACTTCGTGTTCGAACGTCGTCGGGAAGAGGTAGCCGGAACCGATGCCGATCCCGACCGCTAGGCACCGCTCCTCGGCACGTCCGGTAGCATCCTGAAATACCGCATAGCTCGAGTTAATGCCGGCCCCGGAGAGGAAATTTCGACGCACCGACGTCCCGGAACCCTTCGGGGCCACCATGATCACGTCAATGTCCTTCGGCGGAATCATGCCCGTCTGTTTCCGATAGGTAATCGAAAAGCCGTGCGAAAAATAGAGCGCCTTGCCGGCGGTGAGATGAGGCCGGATCGTCGGCCAGACAATGCGCTGCGCCGCGTCGGACACCAATAGCTGGACGATTGTGCCACGCCGGGCGGCCTCCTCGATATCGAACAAGGTCTTGCCCGGCTTCCACCCATCGGCGAGGGCGCGATCCCAGTCGCGCTTGAATGCCTCGGACTGGCCGATGATGACGTTGAACCCGTTGTCCTTTAGGTTCAACGCCTGGGCGGGCCCTTGCACGCCGTAGCCGATGATAGCAATGACCTCGTCCTTCAGCACCCGACGCGCCTTTGCCAGCGGGAACTCCTTCCGCGTGACGACTGTTTCCACCACTCCGCCGAAATCAATCTTGGCCATGGCTGTATTTCCTTTCGATAAGCGAGGGTTAGATTACGCGCCGGCGTTGGCGACGTCAATCGCGCGCCACAAAGTGCGGGATTCTATCCAAGTTCCGGACCCGAACTGAGGTGAAACCGCTCAGCATCTTCCACGACCGATTCGCCGCGGCACATGCGCAGAAAAACGCGGACCGGGGCCAAGCCCGCCTCGGCGGCGATCGCCTTCATGCTTTCGTTCCCTGCCGGAATATCCATGCAGACCGCCCTTCCCCGGAATCTTTTCAGCGCATGGCGCAACAGCGTCGCGACCGCCGCCGTTTCACCGCAGGCCGGTCCGATATGCGTGGCGAGCCGGCCAGGACGGTGAAACAGAAATCCCGACACCCGACCGTCCGGTCCGCGCGCCAGCCAGGGGGCGGAATCGGCGGCGAGTCGTCGCAACAACGGCTCGCGGATGGTTCGTGTTGCCTCGCGATCGAGCGCGAAGATTTCCGCCGGATCGGAGGGCGAAGCGGAACGTCGAAGGTCGAAGGCGCCTTTCTCCGCGAGGCCGGCAGCGGGCGCCACCTTCCCCGCCCATCGTTGAACTTCGAACTGTGGCGCGAAGCCTTCGCGCTCATACAACGGTCGCCCGAGTGGAGTGGCATCCAGCCGAACCGTGGCGCAACGGTGTTTTTCGGCGATGCGTAGGCCTTCTTTCAAGAGAGCTGAACCAATGCCATGCCCGCGCATGCGCGCGGATACCATGACCATTGCCAGCCATGCGACCGACTCAAAAACGCAACAGACCATTGTGCCCGCGCGCCGCCCTTCCCACCGGGCCAGTCGGCAACCGTGCGGCGACAGTGCAATAAAACGCCGCCAGTCTTCGACGCGTTGGTTCCACCCATTTTCCCGCGTTAGTCGCAAAGCAAACGGGATGTCCGCCGCGCATAACCAATCCATGTGGATTCCGTCATCGTTTCCGCTTTTCACACCCATAGATATTATTGAAACGTAGCGAGCCTGTCCATCACGCGCCGAGCAGACTCTTCCTGTGACGCTCCCATTATGCCGGCTTTGCACGCCGGGGAGACAATGGGTATACTCTTCTTCCCGAACGTAGCGGCGTGAAAACGCCGGCGACGGTGCTTAGCATGTTGTACCGGCTGATCATACTGAACGGACCGCAAAACGGCCTTCGCTGGTCCGTTCCCGATACCCCGATGACCGTCGGCAGCGCGCCGGATTGCGGGTTATGCCTGACCGATTCGGAGGTGGCGGCTCGGCACGCGGTGATCGAGTGGGATGGGGACTTTCTGCGGATTCGCGATCTGGGCACCATGAACCGTCTGCTCGTGAATCAGCGGGAGGTGCGTGAAGCCCGGCTGAAACATGGAGACATTATCGAGCTAGGCCGAACTCGCTTGATGGTGGAGGCGTCGGTTCGTGCGGAAGTCACCAGCCGGACGGAAGGTGGAACACGGGGAGGGCGGCGACGGGGCGGCGCGATCGCAGCGGTATTGACGATCGCGGCCAGCATCGGAATATGGATCATCGCGCGACCGCGCGGCGCAACGTCACAGAGCGACATGGCACCGGGGAGCGACGGGGGACAGGGAGAACGGGCCGTCGCCAACACGGTGTCGGCGCCGCCTCCCCTGGAAAGCGCCCCCCTCTCGGATGATGTCGTCCTCGTGGCGCCTGTGAAAATGGCATCCAATTCTCTTTCCGAAGAACCCTCGCCGCCCCCTCCGGAAAAAATTCGCCAAGAAATCTCCCTGTCTTCCGCCGACACGAGTGTGCCGTCGGAACCTTCGGACCAGCTTTTGAGACGGCGATTGCTGGAAGAAGCGCGAGCCGCGCGGGTTGCGGGGCGACTCGCGGAAGCGGAACTTCTGTTGAACGGGTTGTTCGCTATTGAACCCGCCAACCGCGAAGCGTTGACGGAGCGGGCGGCATTATGGGAGCGTAGAGGAATGATCAAACGGGCCATCGAAGCATGGACACAGGTGGCGGCCGACGCCGACGACGAAACTCGCGCAATGGCCGATCAGGAACGCCGAAGATTAGAGGCGTTGGAGAGGCGGATGACTTCCACCCCGCCCCAGGTACGGTTGGCGGAGGTGGCCCACGCTAAATTTCCCGCGGAGGAAGACGCCGAGGAAATTCGTGTGTTGAATATACGGCTGGAGGCGGAAACCGGAACGCCATTTCCCGATCCTGACGCGGTGAACGTGGAAGTGGTTTTCTACGAACGTGAAACAGAGACCGGCAGAATCCGTCCGGCGGAAAACGCCAATCCCCTTCTGCTTTTGCCGGAGGAGGGCTGGCCGGAGGAGGGGCCGTTGACGCTCGTCGCCACCTATCGCGGGAAGCCATCCGTCATCGGACCCGACGGGAAGGAGGCCCGCGTTTTTTACGGCTATCGGGTGCGGTTATTCGTGTACGGACGAGCGGCGGATGAATATGCGCGACCCCGTCATCTGACATTCCAGCCCACTGCGTCACTGTCCGCGCCGGTCGAGGGGAGGATGCCATGATGGAAGGCGCTTCGCCGCCGGGCGCGGAACGGCGGCCCGGCATTTCGGCGTGTGTCATCACATTCAATGAAGAGGATAAAATCCGCCGGTGTTTGGAGAGTGTGCGCTGGTGCGACGAGATCGTCGTCGTGGACAGTTTCAGCACGGATCGGACCATCGAGATCTGTCGTGAATACACGGATCGCGTGTATCAACGTGCGTGGCTCGGTTATGTGGGGCAGCGCAATCTGGTGCGCGATCTCGCGCGCGGCCCCTGGCTGCTGTACATTGACGCCGATGAGGAGGTCTCGACCGACCTGCGGGACGAAATTATGGCGCGGTTCGAGGCGGGAGTGAATGACACGGTTGGATTCGAATTTCCGCGCATGGTGTATTATCTCGGCCGCTGGATCCGCCACGGCGAATGGTATCCCGACGTCAAGCTGCGGCTCTTCCGGAAGGATAGCGGCCGCACCGAAGGCGAGGAACCGCACGACCGGGTTGTGGTGAAGGGGCCCGTGGAACGATTGGCGAGCCCGATCTGGCACTACACCTATGACAGCATCGAAGACCACTTGAACACGATGAACCGCTTTTCCACAATCGCCGCCCGGCGACGGTATGTGAACGGCGGGAGGTTTCGCTTGCGCGACTTGTTGTTTCATCCGCCCTTTCGCTTTCTGAAAGCCTATGTAATCCGCGGCGGTTTTCGCGACGGGCTGCACGGGTTGATCATCGCATGGGTGAGCGCCTTCGCCAGTGCGATGAAATACGCCAAAATCTGGGAAATGCAGCATACGGGAAGGCCGGAATATCAGGCGCAGCCAGACACCTTTCCCCACACGAAGTGGCGGAGGCACCTCAAAAAATGAAAGTTTTTCTGACGGGGGCGGCGGGAAAGCTCGGCACCGCCGCCGCCCATGCACTGCTCCGAGCGGGCTATGAAATCGTCGGCGCGGATCGTCGCGTCCCCAAAGAAAAGCCCGAATGGTTGTTCGAAATTGATTTGCTGGACGAGTCGGCGGTACGCGAACAGATGACCGGCTGTGATGTAATTGTTCATGCAGGCAACCATCCCAATGTGAAAGCCGCGCCGACGCCGCAGATCGTCTATCGGGAAAACGTGGCGATGAACGTCAACGTTTTCCAGACCGCGGCGGATCTGGGTATCCGGCGCTGGCTATTCGCCAGTTCTATTCAGGCGTGTAGCGGAGGCCGCCACCACCATGAGACGCCGCCGCGCCCCAGCGAGCTGCCCTATCTCCCCATGGACGGCCGCCTGCCGCCGAATCCGGGCAATCTTTACGCCCTCAGCAAGATCGCGGGAGAGGATATGATGCGTTTTTATGCGCGGCAATTTCCGGACCTGTCGGCGGTTGCCCTTCGATTTCCGATGCTGGTGGATGTGTCGCCGTCCTATCTGGAGCACATCCGATCCGCTTACGCTCGCGGCCGCTTCCCGACGATGCTGGACGAGGGGTTCAGCTACCTGACCCTGAACGACGCGGCGCAATTGATTCTCGCCTTGCTGGAGCACTCCGCGCCGGGTTTCCACACCCTGCTGCCCGCCGCGCAAGGGAACAAGCTGGGCCTGCCGCCGGCTGACATCGTCCGCGTGTATTATGCGGGGGTTCCGCTGCGGATTCCGGCGGAGCGGATGGAGAGCCTCGTGGATATCTCGGAGATCACGCGATGGTGCGGATGGACGCCGCGAGACAATCACATCTTTGATGTTCCGTTGACCGCGCCGATCGCGTGAACGAGCTCCAGCTCTGTTAAATGCCCCAGAGGTTCTCCGGATACTTTCCGAGGGCGATGAGGCGGCGAATGCCGGCGGCAACGGCGGGCTTGTCCGCCGGATATGTCACCCCGAACCACGTCTCGGCCGTCGGCAGGACGCGCACGGTTGCCCGTTTTTCGCGTACCAGCCGCCCGACATGCGTCGGAACAAGAAATTCGGCCTTCGGATCCGACCCCTTCACGCGCAAAAACTCTCGGAAGTCTTCATCCAGGGTCTCGAAAATCACGGGCGTAAACGCCCACATATTCATCGAAACCGGCTCATCGCCGGACAGCGAATGCCATGCGCCGTGATCCTCATACCGGGCGGCCGCGCCATCCTTTTCAATCTTCAGCCGTTCGGCAATCGAAACCAGCCGGCCCGACGCATCCACTTCGCACACCCCGCGTGCTACCGACCCGTGCTCGGAAAGCGTATTTCGCAGCGTGAACCCCACCAACGCATACTGAGATGCCCTCGGATCCGCCCCGCGCAAAAACCCTGCAAGCGCTTCGAACGAACCGCGTCCGTAGAAATCGTCCGCGTTAATCACGCCGAAAGGCTCTCGTACGATGTCACGACAGCACAGAATAGCGTGGCCGGTGCCCCAAGGCTTTTTACGCTCCGGCGGAACGGCGAACCCCGGCGGCAGGCGGTCGAGTTCCTGAAAGACGTAGTCCACGGCGACGCGGCCGGCGAAATGGACATCGACAATGGCGCGAAATGCCTCCTCGATGTCGCGGCGAATGATAAATACGACGCGCGTAAAGCCGGCGCGGATCGCGTCGTAAATCGAATAATCAATAACGATCTCCCCCGAAGGCCCCACCGGGTCAATCTGCTTGAGCCCCCCATAGCGGCTCCCGATTCCGGCTGCCATAACTACCAGTGTCGGATCCATTCCCCATCCTTTCAGGGTTGCCACAGGCACATCAAACGTGGTCTATGAACGGCCCGCGGTAGGGCCAAGCGGACCGGCGCCGAAAGGCGCATGAGCCAATCGCTGAAGCGAAGGGGACGCTCGTACCGCACCACCTGCAGCGATTTTCCTGCCAGTTCCTCCGCCTCTTTCAGCGCGTCTTCCCAGTAACCCAACCGATCGGCCAGTTTCTTTGCCACCGCATCGGAAGCTGTGAATATGCGACCGTCCGCGGCCTCAGCCACATTGCTCTTGGTCAGACCGCGCCCCTCAGCGACGAGCTGAACAAACCGTGCGTGCGCATCGTCCACGATTCGCTGGAGCAGCTCGATCTCTTCCGGTTCTGGGGGGCGAAACGGATTGAGCAAGTCTTTGTGCCGACCCGACCGAATGGTGGTGTCGGTCACGCCGACGCGTTCGCTCAGGACGTGCCAATTCAGCGTCTGAATTAACACGCTGATGGAACCGAGCAACGCCGTGGGCTCCACAACGATGCGGTCGGCGGCGGCAGCGATGTAATAGCCGCCGGACGCCGCCAAACCGCGCACGAAGACCACTACGCGGCGGTCGTCACGACTCTCGCGAAACTCGCGCAATGCGCGATGGATTTCGTCGGTCGGCGCCAGCTCGCCGCCGGGCGAATCCACCTCGACCATCAGCACTCGAACGGCGGCATCGTTTCGGGCGGCGCGAATCTGACGAATGATCTCACCGGTGGGATCGGACGTCAGGCCGAGCAGTCCCTCGCGCACCGAGCGTTCCAACACGCCTTCGACGGCAATGCGCACGGCCTTCGTCTCGCCATTGCCGTAGGACCACCGCTCATCAAAGCGGGGCCATTCGTCCTCCGGCTCCTCTGCCCGCGCTCCTCGACCCAGCGCCGTCTTCGCCCATAGACCGGCGGCCAGCCCCGCGTTGAGCAGCACACTCAGGCCGAGCAGAACACCGAGCAGTACAATCGCCACCCAAAAGCCGACGTGTGAACAGGATCGTCGCTTCGAAAGCGGCGGCGGGTTATCGGCGGACACGGGCATTGCCTTTCCAGATGCTCCAGACCTGCTCCTCATCGGCCGGTTGCGCGTAGTCGCTGAGGGACGTCACCGCCAACGCCCCGCTGGCCCAGCCGAACTGCAACCACTGCTCCGGCGTCCAGCCCCGCAGGATCGCGTACAGCAGGCCGCCGACGAATCCGTCCCCGCCTCCAATCCGGTCCACCACATCAATCTCGCGGGGTTCCGCAACGTGCCAGGCGCCGTCCGTAAACAGAAGAGCGCCCCAGAGATGACGACGCACGCTTAGCACTTCCCGAAGCGTGGTCGCGAACAGTGCCGCGTTCGGGAAGTCCGCGCGCATCCGCGCGATCATCTCTTTGAAATCGCTGATCTTCCCTGCCAGGTCCTTTCCGCCGGCCTCGGGGCCCTTCACGCCGAGCGCCAGCTGGAAATCCTCCTCATTGCCGACGAGGATATCGGCCGCGCGAGCAATCTCCGTGAACGTCGCGCGCAGTTCCGTTTCGCGCCCTTTCCAGAACGACTCACGATAATTTAGGTCGAAGGAAATCCGCGTGCCGTTCCGGCGCGAAATCCGCGCCAGTTCGAGGCAGAACTGGCTGGTCTCGTGGGAGAGCGCCGCGAAGAGTCCGGAGAAATGCATGATGCGGACACCCTCGCGTCCGAAAATGCGCTCGAGATCAAAGTGCTGAGCGCTGATAAGCCGTCCCACCTCGCCGGCACGGTCGTTGTGTACACGTGGCCCGCGGGCGCCGGCGCCGGTATCAGCGAGATTGAATTGATGGCGATAACCCCACGGCCCGCCCTGGGGAATTTCCGGACCCTCCACGTCCATGTGACGCGAAGCCAAATCGTCGCGAATAAAACGCGCAATCGGGCTGCCTTTGACGAATGCTGTCAGTACTTTCACGCGAAGGCCGAGATAGGAAGACACGCTCGCAACATTCGATTCGGCGCTCGTCGCCTGCATCGTCAGCGTCCGCCCCACGTGAACCGGCTGACCATCCACCGGTGTCAAGCGAACGCCCATGCTGGTGGGCACGAGCAAGTCATAGACGGCATCTTTGCGCAAATTCAGTGACATGCCTCTCTTTCCTTTCTACTTTTCGAACCGCGGAACAGCGTACCATTTTGGACGCTTTGCCGCAATGCCTGCTTCAATCCGGATTTTGCCGAGGACCGTCGAAATAGACCATACGCAACGCCCACCGCCTTTGTGTTTGGGAGGAGTGGAGATCGGATGAGAGGCTATCCTCGACATGTTCTGACAAGAGCGGTTCGGCATTCTCTGTCTCGACATTCGCGGTAGCATCCGCCACACTAGGCGGCGTCGGTGGAGCGTGTCATGAACGGTCAACCCATTCCGCCCGATCTCCAGTCCTGCGTTTTGTGCGATGACGTGCGGCAGGAAAAGAATGGCAAATTCATTCTGATCGGCCTGTTCGACACCATCGGCGCGGCGCAATTTCCCCAGACGCATCCCCGGATGTGTGTGGTCACCCGTTGGTGCAGCGGCGAGGGGGAGTTCCGACAACACAGCCGCATTCTCGCCCCGGATCAACGTACGGTAGTTGTCGAAGGCCAGCAGATTCCTGTTCGTCTCGCCTCCCCCGAGGCTACAGCGACCAATGTGGAATTTTTCATCAATGTGGTGTTTCGTGAACCGGGCACACACTGGGTCGAGATTTTGCTCGATGGCGACCTGAAACTACGATTTCCTCTGCGCGTGATACCGGTTCAACAACCGCCGTCTGTTTTCTGACGCCGAAGGCATCATACGGGGGCAGGATTCAGGTGGGAGGATGAGATGGGGCAGGATAACAGTTCCGACTTTCAGTGCCGCGTTGTTGGTGTCTGTCTCCGGCTGCGGCGACCACGCGGCGTGGGTTCGCATTCCCGCAGGCGAGGCGTGGCTCGGCAGCGTGGAGACGCGGGAGACGCATCCTCCGCGCCGCGCCGTTTTTCCCGCGTTTCAGCTGGGGCGAGCGCCCGTGACGGTTGCCGAATACGTCATCTATCTCAACGAACGCCGCACGGAAGCGTTGCCTCCATCCGATCCCGCGATTCGCGACGCGGGGAATCGGTGGACGTATATACCCGGGATGGGAGGCCGTCCGGTCACCGGTATCACCCGCGCCGAAGCGGAGGAGTATTGCCGCTGGCTCTCGGAAAAGATGGGTATTCGTGCCCGACTGCCGTCCGCCGACGAGTGGGAATACGCGGCACGCGGCGGTGTGGACGGCGCACGCTACCCGTGGGGCTGGGGCGCTCCGCGCCGCGTGGAGACGAAAAACGGCCCTCTGCCGGTTGAACGTTCATCGCGGCATCCGTACGGTCTTTCGGACCTCGTTGGCAATGTCTTCCAATGGTGCTCTGATAACGATCGCAACGGCATGGCGATCGCCTGCGGCGGAAGCTGGTCGGAGCGCGATCCGCGTTTTCTCCGCGTGTTTCAGCGGACCCCTTTTCCCGGCGACTATCGCGGGCGAGATGTCGGATTTCGCGTGCTGATCGAGCTTAAGGAAGATTGAGCTTCGTGCCGACTTTCATGCGTTTCGGATCCACCTGCGGATTGAGCCGCAGAAGGTCCGCGAGGCTGATATTGAGCTGGCGGGCAATCTTTTCCATCGTCTCGCCGGCCTTGACTTCGTGAACCTTGCCGGAGGGGGCGGCGGCGGTTCCGCCGCTTCCGGTGGTCGTTGTTGTTCCGGCCGCACTTCGCGCGGACGCGGGGACGGAGGACGGCGTGGCAAGTTTTTCATCCAACGCCCTCAGGTCGCGCTCCGCTTTCGCGATGCGCTGGCCGAAATCGCCCAGCGTCTGATTGGCATTCCGAACGAAATTGTTCATTTGCGTGGTGAGCTGCTCCGAGCCGGTGGCCACTTCGCCCAAACGACGTTCCAAGTCCTTGAGCCGCGCATCGAACGCCGCGGCGTCGCGCGCCGCGCCCGCACCCCGGACGGCGCCGATGATGCCGGCAATGACGCCGACCACGGCTACTCCGACGGCCACATAAACCATCGTGTTGCTGGAACGATCTCCCCCTTCGAGCTGCATATCCATCTTTCGTCTCCCGGATGTGCGTCGGCCATTCGGTGTTATCGCTGATCCCACTCCATTGAAAAACCCGTTACACAGGCCAACGCAAACAGATTCGAATTCTACTATAGAACGATTTCAGAATGCAAGCGGCTTACGATTTCGCGAATTTCTTCAAGATATTTGCCTTCCGGGTCCCTTTGTCCCGCCACGGAGATATACGCCCAGCGGTGCGCCACGCTGTTGATCACGCGGTCCCACGCCAGCCAGAACATGCGCTCCAGATGATAAGGCGTTTCGCGATGCTGGCCGACGAACCAGTAGGCATAGTAGCCATCTATACGGCCGGGACCCTGGGGAGTCATAATCGGACGTATCGTGTTGAATACCATCACGCGCAACGGCTTACGGCCCTCAATGGGAACATCCAGCACCTGCGTGCTCGCGATGGAGAAACCCTGCCCCGAAAGACATCGCTCCGGCCGGTGGATACTTTCGCGGTCTCGCCCCGTCAGCACGATGGTGACGAAAGTTGGCCGTTGGTCATCCGCTTGATGTCGGTACTGGCTTTTGATGAACTCGGTATCCTTCGGCAGGGCGTCGTACTCCTCCTTGCTCATGTGGTGAAGCGGAGCGCCGCAGGTCGGACAGCGCGTAAAGTCCCCCGGCAGTTCATCGAGGAAAAATTCGCGTTTTTCATGTTCGCCGTGGCAATAGCGCAATTCTCGGCCTCGCCATTCGCCGAGCTGCGCCGGCAACATCATCCGCACACCAGGCTGATCCACCAGCGACACATCCACCGTGAACGCCAGCGCCAATGCCGTCGCCGCCAACAGAATCAGGACGAGGGCCAGATGACGGTGTTTAGGCTGCATGAGGAGCCGCCATCCATTGCGCCTTCCACCGGCGCCAGAAGGTCCGGTAGTCCAAATTCAACAGCGATCCGACGCCAACCATCAGGAGGATCGCAACCGTGAATACGATGTACCCCGACCAATCGTGATAGATACCCGTCGCCACCCGCTCCCCGAATGCCTCCGCCACTAGGCCTACCGTCACGATCCGCGCGATGTTACCGGCGACGGCCAGCGGCATGCTGCAAATAAACAACGCCCATTTTTTCCAAAACGAGCGCTGCGTGAAATAGGCATAGACCGCGGTCAGCGCCGTCATCGCCAGCAGCGATCGCAGTCCGCTGCAAGGGTCGGCGACTTCAAAGTTGAATCCGGACTCCGCATACAATCGCACCCCGTCGCGCCGGACCGCCACACCGAGCGCGTTGATAAGATTGGTGGCCACCGCGCTCGAAAAATAACGCAGACGGAACGAGACAACATCGAGAAAGTTCAACGGAATGGCGAAGACCAGATAGGAAACCGCAAAGATCAGCCGCCGCGCGACCTGCCAGCCAAAGAAATACAGCGGAAACCCCCACAAGAGCAGAATCAGCGCCGCGAGCGAAAGACGCGTCTGCTGCATCTTCGCCCCCACCCAATGCATCAGCAGCGCCACGACTATGACGGCCAGCCCCCAATTGCACACGGATCGCGGGGCATCCAGAATCTCCTTGCGGCGATACCACACGACGAACAGACTCACCAGCGGGATCAGCCACCCGTGCGAGTAGTCGGCGCCGCCGAACGAAACCTTGTCCGACCAGCGGGCTACCATCCAATGAAACGCCGACCGGCTGTTGACGTCCTCAACGGTGTTGCCGAGGTAATGGAACAGCACAAAGAGGAAAACGACAATGACCGCCCCCCAGAACGCCCCCAGCCACTCCTGACGCGAGAGCGCGGCCAGCCGATAGCGCTCGCTCCAGATGAGATCGGAGGCGGAGGCGTCGGCCCGTGGGGGGGATGTCTCCACCCGCGAAACCTCTAAGTTGGCAGGCAATTCGGCCATATTAACCCCCGGAGAATGCTGCCGATTTCAGTCGCATTGTTTCAAGTCCGTCCCTTGATATAATCGTTTTTTTCTTCGACATTTTCAACCGGCATTTTGTTGAACTCGACTCGCTCTTTTTGAATCGGATGAATTGGCCCGATTGATGTGCCTTGATATCATCAGCGGCGCGACCGTGCCAGCCGCGCGGCGCGCCGATAGCTCGCACGGAAAAAGGCCGTCCATTCGCGCAGGTAATCCATCCGCTCATGTCGCCGTGGGATGTCGGGCGCCGACGACCACGTCAACGGCTCCGGTCGGTCCGGCAGGGCCTCGAAAGCCGCCATGGCTTCCGGGTTTGCCTCGGGTCCGCCGTTTTCCAGAATGGCCTGCCAGGCATCGCGCAGGTCGTCGAAGGCGTCCAGGCACATGGCCTTCACAATGTCGCGCTGCACGCC
>CALLML010000080.1 GCA_938005705.1 uncultured bacterium
CAAGACCCGGCCCTTTCGGGTCGCCTCCATGAACAGAAACGCGCGAAACACGCCCGCGAGCGCGCGCTCTCTTCGCTCCGGGTTTTCCCCCAGCGCCTGGACATGCAGAGGGTTATCCCGCATCCCCTGCGCCAGGACATCCGCCGCCAAGCGCGTTTCCGCTGCTTCAAGCGCGCGAATCGTGATAGATATCTTTAGGGTGTCCATGTTTCTCCTTTTCTCCATTGTGCATCAGACTGCGACCCTACGTTCCCCGCCGTATCAGGCCGGAATGCTTACGCCATCATCCACTCTTTCCCGATTGTCTCCGCCGCGGCGGCGCTCGCCCTCCCTCCGCCGCCCATGAAATACAGAAAGTCCACGCTGTCGTTCTCATGGACGCGCGTCGTGGCAAATTCCTCACGCTTCAAGATTGTGCCGTTGATCTGCACTGATACCATTTCCGGCATCTTGACCTTCTGATGGGTCAGCAATTCCTCAATCGTCAGCCCGTCAGGCACCTCTGTTACCGAATCGTTTATTGTAACCCTCATGCTTTTTCTCCGTTTCCATGCTTGCGCAACCGCGACCTATACAAGTTGCGAACGCTGTTGATCTCTTCTTCGTCCAAGACATCGAAGCCTAATTGCGTCTCGAATGGACAAACCTACGCGTTCATGGCTCTCCTTGTTGCATGCCGCCGGACCCCATAGAACGAGCCCAAATATCAGCCGGCCCTGAAAATCGTCAGCCTCATCGTTCAAACCGAACACCACGCCGCCGGCGAGAAAAAACCGGTCTTTTCGCAACGATAGCGTGGACCCTGCGGCATATCTCCCCTTGGTGTAGTTGCCGGTCGTTTCGACGCCGGCGTGGAAACCATGACTCACAGCCCAGCCCAGTCCGGCTGCGAACTTGTGCTCCGCGTCTCCGGTATCGTCCAGAGGCCATTCGACGACCTGGTTGTAGTTCACGTCAACATCGCCAACGGTTCTCGCAAGGATAAGCTTCAGCTCGCCGACATCCGACGCGTTGAGATCAGGCGGCCGTTTGTATTCCGCGTAGAAGAGGACATCCAAGGGCAGTACACCACGTTCCGCGACACGGTACCGTGTGCGCAGTTTGAATCCCTTGTATCCAACGTCGGCAGATTCCGCCGTCCGATCGTCCTGCCAGATCTGAGAGAGCGCAACGTCCCAGCGCGGTGGGATGCCGTACTCGATCTCAATCTGGTGTTGCCAGGAATTGATCCCGCGCGCGGAGGTGTCCGGAACCTTGGCGGTGAGATAGTACTCCAACTCTGCGGCGCCTTCCGGCATGGTCATGTACTCATACGTCCAAACGTATGCCCTCGCATCAACCCGCGATTCCCATGATCCTATCGCCGGCATCATCACCGCCACGACGCTTATGACTACATTTTTTTTCAGCTTCACTTTTCCTCTCTTTCCGGCGGTATCTCCGCCGTTGTTGCCGTATATCGCCGGGACTGCCGCGCAATCACAATGTCGCCAGCCCACGTTCGATGTCGTCTAGAATATCCGCCGGATCCTCGATTCCGACAGCTAGTCGGACCAGGTCGTCAGTTACTCCCATCGCCAGGCGTTCCGTCGCGTTGAGATCCCGGCAGATCGTGGAAGCCGGGTGCATGACCAGAGTTCGGGTGTCGCCGAGGTTGGCGAGGTTCTTCGCCAATCTCAGGCTGTTGATGAAGCGGAAACACGGTTCGCGCGTACCCAGTCTAATCGAGACCAGAGCGCCGTAGCGGCCGCCGAACTGGCGATTTGCCAGATCGTGATCCGGATGTGTGTCCAGGCCGGGATAGCCGGTCTCGGCCACCTTGGGGTGCGTCGCCAGGAAGGCAGCCACGCGAGCGGCGTTCGAACAATGCCGTTCCATACGGACGCCGAGCGTCTCGATGCCCATATTCAAGAGGAACGCATTGAACGGCGCCAGGCAGCAGCCGAAATCGCGGCAGATGCGGTTGCGTAACGCCGCCAATAACGCAAACTGGCCGACCCGTGCGCGGAACGGCGCCAAATGGGGGAAACGCGGGCTGGACCAATCGAAGGTTCCAGCATCGATAATGATCCCGCCGATGGCGTTGCCGTGCCCGTTGATGAACTTCGATGTGGAGTGGACAATCAGATCGGCGCCCAGCCGTTTGGGCTGAACCAGCAGCGGTGTGGTCACGGTGCTGTCCACAACCAGAGGGACCCCGCGCTCTCGCGTGACGGCGGCAATGGCCGCGATATCCGGCACATCCAGTTTCGGGTTCCCGATGGTTTCGACGAATACCAGCCGGGTCGCGTCGCCGATCGCGTCGCGAAACGCGGCGGGGTTTCTGGGATGCACGAAGCGGACTCCGATCCCATAGCGGCTCAAGGTGTGCCGAAACAGCGAATAGGTTCCGCCGAACAGGCTGCTCCCGGCCACGATCTCATCCCCGCTGCCCGCCAGAGCCAGCACGAGCGAACTGACGGCCGCCATGCCGGAGGACACGGCGATGGCACCCAGACCGTCCTCCAGGGCCGTGATGCGCGCTTCGAACGCCGACACCGTCGGGTTGGCGATGCGGGAATAGAGGAAGCCGGCTTCCCGCCCGGCAAAAACCGCTTCAATGTCCTCAGCAGAGCGGTAGGCAAACGCCGTGCTCTGTACAATGGGCATGGCCGTGGCACCCGTCTTGTCGTCGGGACCGAATCCGCCGTGAATCAACTTTGTCTCCGGACGCCATGATATATTGCTCATTCCGTCTCCCGCGAATTCAGTATGCGTTCACAACAGGGCTTTCACCAGTGTCCTGGCGCTCAGACCCATCACCAGCAGCCCGACAAGGAACATGAACGGGCGATGGGGGATTCTCTTGCAGGCGTAAGCTCCCAGTGGGGCGGCCGCCATTCCGCCCAGGGCTAGACCCACGATTATCGGCCAATGCCCCAAGCCGATGGTGGCGACGAACGTCAAGGAAGCGGCCAGCGTCACAAAGAACTCGGCGGCGTTCACAGAACCGACAGTCAGGCGCGCGTGATTGCCCCGCGCGATCAGAGTGGAGGCCACCACCGGCCCCCATCCTCCGCCGCCCACGGCATCGAGAAGCGCGCCGAGAAAACCCAGCGGCGTCAGGTGGGTGGTGATGGTCACCGGCGGAATCGTCTTGAACACCCGGATCACGATCAGGCCGCCCATGATGAGCAGGTAGGCGGCGATAAAGGGCCGGAACCGATCGCCGGGAAGACGGGACAGAAGGTAGGCGCCGGTCACCGCGCCGCACACGCCGGGAATCACCAACCGCCAGAACAACCGCCGGTCCACGTTCCCGAAGTAATGATGGGACACGCCGGAAAGCCCCGTGGTAAAGACCTCGGCGGCGTGAACCGTGGCGCTCACGGCGGCCGGCGCCAACCCGCGGCCGAGCAGCAGGGAAGCGGCGCTGATACCATAGGCCATGCCCAGCGTTCCGTCGATGATCTGCGCCACAAACCCTACCAGGATATAGAAAGGCATTTCGCTCATGTTGGTTTCCCGATTTTGCCTTGTCTCCTAGATCTGATAGTCCAGGATCACTTTCTTCTCCCGCAGCAATTGACACACGGCCTCGACCCCGGATTCCGGAGCGATCCCGACCGGCTGCGTCGGGTGCGCCGCGATCCGCGCTTCCCCCCGTCGGGCCAAGTCTGACCACAAGAATCTCGTTGGGGCTGTTCAGCAGTTCGAGCGTGCGCACGTCGTATTCGTCCGCCTCCGGCAGCGACGTGATGAAGATTTGACCCGCGTCCGTAAGAATCCTCGCGAGCTCTCCCAGGCGGCGTACCTCTTCATGGCCGGCTTCCCTCCGCAGGCGGATGTCTGCGTCGAGACCCCGGGCCACGTTGGCCGGCCGCAAGTAGTACGCTTTGAAGCCCGAGCGGAATAGCGTCTGCTCGATACTCCCGGCAAGGGCCGTGAGGGCGGGGGCGTCCGAACCTGTCAAGACGATGAACTTCGCGCCGTGCCCGTAAGTCGCCGCCCGCTCAGCCGGCGTGACGCTGCCGCCCAAGGAAAATTCCCGCCCGCGCACATGCTCCGCGACCGTTGAATCGCTGTCGTCCGTCCTTTCCAAGGCGATGCCGGCTCCGGCGATTTCATAGTTGTCCACCACCACGAAGCGGCCCGTGTGGAGCACCTGGTCAATTCGATCGAACGCCACGGGGCGATGCGTTTCCAACAGGCGCATGGCCACATCGTGACGGTCCACCTGCTGCTTCGAGTGTTCCGAGACGAAGTCGGCGGCATCCAGCACGCTCAGCACTTCGACCAGCTTGAGCGGCACTTGCGCGGCGCCGATTTTCAGTTTGTATGTCTTGCCCTGAATCATGGGAGCGCGCCCCATCCAGAAGAGGTTCGCTCGGAAACGGCGGCCGACCAGCGGCGGCGCCTCGTCATCGCGCGCCATCAGTTCGCCGGGGCGGATGTAGAGCTGTGTGTCCAGTGTGAACCCCGTGGCCTCGCCCGCGGAAGCCCAGGAACGCGGCGCGGCATGAAAGGCCTCGATCGAACGGATGCGCGAACGCTTGCCGGACGGGTGGAAGGTCACTTCATGGCCGACCACCACATGGCCAGTCAGTACCGTTCCGGCAAAGATTCTCCGGTCGTCGCCTCCTTCTGTGAATTTGTAGATATCCTGGACAGGGAAGCGGAAGGGAAGATCGCGCGGCGAGGGCGGACACTCCAGCGCGTCGAGTTGATCCAACACCGTGGGACCATCATACCAAGGCATTTCGGCCTTTCCGCGATTCGCAACATTGAATCCGTGCACGGCGCTGATCGGGATGAACCGGAGCGGATGAACATCAAGTCGCCGCAGGAATTCTTCGTATTCGGCGCGCAGAGAGTCGAAGACCTGCCGGTTGTAGCCGACCAGGTCCATCTTGTTGACGAGCGCGACCAGTTGCCGGATTCCCAGCATGGAGATGATGTAGCCGTGCCGGCGCGAGTTTTCCTGGATGCCTTCACGCGCGTCAATCAGAACGAACGCCGCCTCGGCGCGGGCGGCTCCGGTGATCATGTGGCGCAGAAACTCGATGTGTCCGGGAGCGTCAATCAGGATGTAGCGCCGACGCGCGGTCTTGAAGAAGCATCGCGCCGTGTCGATCGTGATTCCCTGGGACTGCTCATCCTTCAAGGCGTCGAGCAGGAAGGCGTATTCGAAGGGTTTCGCATTCCGGGCGCATGTAGCGCGCACCTGATCCAGCTTTCCTTGCGGAAGCGAATGCGTATCAGCCAGCAGGCGGCCGATCAGGGTGCTCTTGCCGTGGTCCACGTGCCCGACCGCCACGACGTTGATCTGTTCTTTCTGTTCCATAGCCTGTATGCCCGCCTCCCACCTCACACCCATCCCCTACATGTAGCCTTGCCGTCTTAGCGTCTCGAGGCCGCCGCCGTCTTCCTTGTCCTGCTCCCGGCCGGACCGCTCGGCCACGTTGGCAAATTTGCCGGTCTTGAGTTCCGCCTCGATGTCCGTTACGGTCCGGGCCGTGGATTCGACCGGCTTCGTGCAGGGATAGCAGCCGAGCGAGCGATACCGTCTGCCCTCTCCTCGGTCGAAATACAGGGACGTCACGGGAATCTGTTCCCGTCCGATATACTCCCAAATGTCGAGTTCGGTCCAATCCAGCAGGGGATGAACGCGAATATGCGTGCCGGGAGCGAAATCGGTCTTGAACTGATGCCACAACTCGGGCGGCTGGTCGGCCGTGTTCCAATCGCTATCCCGGTCGCGGGGCGAGAAGTCGCGCTCCTTGGAGCGGCTGCCTTCCTCGTCCGCGCGGGCGCCCATGATGACGCCGGTAAACGCCTCGCCGCCGGCCTCATCAATGCAGCGGCCGGTCTCGTGGTCAAAGCGCAACCGCGGCCACTCGCCGGAAAGCGTGCACTTCAATGCCTCGGTTTTCAGCGTCTTGCAGCATTCCAGCCGGGTCAAACGCCCGTCCGGGAAGGTTCGCTTCTCGGCCAGCGTGCGCACGTTCTGCCCCACGATCAAATTCAGCCGCCATTTGCGCACGATCTCGTCGCGATAGCGGATCATCTCGGGAATCTTGAAGCCCGTATCGATGTGCAGGAGCGGGAACGGCACGTGGCCGAAGAACGCTTTTCGCGTCAGCCATAACAATACGGTGCTGTCTTTGCCGATCGACCACAACATGACCAGGCTCTTGAACTCGCGGTACGCCTCCCGGAGAATGTGGACGCTTTGCGCCTCAAGGCGGTCCAGCGTGGACGCTGTCGGTTCGCTGATATCGGTCTCATCCATAGTTCGCTCACTCCTCAAATCTGCCAATTCTGCACATGCAGGCCGCACTCCTTATGTTCGGGGGCTTCCCACCACCATCGGCCGGCGCGCGGATCCTCGCCGGGCCCGATCGGACGGGTGCAGCACGAGCAGCCGATGGACGTGTACCCGCGTTCGAAAAGTCGGTTGTATGGGAGCTTGTGCTGTCGCGTATATTCCCGCACCTGCTGGTCCGTCCACTGAGCCAGGGGGTTGACCTTGACGATCCCGCCGTGGGCTGCGTCCTGTTCGACCAACGGCAACCGGCGCCGCGTTTCTGCCTCGTCTCGGCGCAGACCGGTGATCCAGGCGCGCAACCCCCGCAAGGCGCGTTCCAGCGGCTCCACCTTGCGGATATGGCAGCAATACCGCCGGGCTTCCAGGCTTTCACGAAACGAGTATACGCCCTTTTCATTGAGCAGCTTTTCCACGGCGGCGCGTTCAGGGAAGAACCATTCTACTTTGATGCCAAAGCGGCGTTCGGCCTCCGCGGCGCATTGGAACGTTTCTTCCGGCAAACGCCCTGTGTCGATCGAGAAAACCCGGATATCGGGCCGGATGCGGATCATCATGTGAATGAGGACCGTGTTCTCGAAACTGGCCGCCAGCGCGATATCCGGATGAAACTTCGCCAGCGCCCAGCGGAGAACGTCGTCCGGTTCTCCTGTTCCGGTATACGCCAATTCGCTGTTCTTCCCATTCATGCGATCTCCCGATGTCAAATCGCCCATTCTTTCACTTCGTCCGCCGTTGCGGACTCATGAGCCGTCCACGTCGTCTCCTGCCCATCGTGTTTGCGACACACCTCGATGCATTCTCCGGTCGCTTTCGGCGCAAAATGCCGCAAGAGCCGTCCGACCGTCGCCAGGTCTCCTTCTCCGCAATCTCCTCGAAGCACGGCAATGGGACCGGGATCGCGCGTGAATGAGACTACCGGCAGTGGTCCGGCCATTTGTTCAAGCCGAGCGTTTTCCTCCGCGTCACGTCCCAAGATAACCTTGAGACCCGGGTGAAGGCGAAAGTGCCGACCCAGGGTGGTCAGGCGCGCGTCACGCTCGTCCCAGGCCGTGCAGCGGTCGAAAACATCCTGCAACCGCCTAGCAATAGTCGGATCTGTCAGCAAGCATCCGCCGGAAGGGCAGCCGAACCCCTCCAGCCCTCGCGCTTTCGCCATGGCAAGCTGAGGGGACCGTCTCCGCCCGCTCAGATCGAGCATCTTCTCGCGGTGTATCAGCCCTTCCCGCTCCGGAATCGTTGCCGGCAGATGATGAGCGCTTAACGGCCGCAACAGCCTGCCGGCCAGCCCGCTTTCTCGCTCGATCAGGTCAAGCGCCCTGCGGTGCTGCGACATGGGCCGTTGTCCCAGCACCTCACCCGTGACCACGCAGACCGCGCCGATTTCCCTCATGACCTCCGCGGCCTTCCGGAGCATATAGACGCGGCAGTCTATGCAGGGATTCAGTCCGCGGCCGTAACCGAAACGGGGTCTCTCAACAATTCGAAGGTAGTCGAGACCCTTGCTCATCACGCGCAGTTCGACTCCCATGTTACGCGCCACGGTCGCCGCCAGCCTGCATCCGCCGCTGTTCCTCGGATTGCACTTGCAGAAGGGACTGACGAAGTTCAAAGCCAAAACGCGCACTCCCTGCTCCAGCATAAGTCTCAAGGCGAGGGTGCTGTCCAACCCGCCTGAAAAAAGCGCAACCACCTTAGGCGTATTCGCGGTCGGTGTGGCGACAGGTGTGATCACGGACGTATCTCCATTAAGCGGTTTGCGCTGCGGTCAATCCAGCCGCCGCCCAGGACGGTATCATTTTCGTAGAACGCCACCGCCTGACCCGGCGTGATGGACATCTGCGGGACATCGAACACCACCCGAACGACCTCGCCATGACCCCATCGCTCGGGCCGCAACAGGGCACGAGCGCCGCAGTGTTGCTGCCGAATGCGTACCGTGGCGAACCGGGGTTCGCGCAGCTCGTCAATCGCAATCCAGTTCACTCCCGTCGCCACGAGCTCCCGCGCAAACAGGTGTTCGCGAGGGCCGACCACTATGGTGTTCCGAGTGGCGTCAAGCCCGACAACATAAAAAGGCCGTATGTGCCCGCTCAGGCCCAGTCCCTTCCTTTGTCCTATCGTGTAATACACGATGCCCCGGTGTTCTCCCACGATACGGCCATGCAAATCCACGATTGGTCCGGGTCGCACATCCAGACCATCGAATAGGGGCGCGTTGCTTCCGCATCTCACAAAATCCTGACTCTCCGAGCGGTCCGCAATCCGCCCTAACCCCAATCGTTTTGCCATGTCGCGGACTCGCGTCTTGATAAGCCCGCTCAAGGGGAAACATACCTTCGACAGTTGCTCCTGGATGAGGTGGGCTAAGAAATAGGACGGATCCTTTTTCGGCTCAACGCTTCGTCGCAGGAGGAATCTTCTGGCCTTCCGGTCAAAGTGAACACGTGCGTAATGTCCGGTTGCGAAGAAATCAAAAGCCAGTCCGAGATTCCGAGTCTTCACCAGCAGGGAACCGAACTTCACTTCCCGATTGCACTTCACGCAGGGGTTATGGGAGCGGCCTGCCTGGTACTCGCGGCGGAAGTAGTCCAGAACGTGCTCCCGGTACTCGTCGGTCAGCGGGACAATGTGGTGCTCGATCCCTAAACGTGCGGCCACCGCTTGCGTTTTCTCAAGCTCCTGCGGTTCCTCCGGCCCGTAGCAGGAGGAACGGCGACCCGTTGGCAGAGCCACCGTCCCGTTCCAGATCTGCAGGGTGAGCCCCACCGCGTCGTGACCTTGCGCTACCAGAAGCGCCACAGCCACGGTGCTGTCAACACCACCACTCATGCCTACCGCAATTCTCACGCGCGACTCGCTCCACCCCCGGCCAGTGATTCCTGCGGGGCTATGCTCGGCTCATTGTCGGCGCGAAGACATCCGAGCGCCTCATTCATGGAACCTCTCCGATAACCTTGCATATCGAGTGACACGAACGTGTAACCCGCCGCCCGACAAGCCGCGGTGATGCTCTCGCGCAGACCGTCCTCCGCCGCTCGTGCAATGCTTTCAGCGTCAAGTTCGATACGCGCCAGCGTGCAGTGATCTCGAACGCGAACCGTCTTGAATCCCAGTCCACGCACGGCGGCCTCGGCCGCGGCCACACGCTGAAGACGGGCGGGCGTTATTTCCTCGCCGTAGGGTATGCGCAAGGCAAGGCAAGCGCGGGCGGGTTGGTCCCAATTCGGAAGCCCTCTCTCGCGCGCCAACCGGCGAATATCGGTTTTCGTCAGTCCCAGTTCATTCAACGGGGAACGCACGTTCAGCTCACAGGCTGCGGCATGGCCGGGACGGAAGTCCGTCCGGTCATCGGCATTGAACCCGTCCAAAATCACGCTCAGTCCCTCTCGCTGTAGAATCTCGTGCAATTCCGTAAACAGTTCGCGTTTGCAGTAGTAGCAGCGGTTGGCCGGGTTGCTCCGGTACGTTGGATCATCGTCTTCATGCGTCTCGATGAAGATGTGCCTCACGCCAAGGAACCTTGCTAAAACAACAGCCTGTTCCCGCTCATCGGTGGAGTACGTGGGCGAGCAGCCCGTAACCGCCAAGGCACGGGTTCCCAACGCGTCATGCGCAGCCGCGACCACAAGACTGCTGTCCACTCCGCCCGAGAGGGCGACCACTACCCCGTCCATCCCCGCGATCAAAGAGGTGAGTTGCCCGTAAGTGACATTCATGACACGCTTCTCCTCTCCCTCCTATGTGCACGCCGAGAATCCGTCGAATAATATGGTCGACAGATACCGTTCCCCTGCGTCCGGCAGCACCACCACAATGGTCTTCCCGGCAAATTCATCCTGCCGCGCAAGCCGCCAAGCAACAGCGACAGCCGCACCCGAGGAGATACCGCTGAGAATTCCTTCCTGACGGGGCAGGCGCCGGGCGAATTCCACCGCTTCCATGCTGTCCACCAACTCCACGCGGTCCACCAGCGAAAGATCCAGCGTGTCGGGAATAAAACCGGCGCCAAGGCCCTGAACCTGGTGCGGACCAGGCTTCAGCTCCTGACCGGCGAGATGCTGGGTGATAACAGGGCTCTCCCTGGGCTCGACAGCCACTGAGACAATGGCCTTGCCCATGGTTTTCTTGATAAAACGCGAGACGCCAGTAATCGTTCCCCCCGTGCCGACACCCGAGACCAGAACGTCGATTTGCCCTTCCGTATCGCGCCAAATCTCGGGCCCCGTGGTCCTTTCGTGGATCGCCGGATTGGCCGGATTCTTGAATTGCTGAGGCATGAAATAGCGTGCTGGATCGGAGGCCACCAACTCCTCGGCGCGCGTAATGGCGCCTTTCATGCCTTCGTGAGCGGGAGTTAGGATCAGGTTGGCGCCGAACGCGGTCAGGACTTTCCTTCGCTCAATGCTCATGCTTTCCGGCATGGTCAACGTCAGCTTATAGCCTCGTGCCGCTGCAACGTACGCCAGAGCGATGCCGGTGTTGCCGCTTGTTGGTTCGATGATTTCTAATCCGGGCTTGAGCACACCACGCTGCTCTGCATCCCAGACCATGGACGCCCCGATCCGGCACTTCACCGAGTACGCCGGGTTGCGCCCCTCGATCTTCGCCAGCACCGTGGCCGCCGCCCCGTCCACAACCCGGTTCAGCCGCACCAGCGGCGTGCGCCCGATGCTCTCGGAATTGTCCCTATAGATCATGATGTGTGTCTTTCTCCTAAATATCCCAGCTTGGTACGAAGCGCGACTGCCTTTCCTCCCAGGACCGCCGCAGTTCCGCGAAAGTCGTTTTGTCCACCACCTCCGAAACGGCGCGGTCCACACGATCCCAGAGCGCCGTGAACGGGGTCTCCGCCTTGCGCCGCGCCGAAGTCCGCCGCGAGCGCACACCCTCGACGAAGCGCAGCACTTCGCCGACGGTCAGCGACTCCGCCGGCCGCGCCAGCAGGTAGCCGCCCTCAGCGCCGCGCCGCGATTCGACGAATCCGCCCTGCTTCAATCCCCCCAGGATCAGTTCCAGGAACTTCCGCGGGATCTTCTGCCGCCGCGCGATGCCGGCGATCTTCACCGGCTCGCCCGCGGGCTGCATGGAGAGATCGAAAACCGCCTGCAAGGCGTATTCGCCTTTGAGTGAAATCGTCATCTCCGGCAATCACCTATATCTCAGTAGAGATTATTGCAATTGCATCCAGCGGCGTCAAGCCGCGGGCCAGGAGCTACTGCCTGAATCCGCGGTTTGGGTTCCGTCGCGGCCTTCGAACCATTCCACGGCCGCCTCGTCGGCCCAGAACCGGGGGCGGCGCCGCGCCAGGAACCCCAGATGGCCGCCGTGCGCGGTCATGCGCCGTTCGAGGCACGGGTTCTGGCCGAAGGCGGGGTGATCGAAGATCCCCGCCGGGACGAGCGGGTCATCCAGGGCGTGAATCAGCAGCGCCGGGACGCGGATGCGGTTCAGGTAGAGCTGCGAGGATTGCGTACCGTAGTATTCGGACGCATCGCGGAAGCCGAAGGACGGCGCCGTGAAGCGGCCGTCGAAGTCGCGCAGGCGGGTTACGCGCGCGACATCGGCGGCGCGGAACGGTCCGGGGTGGCGCTCCAGGTGCCGCAGGAAGCGGCGTTTCATGAGCCGCAGGAAGCGCCACTCGTAGAGCCGGTTTTCGCGCCGCGCCAGGGCGTGCGCGCAGGCTTCGAGGTCGATCGGCACGGACACGCCGCACACCGCCGCAAGCAGGCCGCCGCCCTGCCCGCCGAGTTCGCCCGCCAGCTTGAACACCACGTTGCCGCCGAGCGAGAACCCGGCGGCGTAGCGCGGTCCCAGTCCGCGGCTGCGCAGGGATTCGAGAAGCGCCCGCAGGTCCGTGGTGAGGCCGGCGTGATAGAGGGTGCGGCTGAGCGCCTCGGTTCCGCCGCAGCTCCGCAGGTTCAGGCGATGCACGGCGAACCCGGCGGCGAGCGCGCGCCGCGCCAGGCTGCGCATGTAGCCGGCGCGGCTCGATCCTTCCAGGCCGTGCACCAGCACCAGGTGCCCGCGCGGCAAGCCATGAGGCTCCTGCGATTGCACCAGCACCCGCACCCCGGGCTCCGTCTCGTGCAGGCTGTCCGTGACCGGGTATTCGCGCTCGCTGCCGCCGCGTGGCCAGAAGTTCGCCGCGATGGTGGCGGCGTGCGGGTGCCGGAAGAGCGGCTCAAACGGGCGCAAGACTCATTGTACCGTCCGCTCCGCCGCGCGCCCGGAGTCGGCCAGCGCGCCGACGCTCACGTGAATCGTGGGCAGCACGCCGCCGTCGAAGGCGCTCCGCACCCGCTCCTGGTCTTCGATTTCGCGCAGGCGCTCCTTGAGAAGCTCCAGCCGCAGCCGCTTCTCGTACTCGGCAAGCTGCCGGCTGACCGAATCCTTGGCATTCTTGGCCGCCAGCATGTCCTCGCGGTAGCGTTTCAGGAAGTAGGCGATGGTTTCGACGCGAATCCGGATGGACCCGGCGGGCTTGTTCTCGTCAATGTCCTTGAAGCAAAAGTAGGGCGTGCCGGAGTTCTCCACGATCTCCTCGACCACCGTGTAGATGGGCGCGTCGTGGCCGCACTTGAAGTTCGACAGTTCAAGCGCCACCAGGTTGGGATGGCGCGCCACATACTTGGCCGCCCAGACCTTGCGCGAGGTGTTCTCGCTGTAGGCGTTCTTCCACACGTCGGAGATGGCCATGGGATGCGGGATGTCGCCGCGCCGCACCTCCTCGCCGAAAAGGCGCTCGAGGATGTCTTCGTCCACCGGCAGCGAGTCCTGCGTGAAGACCGGGTAGCCGAGCTTCTGGAACTCGTCCAGGATCTCGTGATTGACGCCTGGATCGTTGTGATAAGGCCGCCCGAGCACCACCACGCCGAGGCGGTCTTCGCGCTCCAGTTGATCCAGCACCTGGCGCGCCGCCTTGCGCAGCGTGACGTTCTCGTAGTGCTCCAGGGCCTGGTAGCCCGCGGCGACGGCGCGCGCGTTCTCCTCCGGCGAAAGCCCGAGGATATCGCGGAACTGCTGGTACATCTGGCGCTCGAACAGCTCCGGCTTGGAGAGGTTGACGAAAGTCGGCAGGTAGCGCACGCCCTTTTGTGCGAACAGGTCGCCTTCCTTGGTGAAGGCGGCTTTCACGGCCTCGGGCGTCGCCGCGACGGTGGGGCACGAGCGCGACCCCTGCACGTGGCTCAGGCTGGTGGTCAGGCAGTCGATCATCGGAAAGAAGATGATGTCGAGCGGCTTCCGGGGGTGATGGGTAAACAGCAGGTTGTGCACGTGCGGAATGCCCAGCTTCGATGGAAAGCAGGGATCGATGGCGCCCCGCTTGGCGCCTTCCTTATACAGCGCTTCGCTGGTGTAATCCGACCACACGATATTCTCCGCCCGCACGCCCAGCGAGGCGAAGTAGGCGGTGAAGACCGGCGCCTGCGAGTAGAGGTTCAGCACGCGCGGCATGCCGATGCGCAGCGAGCCGCGGCGGCCCATCAGTTCCGCGCGGCGCTTCTGAGCCGGCGTCAGGCGCAATCTGGGCAGC
>CALLML010000081.1 GCA_938005705.1 uncultured bacterium
CCTCCGCGCGCCGCTGGTTTTCGGGGACTTCTGAAGGTTTCTGAAAATAGGAGCCAATTATGACCTCCAAACCTCGATCGGACGTGCGAGAAAAGACGGTGTCTATGGAGTGGCTCTCTGACCTGCTACGCCTACCCACCGCTCCGTATCGTGAACACGAAGTCATCGCATGGATCGATCGGCTAGCCCGAATACGCCGATGGCAATTAAGCAAGGATGAGGTGGGCAATCTGCTCATTCAACGCGGGACAAAGCGGCCCTGCTGGGTTTTCGTGGCGCACATGGACCATCCCGGCTTTGTCGCCATATCGCAACGGCGTCGAACGATTACCGCTCACTTCAGGGGCGCGGTCCGAGACGAATATTTCACCGGCGCCACGGCGCGATTTTTCACTCCGGAAGGCGAAATTCGCGCGCAGGTGCAATCCGTCAAACCCGACCCGAAAAGCCCGTTCCGACTCTGCCGTTTGCGGAGCGATCTCGACGCCGCGGTCCAACCGGGCACTATCGGAATGTGGGATTTTCCCGCCGTCCGACGCCGCGGTCAGACCATCTTCGCCCGTGGTTGCGACGATATCGCCGGTGTGGCGGCGGCGCTCCTCGCGTTCGAACGGGTGGGAAGGATCCAACGCGTCCCGGGGCAGGTCGCCGTGCTCCTGACCCGGGCCGAGGAAGCGGGTTTTTCGGGCGCGATCTGGGCCTCGATGCATACGCGCGCCATTCGTAATGCGGCCATCATCAGCATTGAAACGTCCAAAGCGCATGCGGCGGCGCCCCTCGGCGGAGGAGCGGTGGTCCGCGTCGGCGACCGCGACTCGGTGTTTGATCCACGCCTGACCGCTCATTTATGGGCTGCGGCAAAAACGCTTTCCGATGCCCCGCCCCATCGCCGCTATGTCCGTCAGCTGATGCCTGGCGGCACGTGTGAGGCGACGGTATTTCAAGCCTTCGGTCTTCGCGCTGGAGCGGTGTGTATCCCCCTGGGGGCCTACCATAACATGGGCGAACGTGGCCGCATAGCACCCGAACGTATTCACCTCGACGATTTTGAAGCGCTGGTGGATTTGTTGGTTGCAGCGGTCCAAAAACCGCCCCCGGCATCCAAATTCATTGATTCCGACCCTCAGCAACGTTTTGAGCGCTTATTCGAGTCCCGCCGGCGTTTTTTTTCTATTTGACCCTGGCGGTGAAAGGGTTAAATTGCACCATGTTAACGTTCGCATGGCACATGCGATGCGGGAAGACCGTGCGGGGTACAATCCAACGCGGAGGAGTCCAAAATGCGAAACAGGCTAGGTATTCTGATGGCGCTGATTCTGTTGGTCGCAATCGTGACGCCGGCGACGGCGGCCAACTCGCAGCGGGGCGGATTTATGGGGTTCATCGCCGGTTGTTGCTTCGGCATCCGCGCGGGCGCCGCTTATAACGATGGCAAAGACCTCCACTGGCGGGAGTGGTGCCGTCTGATTCCCTATGCCGGCATCGTGTTTGCCGTTTGGGACGGCATTGACGGCGCGAACGGTGTGACCACCGCCGATCTCGCCGCCCGGTATGGGGCGATGTATTACTGATTCCCTTTCCATGAAATCATTTTGGAAAACCCCGCTTCTCTTAGGCGGGGTTTTTCTTTGTCTGCCGGTTTTTGTCTTCGGCTCCTCGTCGGATCTCGCGGAGGAGCTTTTCAACGACGGCGACTGGCCCGCCGCGCAGCGTGAGGCGCAACGCGCCGCGACAGGCTCGACCTCCATTTCCGAGCGCGAACGGCTACGGTGGATGGCCGCCGTTGCCGCGCTTCGCGCCCCAAATGACCGAGCCACGCGAGAGGCCGCCCTGGCAGACCTCCAGGCCCTCAACGAATCCGCCGCTGCGCCGGAATCGCGCGGACGGGCCGCGCTGGAAGTGGGTCATTCGCTCCTTCGTCAAGGGCGTCCCGACGAAGCCTGGCCCTGGCTGGCGCGCGCCTTTCGATCGGGTGCATCCGATCCGGTGGTCCTCGCCGCCGGCGCGGAATTGCTGTGGCTCGGAAGAGTCAAACCTTCCCGCTGGAATCGCGACTCGGATTTGAGGCTTCCTCTGGCCACGTTGCGGCCCGTTTTGTGGAATCTTCCCCTCGTTTCGCGCGAACGTCGGCATCCATCGCTGGGTGTCCGCGCCGGCCTGTGGCTCACTCGTTTTTATCGGTCCCAGATTCGGCCGGCGATCGGAAGTCGCTGTCAGATGCATCCGACCTGTTCGGCTTACTTCGTTGAAGCGGCTCATCGACACGGCTGGCGGTCCCTTCCATTGATCGCCGATCGGTTGATACGCGAACCGAGTGTGGTGCAGGCCGGCGAGAACCCCATTTATGAACCCGAACGCATCGCCTATCCCGATTCCGTCGAGGCTCACACGTTCTGGTGGTCGGGCGTCCGTTGAATGCCACTTCCAGGCACAAGCACGGATTCGTCTCCTCATCTCCTGTATCACAGGTATCGCAGGGGTGCTGCTGCTGACAGCGATACCGGCGGCCCAAGGCGATGAGGCCCCTGCGATTCGCGCGTTAGCGCGCGAACTGGCCGAACAGGGCTGCTTCTCCGACGCCGCAGTGGAGTACCGCCGGCTCGCGCTGAGAGAGGAACACCCGCTACGCCGCGCCGGTTGGCGATGGATGGCTGCTCATGAATATTGGCGCGCCGGACGCCCGACCCTGGCGGAGGCGATGGCGGACCGGATTGAAGCGGAGGCGCCGGCGTTGTTGACGCCGACACTGTTGTTGCGCGCGGAGATCGCGCGAGGGGACCGGCGCCCCATGGAAGCCGCATTCTATTTCGAGTCCTTCGCGACGGGCGCCGCCGAACCGGCGGCGCGGGAGTACGCGAGGAGGGCCGCCATCGCCACTCGCCTGGAGGCGCGCGATCTCGCCGGCGCGCGCGCCGCGCTGGGCGAATGGACGGAAGCGCCGTCCTCCGTCGTCACAGCTGTGGAGGAATATGCCGCCGGGCGCGATAAAAATCCGCAGCTTGGCGGCTGGCTGGGGCTGGTTCCCGGCCTGGGCTATGCCTATGCCGGCGAGTATGCGAACGCACTGCGTTCGCTGATGCTCAACGGCATTTTCATGTATGGGATGTATCACACAGGACGTAACGAGCAATGGGGCGCGTTTGCCGTTATCACCTTTTTCGAATTTACTTGGTATTCCGGGAGCATTTACGGTGGCCTCGACGCCGGCCATCGTCACAATCGACGCCGGGCCGAAACCGCGGCAAAAAAAGTTCGGGCGGGCGCCGCATGGCATCCCGATGAATCGGCCCTTCCGACAATTTCTCTCCTGTTTTCTTTCTAACCCCGATGATAGGGCCGCGCCCTCACGCGGTCCCTCGGCGCTGTCGCCGGGCCCTCTCCCAGCGCAGCGCGGTGGTGCGGCTGACACGCAACGGCGTGCCACTTCGGCTTGCGACAGTCCTTCCGTCCGTCAACGCATCCCCTTGCAGCGGCGCATTCCCACTACGCAAAATCCAGACATGGTTTATTCATGCGCCAAGAACAGCGTATATAACTCACTAATGCAATAGCCAATAGTAACGTCAGTAAACTTCCGCCCGCGATTTCAGATAGGATTGGCGGGGCCGGGCACTGTCAGGCGCGTCGGATAGCCCACGATCCGAATGAGGTGCTGAACGATTTTGTCTAGGCGCTCCCCGCTATACTGAGCCATGCGCAACAAATTTTCCTGTTCGGGCGAGAGCTGTCCCGCTTCGCCTCCTAATGACATGGAGAGTGTGCAGTTAATCACCGTCAACGGTTGCAGGAGCTCTTGGGCAATCTCCGCCAGAATCTCGATGAGCTCATCGCGTTTGAATTTGTCTACGTGCCCTTCGGTCACGGCCGGGCGGCCCGACTTGTTGATTTCTCTTTCCAGTCTCTCAACCGCCGACTCCGCCGTGCGTGTTGCCGATTCCACCCCCTGACGAATCATATCCGCCAGGCGGTTCGCCTCCGCAAGCTCTTCCGCATTCCCCCGCATCAGGGCTTCGAAACGTTCTAGCGCCAGCGCCAGCGCGCCGAGTCCGGCGGGTGTGGAAGGAAACCCGGATTTTCCCTTCCCTCCCTCACTTTCACCACCGCCGCTTCCGCCATGGCCTGTAATCACCAGTTTTCGCCATTCCGATTCGGGAAGTCCCACACCTTTCAAGGCGGCCTCGACCATCTGTGCGCTGTGTGATTGGGCATACTGCCGTAATCGGGTTTCCGTTCGTTCAATACCCTTCCGATGCTCGAGAAGTTCGGCGGCGACCAAGTCGATTTCCGCTTCCGTCGTGAGTTCTTGAATGGCTTGGGAAATCCTCGCGTCTGCCGCCGGGTCCTCTCGCTGCGTCAGCTCATGCAGCCGTCGCAGAATGTTGCTTTCGAGCAATAAAAGGGCTTTACGAAGTTCCGGCCTGCGAGTTTTTGACGGCGGAGGGCCGGAGCCACGGGCTCCCTGATAGGCACGGCGCAAACAGCCAATGACCACGTCCGCCAACGATTCTCCTGCGGATACATCAGCGGACGATGGATAAATGGTGGCCGCTTTCAGGATCAGCGAGGCCAGACGATCCGCATCGCCGGTGAACTGAGCAACCGCTTGGCGTGTTTCGGGCGTATCCGCGGTAGCATCGCCTTTCAGAAAGGCAATAATTTGTTGAACCCGAGGGTCGCTGTCGGGCCAGGACGAGGGAGAAGGCGGACGCTGAGAAAGCGCCTTGGTTCGCGCTGCACGCATTCCAACCGCCTCCGCGGGCGTTCTCGACGATGTATCGGTCGCACCGCCCGCGCCTCGTCCGCCTTCGGCGCCGTTGGTGGTCCGAGATAGCACGCCGGGACTCTCCTTGCTCATGGCAGAGGTCCATACCAACTGACCCCCGTAAATGCCCGGCAGCGACGATTCCTTGAGCGTTTTGTCAAAATCCCCCGCACGCGCGGTGAAGAGCAAACTCATCAGATGTTTGAAGCCGGCTTCATTTAGATCCCGGTGTATGGAAAATCCGTTGGTCTTTAAGGAGGCCAAACGATTTTCGAGTGTACGAACCTGCGGCTGGCGTCGTGTGTCCACCGGACTCCCATTGACCAATAATTGCCCGTTTCCCAAACCAATGCTGATCTCCGGTTTAGCCTTCAGTTCGCTCGCGAGAGTTCGCCACGCCTCTTCCACGGCCTGTTGAGTTCGAAAATGATCGGGCCCGTAAATAGCCGTCAGACCCAACGCGCGGCCGATGGCCGCCAAGGCCTGAAATATGTTGCCTGTTCCTTGAACTAGTGATGGGTCCGCCATGCGAATACCCCTCGAACCGCTTTAATTACTGTATCGTGCCCTCGCAAAAAATACCTGACCTGAGCCTCGCGCGTAAGCGCGTAAAGAAGGCTCGAAAATGAATCGCAGGCATGGTTTCGCTGTGTGTTTTCGCAGCCTCCAAAATCAAAAAACAAGTCTGTGGCCACTCGACAACGATAGATCGGCTCAAGAGCGGGACTCGGGAACTGTCAATTCGATCTGGAAGGAGGAGAGTGCCTCGATCTTTTCGGAGATGGCGCGGAACACGCCCGCGGGAACAGGTTTGTTCACCTTCATGATCGCCAGCGAATTCACGCCGCGGGAATCATGCGGATTGCGTACGTCGTCAATATTGATGCCCGCCTCAGCTAGCGCCGCGCCGATCGCGCCCAGGACGCCGGGTCGGTCCCGATAGGTGAAGAAAAGACACCGGCCCGAGGGTTCGAAATAGAGATGATCAAAATCATCAATGCGCGCCACCATCAGCCGGCCTTCCGCCAGGGTGCCGCGCACGCTCGTTTTGCGCAGCGCGCCGCCACCGCAGCTGACGGTCAGATCGATGGTCATCGAGTTCGGATAGCCGCGACGGGCGGTCGTGTCACGATCCACGTACTCGACACCGCTGTCCCGTAAAAACCGCCGTGCCGCCGCCGCGTCCGAAGAACGGTCGAAATCCTCATTCAGGGCCGCCACTACGGGGACGATCAGCCAGTTAGCGAATGGCTTGAGCACTCCATAGAAACTGGTCTCGATCAATTTCAACGGCAGATTTTCTCCGACCATGCCGCGGGCCAGACGCGTCAACACATAGGCCAGGTCGGCGTACGCGGGTTCGAGCCCCTCCGGAATATCGCGGTTGACGATGTAGCTGGTGTTGCCGCGATCATCGAATTCGATCAGCTGCTCCGCTGCGCGCCGCGCCGCGTTGTAATTGGCCTCGTGCGTGCTCGCGCCCAGGTGCGGCAGCATCAGATCGGCGATATCGGCAACGGATTTGGGGCCGGGTTCATCTTTTGGATAGACATCGTTCAAAAAACGCAGCTTGCGCTCCGCCTTCACGCGCCGCAGATCGTCCTCGACGATGACGCCCGCGCGCGCGCAGTTGATGAGCGTGGCGCCGGGCTTCATGCGCCGCAACAGGTCCGCGTTAACCATGCCCCGCGTCTGTTCGTTTTCGGGGACGTGCAGCGTCACATAATCGGATTCGCCGAACAGCGTCGGCAAATCCACCATCTGCACGTCCAGCTCCGACGCGAAATCCGGGGCAATGAAGGGATCGTAGCCGAGCAGCCGCATATTGAAGCCACTGACCCGGCGCGCTACCAGCCGGCCGATGGCGCCGAGGCCGACGATGCCCAGCGTCTTGCCGGCTATCTCCCGCCCCATGAAGGCCTTTTTTTCCCATTCGCCAGCGCGACAGGAGGCGTCTGCCTTCACAATGTGGCGCGCGTCCGCCAGCATCATGGCAATGACTTCTTCGGCCACGGCGTTGGCATTAGCCCCCGGCGTATTCATCACGTCAATGCCGCGCCGTCGCGCGTATTTGGTGTCGATCGTGTTGACGCCGGCCCCGGCCCGGACAATGACCTTCAGCGCCGGCAATGCGTCCATGAGTCCGGCATCCACCGTTTCGCTCCGGACGATCAGGGCGTATGTGTCCGGATGCGCGGCGGTAAGTTCGGCGATCGGCGTGCGATCGTCCTGAACTACGACATAACCGCCATGTTCGGTCAGAATGTCGCGCGCGACGGGATCGAGTTTGGTTGGAATCAAAACTTTCTTCTTCATGGGTCTCCTGGCGGATGGCGGAGCTTGCTCTGCCGAACCCTACGCGAGTTTTTCCAATACCGTGCTTTCAAATGGCGCCAGCGTCAAGGCGTCTTTGACGGATACGCCGTCATCCATGCGACGCCAGGGGCCGGGGCCAAGGTCCACAGTGTGCGCAGCAGGCGAGAAGTTTTCCAGAAAGAGATATACGCGGTCGTTCTTTTCGCGCCGTTGCGCCAGCACTCCCTCCGGCAGCGGCCCGGGAACGACGAGCGGAAGACGAAGGTCGGAGGCCAGCCAACGATAGAAAGCGCGAAGCCCTTCCAGCGGCAGCTGAGCGGCATGATAGTAGGCGCGTCCGCGGTCGAGGGCATGGACGGTCAACGCCGGGGTGCCGCGATAGAATCGCTCCTCATACACAGCCAGCGTCTCGGCCCCGCGGGGATGGACGATCGCGCACACCGGTCCTGCGTCATATGCGGCGCCGGCCGCGAATGGCGCCTGCGCGGCCATGCGCACCCGTTCGGTTTGGCCGACGCGCATGATGTCGGTCTCTTCGTTCCACAGGCCGAACACTTCCATGAGCCCGTCGCCTGGAAATCCGCCGGTGAAGCAGAGGTTGTGTTCGTCGCAGAATCCGGTGTAATGGGTGGCGACGACCACGCCTCCGTTCTCGACGAACGCCCGAATGCGCGCGGCCACACCGGGCTTGAGCATCCAGAGCTGCGGAGCGATGAGCAGCCGATAAGAGCTGAAATCGCGCTCACTGTGCAGGACGTCCACGGATGCGCCGGCCTCGCGCAGCGCGCGATAATGAGAGAGCGCAACGGCACGGTAAGCGCCGTCGCGGCTGTAGGTCCCGGCGGAGAGCTCGAATCCCCATTTAACTTCCCAATCGTAAATGAGCGCCGCTTCTGTGTGTGTAACGCTGCCCACCACCGACCCCAGCCGTTCGTAAAGGCGGCTAAGCTCGGCCACCGTACGGAACACGCGCGTATGCTCATGACCAACGTGGTCCACCACCGCGCCGTGTAATTTTTCCTGACTGCCTCGTCCCTTGCGCCACTGGAAATAGCACGTGCCCTCCGCCCCGCCCCCAATCGCCTGCAGCATCTCGGCCCGGTGCAGCCCCGGCTGCTTCAATCGCTGGGGATATTTCCACTGAGGCGTGTCCGGACAGCTCTCCATCAGCATCCACGGACGATCCGGCCGAGCCGCGCGGAAGAGATCGTGTCGAAAACTAATTTGCCAGGCGGATGCCGGAACCTGGGGGTCCTCCGCGTCGTAACAGGGATATTGGTCATCCGCGACTCGATCCACGACTTCGGCGAAACGACCATAATCAATGTGGTCGTGCAACCCCATGAAGTTCGTCGTGCAGGGGATGTGCGGAGTGATCTCTTTCAGTGGCGCAATTTCACACCGGTAAAAATCGGTGATCTGCCAGTTGTTGAACCGAAGCCAGTCGAGCGCCAGACCGTCCATGCTGCCATCGCGCGGGTCAATCTGGGACCAGTCGGAGAAGGTGTGACTCCAGAATGCCGCCCACCAGGCCCGGTTCAGATTCTCCAATGTGCCGTACCGCTGTCGGAGCCACTCCCGCCAGCTCGCCAGGCAGAGATCGCAATAACAGGGGCCGCTGTATTCATTGGAGATGTGCCACATGCCGAGTGCGGGGTGTTTCCCATAGCGTTCGGCAAGTCGGGTGTTTATCTCGCGCACCTTGCGGCGATACAGCGGCGACGTCCAGCAGTGGTTGTGACGCCGCCCCGGCGGCTCTCGCAGCCCCTCACGGCTCACGCGGCGGATTTCCGGATGGGCGCAAGCCATCCACGCGGGCTTCGATCCGCTCGGCGTGGCCAGTATGACCCGATGGCCCTCTTTCGCCATCCGGTCCATGATCCGATCCAGCCAGTCGAACGTATAGCGTCCGTCCTCCGGCTCGAGCGCGCTCCAGGCGAAGATGCCGACGGAAAAGGCATTGCATCCCGCCAATCTCATCAGGCGAAAATCTTCCTCAATCACCTCCGGCTTTTCCAACCACTGGTCGGGATTGTAGTCCCCGCCGTGCAGGATGCGACGTTCACCGGGAATCAAAAGAGGGCGTTCGAATTGTGCCATAGGACTCCTTTCGCGAAACGACAATTTCGCGCCGCCTGCTATCACGATCCACGAACCCCGTCAAGTGCGCGAAGCAGGCAGGGGTCAGACGCCGGCTGGGGCCCTTCCTCTTTCCGCCATCACGTAGGCCGCCCTGTTTTTGCGCCGCCTAAGCCGCGAAAAAGGCGGCGGAACCACACACTATCGCCCCATTCATTATTCCAAGGCTTGGAAGATTCCATTGCGCTTTTTCCAAGCCTTGGAAAACCGTTCTCGTTCGCTGGGTATTCGATATTCGGCGCACCACGGCGCGTCGAAGACTCCACCATGGAGCCGGGCATCAGCGCACGCGAAAGGCTCGCTAATCGCAACCCCGTGCGATAGCATGATAAGCAAGTGCCCCTTTGAGGCGTGGAGAGCGCGCGATGGCATTTGCGGTGGCGTTCGATTTTCAATCTCGCCGAGCCGAAACCATCCGTCCGGAAGAAGCCACGGATCGGGTCGAATGCGGCTGGTTCTGCTGGCTGGTTCTCGAGCCCGCGGAAATCTCATCATCGCTGCCGACGTCGGCGCCGGTGCGGCGCGAAGATATCTCCGTTATCGAAAGCCCGGCCCCGGACGATATCGAAACCACTTGCGCGATGGACCCCGACGCGGTCCGCCTCGTCCTTCAGGAAGCGATCTGGCAGGGAAATGGTCTGCAAACCGCTGCGGTGAATGTCGCGCTAAACGACCGGTGGCTAGTCATTGTCCAGCGGGAACCGACCGAATTCGTGCGGCAGATGATGGACACTTACCGCGAAGATTTTCTTCGCTTCAGTCTCAGTCCTGGCTTTCTATTGTTCGAGATGGCCCAGAGCCTCCTGGAAACGCAGCGCCGAGCCCGCCGACGCTTGGCCGCGGAGATCGAGCGGCTTCACGATCATTTGCTCGAAGCCGCGGATGAGCTTATGTTCGACCGGGTATCGCGAATCACGCACGACCTTTTGCACTTGAGAAAGGTCGTCCTCGACACGGCCGAAGTATTTCACGAATTGAGTGTCCGCCGTTCGCCGTTTGTGCCGGAATCCACACGGCCGCATGTCGGTTCAACCGCAGAGGCGATGCAACGCGTCGGCGAAGATTTGAGCGTACAGCGCGACACCATCAACGATGCCGTCACCTTGTACATGGGAGCGGTCGGCCATCGCACGAACAAGGTGGTCAAGCGGCTGACGATCGTCGGTACGATCTTCATGCCGTTGACCTTTCTGTGCGGCGTATACGGCATGAACATGAAAATTCCCGAAATAGAATGGAAGTGGATGTATCTGACCTTCTGGCTCATAAGTTTCGCCGTCACCGCCGGCCAACTCTGGATGATGCGCAAATGGAAGTGGTTTTGACCTGGAGGGACGAGGTGTGACGGAGTCTTTCGCGACCGTCCTACGGCGTCTGCGTCGACGCGTGGCGATCCTCGTCGTACTGGCCGCGGGCGTGCTGATCTACGGTGCCGTCGGATACCGAGGCCTCAGCGGCGGGCGTTCGTCGTGGGTGGACTGTCTCTACATGACCGTCATCACCATCACGACAATCGGCTTCAGCGAGGTTGTTGCGGGGGCGGAAGCTCCGGCAGCGCGGCTTTTCACGGTGACGCTGGCCTTTCTGGGCGTGGGGGTTTTCACCTATGCGATGTCGAGCATCACATTTTTCATCACCGACGCGGAACTCCGCGCGCATTGGAGGAAACGGCGTATGGAACAGGCGCTGCGCGATTGGAAAGACCACTATATCATCGGCGGCGGGGGCCCCATTGCCCCGCAGATCGCCGCGGAATTGCGCGCGACCGGCCGGCGGTATGTTGTCGTAGCCCCTCCGACCGACACGGCCCTCCGCCCATCGTCCGCCGAAGCGGATGTCGCCGGTACCGTAGAGGGCGATCCCTCAGATGAGGAGCGGTTGCGCGTTGCCGGCATCGAACGGGCGGCGGGCTTCTTCGCCGCCGCGGGGGACGACACGCTGAATATCGTCGCCTGCCTCACCGCGCGCCAAGCGCGGCCGGACGTGCGCATCGTCGCCGCTGTCAGCGATCCGCGCAATGCCGCGAAAATGCGCCGTGCCGGTGCCGACGCGGTCGTGGATGCCACAACCATCGGCGCGCTGCGGATGGCCTCGGAGATGGTCCGCCCGGCGGTGGTATCGTTTCTGGATACGATGCTTCGCGGCCGCGATCCTGTTTTGCGCGTGGAAGAATTAACGCCCTCCGCCCGCCACGCCGGATCGCCGTTGGGGACGCTAATGGAGCAGGTGGGTACCGACGCGGTGCTGCTGGCCGTTCGTCACGGCGGCGAATGGGTCTTCAACCCGCCGCGCGACCGCGCGCTGGCGGCGGGTGACACCCTCATTCTCATGACCACGCCTGACGCCCTGCACCGTCTCACGGAGTCGTTCGGTTGATCGCCTGCGGACAGCGCCCGGTTATCTGGCTGGAAGCGCACGCGGAGGAGGTCACCTTCGTTCCGATGCCGGTTCTATTCGCGAAGCCGCCGGAGAAAAACCGGTATTCCGCCGTGACCGCCAACGTGGTGAACGGAGTTCTCGTGGGGAATGGCACGTTTCTCTATCCATCGACCG
>CALLML010000082.1 GCA_938005705.1 uncultured bacterium
CGAAAATGCATCCCCATGAACCCCCCATTTTTCACCTTTACTCCCCATAGCTTGTCTACGGCCGAAGAATGTAGGGCCTCAGCTTGCTGAGGCCGCGACGCCGTAAACGAGCATGTCAGGACAATTATGAGACGACTAGTATCTCCTCCCAGATAACCAGTCCATGCCCATGCTGCGCACACGTGGGGCGCCTTCCACGGCTACCGTACGGGAACAAACAGTGGCGAAGGGACTCCCCACCGGTTCTTAGGGCTGGTATTCTGTCATTTTTCCGATCACACATCGCGGGGTTTTCGACGCCACAGAGCGCACGGAACGCCGAATAATCAAGCCGCCTGGATGCCGGCCACCTTGTGGCATGCACGTATTAAGGTGGTAACATGCGCAAGCGGCGAGTCCCGATTGTTCAGCCTGGGCCCGTCGTGTGGTAGCGCGAAACATAATCGAGGAATAAAGTCCCTCGCGAGAACAATCGTCCATTCCCATTTAGCCGTCAGCCCTTTCGCAGCCTTCGGACCGGGAACGAGACAGGCACGCTGCCCCGGCTCTTCTACTTGGACACGTCGCGGGAGACAGGACCACTTCCACCGTATCCTGCCTCTTTCCAAGCGATTGCAGCCAACATCTGCTTTTTGGCCTTAGATCGCCGAAGAAGGTCCGGGCTTTGCGGGCCTTTTCAGCTCATACCTACGAAGGAAACCTTGCCGGATCCTTTTGTTAGTGAAAGAGACTGCGGCCGGCCATCGCCAAATATCCGGCTAACGAAGAAGGGCAGCGGATGCGCTCGGCTGCCTATACATTCCCATAGTCTATCGCACACCCGCCTCTCCAGCGCGGTGAATAACATCGCCGACGCCATCAATGAACTGTTCCACCACTTTGCTCGTTATGCTGACAATTGAATGATTGGAAAGCCAAAAAAAATCGGCAATCAGCAATGCGAGAGCCCCTCCCACCACGGCTTGAATCCAATAGCTTTCCACCCTCGTCATCGCATACCAGACCAGATACGGGGGAAAGCAAAGACAAAGTAAACCGTGTCCCGCGCCTTCTCGAAAGGCGTCCACAATGACTATCAACGCCGAGACCGCAAGCAAACCCCATCGCCAAAGATAATAAACATCCCGCCATTCCGCGGAATCACGCACATACCAAGCCCCGCCGACGGAAAGCCCTCCAACCACCAAAAAAACAATTAACCCACTCATGGACGAGGACGTACGAACACGCTCGGTTCCCGTTGCGGCAAACAGCCGTGCGCCACCGGTGACTGGCGCAGCGGCTCTCGTGTTGTTCCTACCCGTCTCCTGGGATTTCCCCATCCATTTGGTCGAAGCATCTGCCCCTTCTTCTCGAAGCCTGAGACTCAGAGCACCCGTTTTAGGAGTGGATATTGCAGGCAAAGCGGCCCCGCAAGAGGGACATTTGCGAGCATCGGGCTCTGTGAACTCGGAAATAGTTGTGGTCTTCCCACAACTGGTACACGCCAGCGTACAATCGGCCATAACATTTCCCAGCCCTATCCGCCGCATCGGAAATGAAACGGCCCCCGGATGAACCGGGGGCCGCCACGGCTATACTGATGCCGTACCCTCCATGGTTGCGGTTACGGCAGAACGTGCTCCCCACCCACACTGCACGTCGGATTCGTCCCGATGGGCTGAATCGTATAGGTGCCGCTGGCCGGGCACGTGGGCATCACGCCGCTCTTCATGTAAGGCGTGATTTGCGCTTCGGTTGGTGTATCTCCATCATTCGCATTGTTTTCCATCGCCCACTGTTCCTTCGCCGCGTCAATAATGCGAAGGTTGTTAACGCAGGCACTGATCCGCGAACGGTTACGGGCCCGAGCAAAAGACGGCACCGCAATCGCCGCCAGTAATGCGATGATCAAGACCACGATCATGATCTCAATCAGCGTGAATCCGCCTTTCCGATTCCTTTTCATTTTTTCTATCTCCCTATTTTTCTTCACCGTTTTCTCTCGACCGCCGGCCCTTCGCCACTCAACCAACCGACTCATTCGCTTGCCCGCACCATTCGAGCATTACCGGCTTCAACGGGTGGTCTAAGCATTTCACATGCCATTCCGATCTAATCTGGCCCCTACGAACGAAAGAGCAACAAAGCCATATTCCTTCAGCACCGCAGTTAATAAAGTTGTATGTCATTTTTAATCAATCGCTTACAACATAAAATGCGCTATGAAAAACATCCAAATTCACAATGGCAGCACCGCTTTCCCCGGCCTGATCCAATCGCCCAAAAGCAACATGAGTCTGTACCAAAACGGGTTTAGAATCAAAATCGCGAACCAATGTTTTTCATTCGTGTGAAATCGACTTGAACACATCGCGCATGGGTTTTTCTTAATGTTCCTCCTCCGGCAGCTTCCGATAGAGAGTGGCCAGGCTGATCCGCAGGGCCTGGGCCGCTTTCATCTTGTCGCCGCCCATCCGTTCAATGACCATGCGGACATAGTCCTTTTCACGCTCCCGTAAAAACGCCTTTAACGAGCGGCCGCGAAATGCTTCCAGATCCGGGGGCGCTATGGGGTTTTCGCCTGCGTTTCCCACCTTTTCAACGATGTTGGCGGGCAGGTCTTCCTTGCGAATCTGTCCTTCTCGGCAAAATGCAAGGGCGTGTCGAACAGCATTTTCAAGCTCTCGTACATTGCCGGGCCAGTCGTAATTCATCAACACGCGCTGGGCGGCGGGGTCAAGTGTTGGCAGTGGTCCCTCCGGCTGTTCCCGACGCAGAAACATGGACACCAGCGGCAGGATGTCCTCGCGCCGCTCCCGCAGGGGGACGAGTCGGATTGGAATGACGCTGATTCGATAGTACAGGTCCTCGCGGAACGTTTTTCTCTCCAGGGCCAGCTCCAGCGGCTCATTGGTGGCGGCAATAACGCGAACATCCACTTCGAATGTCTTCGTGTCGCCTACGCGCCGAATCTGATGATCCTGGAGTACGCGGAGAAACTTGGCCTGAATGGATAGGGGCATAGCGCCGATTTCATCGAGGAAGATGGTCCCACCACGCGCGGCCTCGAAGAGGCCTTCCTTATGATTAATCGCTCCTGTAAAAGCCCCTTTGACATGGCCGAACATTTCGGATTCGAGCAGGGGTTCGGGCAGTGCGGCACAGTTTATTGGGAAAAAAGGCTTGTCGCGGCGCCGGCTGTTGGCATGAATGGCGCGGGCCACAACTTCTTTGCCCGTGCCACTTTCGCCAATGATGAGCACCGTCGCATCGGTGGGCGCCACTCGCTCGATAATATCGCAGACTTTCCGCATGGCTGCACTGTTGGCGACAATGCTGTCGAGCCGCACCTTCGCTTGGAGCTGGGCGCGAAGTCCCATGTTTTCCACCAAAATGTTATGGTATTCGAGGGCCCGATCCACGGTGACCAACAGCTCGTCCACCTTGAAAGGCTTGGTGATGTAATCAAAAGCGCCCCCCTTCATGGCTGCAACCGCCGTTTTGATGGAGCCATAGCCGGTCAACAGGATAACCGCTGTTTCGGGGTGGGCGGCGCGCATTTCTTCAAGAAACTGAAGCCCATTATAAGGCTCCATTTTGATGTCGGTAAGCATCAAGTCGAAAGTCTGATTCCGAATCAGCGCGCGCGCCTCCTCGCCGCCGGTAGATGCTGTCGTTTCATGACCGTGTTTGCGCAACAGAATGGCCAGAACGTTGAGGATGGAAGGCTCATCATCAATCAGTAGAATTCGCGCCATCGAGAATCTCTCCGTCGCAGTGCTCGACCTATGAACGAGTCATCTCTGCCACAATTCCCTTTGCTACGGCAACGGAGATGGTAATACTTCCCTTCAACAAATCAAGAAGCAATCCGGAGATTCTTAAAATTCCGAATCACGGGTTGAGGATTTCCGTCATCTTGAAGATCGGCATGAACATGCCTAGCACGATACCGCCGACCACGATGCCCAGGAAAACCATCAGCAGCGGCTCAATTGTGGAGGTTAAACCGTTAAGGGCGGTCTCAACTTCATCTTCATAGAAATCGGCGACTTTTTGAAGCATTTCATCCATTTTCCCCGTTTTTTCACCAGCGGAGAGCATATAGACGAGCATCCTTGGAAAAATGGGATGGCGTTGCAGTTCATCCGAAAGCAACTCGCCGCTTTCCACAGTCAATCGGGCTTCCTGGAGACGGCGACCGATGACGCGATTGCCGACGGCGACCGACACGATATCCAGTGATTCCAAAATGGGTACACCGCTATGAATCAGCTGCGCGAATGTCGAGGCAAAACGGCCGATGCATATTTTTTTCGCCAGCTCTCCGATCAATGGAAAACGAAGCACGAAGGCATCCCAGTGGTAGCGCCCCGTGGGGGTCTTTTTCCACCGAGCAAACATCGCTCCCGCTGCCACTAAGCCGGCAGCGACAAAGAGAAAATATTTCCGCAAAAAGCCGCTGAGGGCGATTAGCATCCGCGTGGGGCCAGGCAATTTGGAGCCGAAATCCTGATAAATGTCGGAAAAGACCGGGATGAGCCATATGATCATCGCCGTCGCAATTCCCAATGCGAGCACCATGACGACCGTCGGGTACATCATCGCCGACTTAACCTTGCGTCGGAGGCGTACGGAGGCCTCCAAGTAACGAGCAACGCGCCCGGCGATTTCCGAGAGGAGGCCACCGGCTTCGCCGGCACGCATCATGCTAACATAGAGCTCGTCAAACACATCGGGGTATTCGCTCAATCCTGCCGAAAAATCCGATCCCGCTTCGATCTTCAGTCGCAATCCGGCAATGACCGATCGAAACGGTTTAGAGGACGTTTGTTCCTCTAGGGCGGCAAGGGTCTGAACGAGCGGAATGCCGGAATCCAGCATGGCGGCAACCATGCGGGTAAAGACCGGTAATTCACGAGCGCGAATTTTTGCCGCGCCGGGAATACGTTTGCGAGAATCACGTGTGCTGGGGCGAACCCAATGACCTACTCTTGCTAAAGGTTTCTGTCTTGTTTCCTGACCGGACCATTTGATTGCCATGAAACCTCCAGTCCTTCCCCACGTTACTCGCCGCTGGTCACCCGCAGAATCTCCTCGAGGGTCGTCACCCCCTCGCGCACTTTTTGCAATCCGATTTCGCGCAACGTCTTCATGCCCGCCTCGACGGCAATGGCGCGAATTTTCCCCGCATCCGCATCCTTGACCATCTGCGCACGAACCGCGTCATCGGCCAACAGAATCTCCATGAGCGCCGCCCGCCCCTTGTATCCAAGGTTGTTGCATTTCGGGCAGCCGCGCGCTTTATAAAAGACCGTTCCCTCAAACTCAGCCGGATCAATTCGATTAAGCCGCAGGAGTTCCGCTGGCATCTCGATCGGCGTTCGACAGACGGGACAGAGCTTTCGATACAGTCGCTGGGCCTGGGTCATCAGCAGCGAAGACGCCAATAGAAAAGGCTCGATGCCCATGTTCACCATGCGCGCCACCGCCCCCGCCGCGTCGTTGGTGTGTAGCGTACTGAGCACCAGGTGGCCCGTGAGTGCCGCCTGCACAGCGATGGTGGCCGTTTCCGCATCGCGGATTTCACCGACCATTACGATATCCGGATCCTGGCGCAGGATGGACCTCAACCCGCTGGCGAAAGTTAATCCGACTTCGGCATGAGTCTGCACCTGGTTGATGCCCGGTAGCTGGTACTCCACCGGGTCTTCCACTGTGATGATGTTGACATCAGGCTGGTTGATCTCCTGGAGGCACGAATACAGTGTAGTGGTCTTGCCACTACCGGTCGGGCCGGTGACCAGGATCATTCCGTGCGGCTGCGAGATGGCATAACGGAATTTTTCCAACGCGTCGGGATCGAGCCCGAGGGCGTCGAGGCTGGGCGCCAGGGAGCTCTTATCGAGAATCCGCATCACCACTTTTTCGCCGTGGACGGTAGGCAGAATGCTTACCCGCACATCCGCTTCGCGCCCCATGGCCTTGATTTTGAAACGGCCATCCTGCGGCACACGGCGCTCCGCGATATTCAAGTTGGAAAGAATCTTGATGCGCGAGCAAATAGCGGGGTGGAGGCGTTTGGGCGGACTGGGGCTTTCATAAAGGATCCCATCAATCCGATAGCGCAGCCGCATGTTTTTCTCTTCGGGCTCGATATGAATATCGCTGGCGTGCCGCCGCATCGCCTCGATCATGATGGAGTTCACGATGCGAACGACCGGCGCTTCCTCGGCGATCTCTTTGATCTGGTCAAGACTGATCTCCTCGGAGACTTCCTGACCGACCTCGACCTGATCTTCGGTGACGTCGCGGAGAATTTCCTCCAGAGCCTGCGGTTCTTCCTTGGCCCCCCGCTCGAGAAGGTCCGTCACCTCTTTCGCCTGAGCGACCAGCGCCATGATCTCCAAGCCGGTCATCGTATGGAGAGTTTCGATGGCCGCTAGATTGAAGGGGTCCGCCATGGCGACCGCCAAGAGGTTGTTCGCGCGCGCCACAGGAATGGCCTTCAACTGGTTCAGATATTGGGGCGGAACGAGACTCAGGAGTTCGGGATCCGGCGTGAAATGCGCCAGCGGAATGGGGGGAAGATCCAAGTATTCGCTGATGGCCAGCGTCATTTCCTCGCTCGAAACATGATGATTCCGAACGAGGATATCCTCGAGACGCTCTTTCGAACTTTCTGCTTCCGCAACAGCAGTCGCCAAGACTTCCGGCGTTAACGCTCGGCGCCGCAGCAGCACATCACTAAGCGATTGAACGGCCACCGTCATTCAGGAGGGGGCGTGCCCGCATTAAACAGGTCGCCGCCCTCGGTCAGGATAAACGCTCGTTCCGGATGTTCTACATCTTCCCCCGTGGCGGCGATTTCTTCCAACAGCGCCCGCATTTGGCCAGCTGCGGGCCCGGCATAGAGCCTGACCAAGCCGACGTTGGCTGTGTTCGAAAAGATAATGACCAGCAACACTTCCGCGTTGACGGCACGGATGAAGATGCTGCGTCGCTCTCCCTGATGAAAAACCGCGCTGAACTCGTCCTCGCCGAGCACGCGCGCCAATTCGCGGCTGGCGGCAAAGACGCCGGCGCCCAGTGCGGACAGCAGAAGGGGGTCCGAGGCGCCGCGACCTTCCTGCGCGAGGACATACCCTCCCGAATCGCATACAACGCAGCCATCCGATTCCGAGCGGACCAATAGCTCCATCAAGATCCGGTGAATCCGGGCCACATCTTTCTCTCGCAATGCCAACGCCATATCTGCAATGCTTCCTTTCTTGCCGGGGGTAAACGCAGCGGCTCAGACCAAAACCAGATCCGCCTCTTTCGCTTCCCGCCGAGCATGGGTTTTCACGAAACGATTCAACACCATCCGAGCGATCATATTCAATGTCTCGAATACTCCCTGTCCGGTCACGGCCACCGCGCTGAAACTCGGACGCCGGACCCCGCGATTGTTCAGAAGAAACTCAAGGTAATTGATCGGCGCAATGTTCGGCAAGTCTCGCTTATTATATTGCAGCACATAGGGGATCTCGTCGATCGAGTCCCCCTGCAAACGCAGGTTCTCTTCCAGATTCGCGAAACTTTCGACATTGTCGGCCATACGATTCCACTGGCTATCCGCGACAAAAACCACCCCGTCGGCGCCGCGGAGCACCAAGCGCCGGGTCATGTTATACATGACCTGACCCGGCACGGTATACATCTGGAAACGCGTCGTGAAGTTTTCGATCGCTCGCGCGACCAACGGCATAAAATCGAAGAACAACGTCCGATCCTTCGAGGTCGCCACCGATGTGAGAGTCCCTCGCGCATCGGGAGCTATAGCGTTGTGTATGTACTCGAGATTGGCCGTCTTCCCACCGAGCCCAGGCCCGTAATACACAATCTTCAACTGCACTTCTCTTCTGGCAAAATTGACGAACGACATGCCCTCACTCCATGCCACCGCCAGTGACGTTGCCTGATTTGACGCTTGGTCTTCTTAAAAATATAGAACCAAACGGCTCTGAACTCAAGTGTTCACTTCGTTTTCTCACCGAGAGAAACCATACCATCCCGCCCATATTCCGCGTCATAAGGGGAGAGCAAAATTTATGCCAATGGGGTTTCCGGTCCGCTTCCCTGTTCTTCATCCACCAGACGGCTCGCCTCAAGAAGGAGCGATGTCGTGCTATGGACGATCGTCTCATCCCTCCCCTCCGGACGTCCCTGGCGGAAATAAAATGCCGATCCGCCCCGGCGGATCATTTCGTATACGGCTTCCTCACCAGTGCGTTCCCCGCACCGCGCCCAGACAATCTGACCCTCGAGCACTTCAACCGCGGCGACGTCGGCACCATTCTCATCGGAAATAGTCAGAAAACCGCTTTTGCGAGACGCCTCGATAAGCTGCAGCACATCGGTGATAGAAATAATGTTTAAATAGCCGGAGAAATCGTCCTCTGCACGCGCTCGCGCCATTTGCGCTTCGGCCTCGCGCCGTATCGCCTCTTCCGTTCGTTTGCGCCACTCGATATTCCGAATCGAAAAGACATACTCGCCGTCATGAGTCAATTCAATTCGGCTGATGGCGATTTCTGCCGGGAAGGTGGTTTCGTCTCCGCGAACGCAATAGGCCTCAATCACGGTGAACCGACCGGAAGCCAACCGCCTTTCGACCCGATTCATCAAAGACCGATCGAAACCCAGTATCAGCGTTGATATATCGCGACCCACCAGTTCGGCGGCAGCGAGTCGCAACAGTTTCTCCGCTCGCACGTTGGATTCCAACACGCGGCCCTGACGATCGCAAATGAGGATGGCGTCGTACAATGTCTGAATGAGCTCGCGATAATGCAGACGGCGCGTGCTCATCGCCTCGGTCCGAACAGGATCAGTTTTTTTCGCCGGTTCTATCATGCCCCCCCCTCCCGGAGACCGAATCGGCGTGGTCTCTTCCGGTCCTTCATCGAACCGGTCCCCAACGTCGGCTGAACGGCCAATAGACCACGAAGGCCGGGCCCACCACGTTTCGCCAGGGGACCGCTCCAAAATAACGGCCGTCCAGGCTCGACCGTGTGTTGTCCCCGAATGGTAGGTAACCATCCGGGGGCAGCAGAACAGAGTCGCCCGGCCCCGCCAGCAAGGGACGAGGCGTCACACGGCCATCCGCCCAATCGTAACCGTGGTATCCCCGGTCGTTTGCTTGCACCTGTCTTATAAACACAGGAGGCTCCATAACCCGTTGGCCGTTCACGACCAGCCACGGCGGCGAGATTTCCACTCGTTCGCCCGGCAGTCCGACCAACCTCTTGATGTAGAAATTATCCTTGCGAATCTGCGGATGATCAATGCCGTTTGTGTCGAAGACGATGACCTCGCCGCGCCGAGGACGTCGGAAGTTGTAGATAATCTTGTTGACCAGCACGAAATCTCCATAACGCATTCGACCGGATGCCAGCACCTCCCCCTGTCGAACATATTCGCCGGGCTGTTTTCGCCAGGGGCGCGGCATGTTGCGCCGGATGGTATGCGGCGTACGGTCTATGAAAACAATAAAATCCCCATCTTCATTCAATCGGCCCTGGGTGGAAAAGAAGCCGCTGGTGCGCGCCCGTACCTCCACGTAGCCCTCCCCCCAAAGCGCCCAACTGACAAAGCTCAAGGGAGGCCAGTCCCACAACCGACGCTCCATCTGGGGCGTAAACGTCACCCCTTCCAACGTAGGATGCATCGAACCGGTTGGGATTTTGAACGGCTGTACAATAAAACAGCGTATGGCCATGGCAATGGTCAGCGCGACGACCACCACCTCGATATTCTCCCCCAGCGCCGCGAACCGTCGAGGGGAGCACGCAACCGCGATGGCGGCGGCGGCCTCCGCACAAGCGGCCTCGAATGCTTCGGCTGTCGCCGCTCGACGCGCCACCTCCACCCGTTCCGCCGCACGATCGAGTCGCTCGAGCACCTCAGGAGATGCCACGTCTTCGCGCAACGCGCGAACACGCCGCAATTCATGCCGCCAGTGCCGGGCTGTTTTCTTCCGCCGCCGCCATTCGAAAAAATTCATTTTAACCGCTCGTTTTCAGCACCTCGACGAACGCCTCCTGGGGGATGCTCACGCGACCGATTTGTTTCATTCGCTTCTTTCCCTCTTTTTGGCGTTCGAGCAGCTTGCGTTTGCGCGTGATGTCGCCGCCGTAACACTTTGCCGTGACGTCCTTGCGATATGGACGAATTGTCTCGCGCGCAATGATGGTGCGACCAATCGCCGCTTGGACCGGAATCGCAAACTGATGCCGTGGCACCACCTTGCACAGCGCCTCGCACATTTGCCGCCCGCGCGTCGCCGCCTTCGAGCGGTGGACGATCGTCGAAAAGGCGTCCACCGGCTCGCCCAGCAGCAGTATGTCCAGTTTCACGAGATCCGACGTTTCGTAACCATCCATCTCGTAGTCCATCGAGGCATAACCGCGGCTCACGCTTTTCAGACGGTCATGAAAATCCACCAGAATCTCATTCAGCGGCAGGCGGCAGGTCAGCATCACGCGCCGCGTGTCGATGGACTCGGTCTTCAACACGGTTCCGCGCTTGTCCATCACCAGTTGCATCAGATCGCCGATGGTCTCGTTCGGGCAGATAATGAAAGCGCGGATCATCGGCTCATCCATGTGGTCAATGAACGTCGGATCGGGCAGATGGGCGGGATTATCCAGCTCCTTCATCTGACCATTGGTCAAAAACACGCGGTATACCACGCCGGGATAGGTCGAAATAATGTCGAGATCGAATTCGCGGCGGAGCCGTTCCTGCACGATCTCCATGTGCAGCAGCCCCAAAAAACCGCATCGCAACCCGAATCCTAGGGCGACGGAATTCTCGGGCTGATACACAATGGCACTATCATTCAGGCTGAATCGCTCCACACTCGCCTTGAGCTTCTCGAAATCGGCACTGTTGACCGGATACAGGCCGCAAAACACCGTGGGGCGCGAGGGGCGGAACCCCGGCAGCGCCTCGGAGGCCGGCGCGTCCGCACGCGTAATGGTATCGCCGATGCGTATCTCGGAGGGATGCTTGATGTTGCCGATAAGGTAGCCGACCTCACCCGTACCCAGTCTCAGACACGCGGTGGGGCGCGGCGTGAAGTGTCCCACCTCCTTCACCTCATACTCCTCGCCGGTGCTCATTAGACGAATGCGCGCGCCCGGCTCCAAGGATCCCTCGACGACCCTCAAATAGGTTACCACGCCACGATAGGCGTCGAACGTCGAATCAAACACGAGCGCCCGCATGCCGCGACCTTCGGGCGGTTGTGGCGGCGGAATGCGACGGACGATCTCCTCCATCAACGTCGGCACGCCCTCGCCGGTCTTGGCGCTGATGCGCAGGCATTCATCCATCGGAATCGCCAGGGTGTCTTCCACCTGGCGAATGGCGCCGGGGAGGTCGGCGCCCGGGAGGTCAATCTTGTTCAGCACTGGGATGATCGCCAGATTGTGCTCCATCGCCAGATGTGTATTCGCCACCGTCTGGGCCTCCACCCCCTGCGTGGCGTCCACGACCAACACCGCCCCTTCACAAGCCGCGATACTGCGCGCGACTTCATAGGAAAAATCCACATGGCCGGGGGTGTCGATCAGATTGAAGACATACTCGATGCCGTCGGCGGCGCGGTAGGGCATTGTGACCGGATGCGCCTTGATTGTGATGCCGCGCTCTCGCTCGAGGTCCATCGCGTCCAGCACCTGATCGCGTGCCTCCCGGCGGTCAATCAAGCCGGTCAGTTCCAACATACGATCCGCCAGCGTGGACTTGCCATGATCAATATGCGCGATGATACAAAAATTGCGGATATGACGGATGTCCGATGCACTCATACCACGGAACTCCCAACCCGCGCCGAAGCTTCGGCGGTGGCGCGCAGACGCCGGATGGCATCGGCCATGTCAACGGCTCGGAAGAGGGTGGTGCCGGCCACGAAAAAGTTGGCGCCCGCACGGGCACAGGCCGCCGTCGTCTCTTCGTTGATGCCGCCATCCACTGAAATATCGACGTATGGCGCGAGCCCGTGGACGTCACGGATGTTCGACAAGGCCTGCGGGATGAAAGACTGGCCACCAAATCCAGGATGAACGGCCATGCAAAGCACCTCATCCGCCAGCCCCGCAGAGAGGTACGGGCCGGCCAACCAGGCCGGCGTCTCGGGGTTGAGCGTTAGGCCGGGTCGCGCGCCCAGCCGACGGATACATTGGAGCGTGGCGGCGACGTCGCAACGCGCCTCGACGTGGATGAGGACCGTATTCGCGCCGGCCTGGATAAACTCGGCCACATACTCGTCGGGATGGGCGAGCATCAGATGCACGTTGCGCGGCAGGTTCGGCGCGACGCGGCGGGCCATTGCCACCACATCCGGACCAAAACTGATGTTATGGACGAATACGCCGTCCATGATGTCAAGATGCAATTGGTCGGCCCCAGCCTCCGCCGCCCGCCGGCATTCGTCGGCGAGGCGTCCGAGGTCGGCCGCCAGTAAAGAGGGCAAAATGGCAATCTTCGGCATCGTTCGTTGTCCGTTCTCCGCGGACGCTACCGCGCTCCGCATAAGCGCCTATCATGCGAAACCCTGTGCTTTCGGTCAATCGGCGAACGTGGAAAAGTTATTGCAGATCTCTCGCCTCCGCCTTGGTAGAGGTTTTTTTGTGCGCTTCACATACACCTATGAGCGCCGAGCCGTTGGAGATCATCACGTATGCCAGAGGGGTGTAAGGGGGCACATTCTTACAACGCCTTGCGTGATTACGTGAAGATCGGGGCGTAGCCCCAATACGCCCCCAAGGAATCTTCATCCGAGCGACTTTCGCCATTCCGCGGCTTTGGGCTCGCATCCCCCCCCCCTGTACCCCCGGCTCTTTTCCACACCCTACGCGGATGCCCCTGCATGATCCACAAGAGATTATGTAGGCAAAGATTCTACGACGCCTTAACCACGATGCGAGCATGCACAGACCCCTTCCATGCCCAAGCCTCACGCTCGATCGGGGTGGTATTCTCAGCGCGTGGACGAGAACCTGGTCATGAACAAACAACAGATGAAAAAGTTTAAATACAAAATTAGACTTGGACAAAATCAACCGCTTGTTATTGACGGATCGGGAGCATATTGAGGACGCTCTCCCCCTACGAAACTCGATCGAACCCGGATCAGCACGGAACAAGCCAGGAAAGGCGGGCGTCGTCTGAAAATGGACTTTCACTCGTCCTCTCTTTTCGCAGCCCACAGAATTTGTCGGTGTGGGGGGCGCTCAACAGGCCCTCGCCGTATACCAAGGGGATGGGATCAGCCCGCTGCTGTGGCCAGCCGAGCGCGACAAAAATCGCGATCCGAATCCTCGTTTGTCATGATAGGACGGCCGAACGGGCGGCAAATAGGATTGACTCATGTGCCAATATCTAGTAAAAACAAGCGTTGTTATTCGCAGGATTCTTGCACATTATGAAAGGGTCAAGAGAAGCGAATGAGTTTTGGACTTCCCGAATAACAAAGCCGTCAACATCTCCGAAGGACAAATGCGTAGTCTCTCCGGAGGTCCCGCGGATGACAAAGGAATGGTGTCATGGCTCAGTCAGGGGGCTGTGAGGGCTTCTCGTTATGGGGAGGCGTGACGGTGGAATATTCGTGGAGAGGAAAAACAAGCGCGAAAGGAAAGGAAGTGACCGGATGAAGCGATATCACGTGATGCGTGCTGTGACCGCGGTCGCATGGTTCGCGGCGGGGGTGATCGGCGAAGCACAGGAACCTGCAATGAAGGTCCTAGCCAAGGGGGAAACAATCACCCAGGATTTCGAAGGCGAATTGGACGCCCGTTGGAAGCTTACCGGCGCCGATGTTAGCGACGAACGCGCTCACGGCGGCTCCAAGAGCCTGAAGGTAAACAAACAGGCGGAGTTAATTTTTGGGTCGAATGAGGATTTGCCCGTCCGGGTTTCAATGTGGATTTGGGATGCCGGCGAAAAATTCACCGAGAACGCGAATGGCCCGGCGTGGGGCGTAGGACTCGCGAATAAATTCCAATTCGCGATTCGCATCATCTGGCGACGTTATATGGACGGCAACAAGGTCTATGCATGGTTCAACACGGAGAACAACAAATGGTTCACGCCAAAAAACACCCGCATCGGACGCAAAGAGGGCTGGAGCCAGTGGGTGTTTGATTTCACGAACTCTGAAGCCGTCAAGGTGACTTGCGATGGTAAGCCCGCCACGTTGGATGCCGAATGGACGCCGAAAGGGGCGGTGTCGGTATTCCTGATGGCCGGAAAGGACGGCGGTCCGCTTTACGTGGACGACGTTACGGTGGAGTATTCGGAACCGGCGCCGTAGGGACCTGGCGCCGGGCGTCGCGAGTGCGGCGCGGCGGATTGTCCTTAGTCATTTGCGCAGGGGTCGTGGAAGGCGGATTGCCTTCGGGATCGTTGCGTTTTTCTGAGAGCGCCCCATCTGGGGGTTGGGGTTTGAATCCGTCATTCTGCTCGTTATTTCACGCTTGCGCCTAGGCCGTGGGCGGGAAATGATGGCTGTCAAAACTGTCCGTAGAGCGGCATTGCACAACAACGCGAGCAGATGAGGTTTCCAACCATGGCCCGACTCAGTTGGGAAGAGTTTCAGGCGCTAACGCCGGAACAAAAGGCTCCGTTTTTTCAACGCGAGGGCCGGCCCTATCACGCCTTGGTGGCCCAACAGTTCGACCGTCCTTTTCTTGATCGGCTCTGCGAGCTAGCCACTCGCACGCGCCGCATCGCCAAGACACGTGGTGGACGTCTCTTTCTCCAGGACCTGCTATCCGACAAGCGGGCGATGCTCTACTTCGCCCAACCCTCGACGCGCACATTTCTTTCCTTTTACGCCGCCTGTCAGATTGTCGGGTTGCAACCCGCCGAAGTGCGCGATACGAGCACATCGAGCGAGCTGAAGGGTGAATCGCCCGAGGATTCGGTCCGTACCTTCAGTTCCTATTTTGACCTGATTATCATGCGCCATCCCGTCGGCGGATTTGCCGAGCGAATTGCGTGGCTGTTATCGAACACGGAGCGTTCCGTGCCGGTGATCAACGCGGGCTCCGGCAAAGATCAACACCCGACCCAGGCGCTGCTGGATATCTACACACTCCAACGCAGCTTCGAGCCGCGCGGCGGCATCGAGGGCAAGCGGATCGTGTTCGTCGGCGATCTGGCGCGCGGGCGCACCGTGCGATCCCTCTCGTGGCTGCTGTTGCAGTACCCCGGCGTCCGGCAGGTGTTCGTTGCCCCCCCCTCGTTGCAGATCGGCGAAGACGTGCTCGCCTATCTGCGGCGGGCGGGCGTCGAGTACCATTTGACCGACGACTTTGAATCGGAGATTCCCGCCGCCGACGCGATCTACATGACGCGCATCCAGGACGAGTGGGACGTGAACCGCGAGAGCGCCGCGCTGGACACCCGCCGGTTCAAGTTCACCGCCGCGCATCTCCCTAAGCTTAAGCCTGACGCCATCCTGATGCACCCCCTGCCCCGCCGCGATGAAATCGCGCCGGAGTGCGACGCCGATCCGCGCGCCATGTATTGGCGGCAGGTTCGTAATGGCATGTGGGTGCGCGTCGCGCTGATCCTGATCATTTTTGATCGCGATGTGGAAGTGGACCGGTACTACGAGGACCTGACCCGATGAAGAGTCGCACCGTTCGAAAAATGGATCTGATCGCGCTCGCCGACTGGCCGGCATCGCGGATCGAGCGGACGATCGCGCTGGGCCTCGAGGTCAAGGCGCATCCGGAGCGATTCCGCGATGCGTTGGATCGCCGTACCCTCATCATGATCTTCGAGAAGCCGAGCCTTCGAACCCGCGTGTCGTTCGAGACGGGCGTTACACAGATGGGCGGCCACGCGATCTATTACGATATGAGCACCTCGCCGCTGGCCTCCGGCAAGGAAAGCGTGGCGGATATGGCCGCGACGCTCAGCCGCTATGTGGACGTCATTATGGCGCGCCTGTTCGACCACGAGACGATCGTGGAACTCGCTCGCCACGCCACCGTGCCGGTCATCAACGGCCTGACCAACTACGTCCACCCAACGCAGGCGCTGGCCGATTTCATGACCATCCGCGAAAAGAAAGGCGGCTGGAAGGGGCTCCATCTCGCCTATTTCGGCGACAGCCGCAACAATATGACGCACTCCTTACTGAGCGGGTGCGCGCGGCTCGGCATGCATATGACGGTGGCTTGCCCCGATCGCGAGGCCTATCAACCTGATCCGCGTGCGCTGCGCCACGCACAACGCATCGCCTCCCGTACCGGCGCGCGAATCACCGTCACTTCCGATCCCGCGCGCGCCGCGCGCGGTGCCGATATTATCTATACCGATTCCTGGATGAGCTACCATATCCCGGCGGAGCAACGGGAGGCCCGATTGCGCGATCTCACGCCCTATCAGGTCAACACCGCCCTGATGCGCCTCGCCAAACCCGGCGCGATTTTCATGAACTGCCTGCCCGCCCAGCGCGGCATGGAACAGACCGCCGAGGTCATTGACGGCCCCCACTCGGTTGTTTTCGACCAGGCCGAAAACCGTTTGCACATCCACAAAGCTATCCTATTAAAGGTCCTCGGCCTCGTATGAAGCGCGGCGATTTCCAGCGTTTTCCAAGGCTTGGAAACTCGCGGGCCTTCAGCTTCCAAGCCTTGGAAAACGACCTTTCTAGTTGCCTGGCGCGCGATCCTCCCGGCGCGCCGGAGGCCTCTGCCCGCTGACCAACCATGTTTCCTCGCACACCCAGCGATTGTCGCCGCCTGCTCGTGGTGAAGATGAGCTCGCTCGGCGACGTCCTGCACGCGCTGCCGACGATCCACGCCCTCAAATCGGCCGGCGTCGGCGCGGTGGACTGGGTCGTCCAGTCCGAATATGTGGAGCTCGCGCGGCTTTGTCCCGAGATCGAACGCGTCATCGCGTTTCCCCGTCGCGGATTCCGATGGGGCGCGCTCGCATTCCTGCGCGAGCTGCGGCGAGAACGCTATGACTTGATAGTGGATTTGCAGGGACTGATGAAAAGCGCGCTTGTGACGCGGCTGGCTCGGGGCGGTCCAAGGCTCGGCCCCTCGTTCCACCGCGAGGGCGCGCGCCTCCTCTATACGGCGGTCGCCGGCGCGCGCAACCGCGCCCGGCATGCGGTGGAGGAGTGTCTCGACGCGGTCCGCGCGCTCGGTTGGCCGGAACCGGAGGGCGTGCCGACCTTTCCGTTGCGGCCGCCGCTGTTCCCGGAGCCGTCGGCGCCACGTCCGCGCATCGCCCTTTGCCCTCGCTCACGCTGGCCGACGAAGAACTGGCCCATCGAAAATTTCATCGCGCTGGGCCGCTACCTTCTCGGCGCCACAGCAGGCCCACTTTTCATCTTCGGCGGGACGACCGACGCTCCGGCGGGCGCGCGCATTGCTGAAGGTATCGGCGCTGCGAATCGCGTCCGCGATTTGTGTGGGCGCACACGCCTCGCCGAACTCGCCGCATGGATGGCCGGTATGGATCTTGCGATTACGGTGGACACCGGCCCGATGCATCTGGCGGCAGCGCTGGGCATCCCCGTTCTGGCCCTGTTCGGTCCGACGGATCCGGTACGCACCGGACCGTTGGGGGCGTCGCACCGCGTATTGCGCTTCGGGAACCTTCCCTGCATTCCATGTCTTTCGGACACTTGCGCGCGCGGAGATCACGCCTGCCTTCGTAATCTCTTTTCCAGCACTGTTGCCCAGGCCGCACTGGAAATGTTGCGCGCCACGTCGAACCGATAAACGCCTGAGCCGCCGTACCCGCGGCACCGGTACGGGGATATTTTCGATCTTTTGCGTTTGCGCCAGCTCCGCGCGCCTGTATAGTCGGCATCAACATTACCGAAGACCAGAGTCGGAGAACCGGAAACTATGGACGCCAAGCCATTCATCATCATCGGAGAAAAGATTCATTGCACGCGCGTTTTCAAAACGGACGGGAACCGAGTGCGGAAGAATCCCGACGGCTCATTCAGCCTCGTGTATACACGCGCAGGGGAAACTCGCCTGTTGCCGGTGCCGGCGGATATCGTCGCGGGACGCGAATGGGCTGCCGGCAAGGTCAAGCACTGCAGCGTCGCCATTCGACAGGCGCTGCGGGGCGCAGGCGAGGCCCAGGCCCTCGGCGTGGATTACCTGCAGGCCCTCGCCGAAGAACAGGAGGCCCAGGGCGCCCATTATCTGGACGTCAACGTGGATGAATACACCGCGGACACCGCGGAACGCGCGGAGGTTATGCGATGGATCGCAGAGATCCTGCAACAAGTTGTCCGAATCCCGTTGAGCATTGATTCCTCGCAAACCGAAACACTGCGCGCCGGACTAGCGGCGTGCGACCGCGCGCGTGGGCGTCCGATGCTGAATTCGGCTTCGCTGGAGCGAGCCATGGCCATCGAATTGACAGCTGAATATGATGCGGATGTCATCGCCTCTGCCGCCGGCGAACGAACCATGCCGCGCACCATGGAGGAGCGAATGGCCAACCTTCAGGCGCTGGTGGCGCGCCTTAAGGCCCTCGGACGTCCGGATGAGTCCATTTTTCTGGACCCCCTTGTGTTTCCCGTGGCCACGGACGGACGCAACAGTCTGTCTTTCATCGAGGCCGTGGCCGCCGCCCGCCGCACCTTCGGTCCGGCGATGCATATCACCGGTGGTTTCAGCAATGTGTCGTTTGGATTGCCGAACCGGAAACTCATCAATGAGGTCTTCACCTGGCTCTCGCGCGAGGCCGGCGCCGACAGCGGTATCGTGGACCCCGGCCAGATCAACGCCCAGGTGCTCGACGCCCTCGACACTCAATCCGAAGCGTTCCAACTTGCTCGCGCCCTGTTGATGAACGAGGATGAATTCGGCGCCGAATATATCGCTGCCGCGCGCGAGGGGCGGATCTGAACGGGGGGGGGCAGCGTTGCCCTCGCCGCCTGAGCCAACGCGCACGGCAGAGGACGAGCGTGTTAAAGACCATCGAGAATATCGAAATGGGGCTTAGCAATTTTCATGAAACCCGACTCTCTTCGCGTGAAAGAAAGTGAAGTTTCGGACCGCTCGGATGTGCCGGCCTTTCCGATCGGACGCGTCGCCGAACGAGCCGGCTTGCGACCCGAAGAGCTGATTCCCATGGGACGCGCCGTCGCTAAGGTGGATTTTCTCCGGGTACTCGACCGCCTCGCCCACGCGCCGCGCGCGAAGTATGTGGATGTCACGGCCATCACCCCCACGCCTTTCGGCGAGGGAAAGACGACGACGACCATCGGCCTCGTGCAAGGACTCGCGAAACTCGGTCACCGGTCCGTCGGCGCCATTCGCCAGCCCAGCAGCGGTCCCACCTTCAACATCAAGGGCTCCGCCGCCGGCGGAGGCCGCGCACGCTGCGTCCCCCTTTCCGCCCTCTCCATCCGCTTCACCGGCGATATTGACGCCATCACCAACGCGCACAACCTCGGCATGGTCGCCCTCACCGCTCGAATGCAGCACGAGCGCAACTACGACGACGACAAGCTCGCGCGCCTCGGACTGCGCCGACTCGACATTGACCCGGCTCGTGTGCAGTGGCGCTGGGCCATGGATTTCTCCGCCCAGGCGCTCCGCCATATCGTCATCGGCCTCGGCGGCCCGCAGGACGGCGTGGAGATGGAATCCGGTTTTCAGATCAGCGTGTCGAGCGAGCTGATGGCCATTCTCGCCGTGTCGCGTGACCTGCGCGACCTGCGCGCCCGCGTGAATCGTGTGGTAATGGCGCAGGACCGCGCGGGGCGCGATGTCACCGCCGGCGACCTCGAAGTCGCCGGCGCGATGACCGCCTGGCTCGTGGACGCCCTGAACCCCAACCTGATCCAAACAATCGAGGGACAGCCCATGCTCGTGCATGCGGGGCCGTTCGCCAACATCGCCATTGGCCAGAGTTCGATTATCGCCGACGAGGTCGGCGCGCGCATGGGCGATTACCTGGTCACCGAGAGCGGATTCGGCGCGGATATCGGCTATGAAAAATTCTGGAATCTCAAATGCCGTTTTTCTGGTATGCGACCGCATGCGGTGGTGATCGTAACGACGATTCGAGCCCTCAAGATGCATGGCGGCGGACCGCCGGTGAAACCGGGTCGTCCACTGGATGAGGCCTACATGCGCGAAAACCTGCCGCTGCTGGAGGCCGGCTGCGAGAACCTGGCGGCCCACATCGAGATCGTGCGCAAGAGCGGCGTGCGCCCTGTCGTGGCGCTGAATCATTACGACACGGACACGGCGACGGAAATCGCCGCGGTCCGGCGGGCGGCGGAGACCGGCGGCGCGTTTTTTGCCGTGGCGCGCCATTTCGAACAGGGCGGCGAGGGTGCGCGAGAGATGGCCGAGGCTGTCGTTGCCGCGGCGTCGGAACCGAATGGTTTTGAGTTTCTCTATCCGGCGGACCTGCCGCTAATGAATAAAATCGAACGCATCGCGCGCGAGGTATACGGGGCCGACGGCGTCGAATATGGCGACGTTGCCCGCGAAAAAATCCGCCGTATCGAGGCCGATGCGACGGCGGCGCATTTGGGGGTCTGCATGGCGAAAACCCATCTAAGCCTGTCGCACGATCCCGATCGGAAGGGGCGGCCCCGCGGCTGGACGCTGCCCGTACGGGACTTGCTGATCTACCGCGGCGCCGGATTCGTCGTACCCGTAGCCGGCGAAATCAAGCTCATGCCCGGCACTGGTTCCAATCCGGCGTTCCGGCGCATTGACGTGGATGTGGAAACTGGTCAAATCCTCGGTTTGTTCTGAGTTGTAGGAAGGCTGTATGAAAACCCCAAACTGGTGTTGCGCTTCGCCCCCTCTGTGGCCGGTGCCTTTCACCGATGTGCGCGTGGAAGGCTACTGGCGTCCCCGGATCGAGATCAACCACGCCGTCACGATTCCACATGTATTTCGCCAATGCGAAAGGACCGGCCGTATCGCCAATTTCACCCGTGCTGCCGGCCGGGCGCAAGGTTCATTCGAAGGTTCCGCGTGGAATGACTCCGACGTTTATAAGGCCGCCGAGGGCGCGGCCTGTTCGCTGGCGATCCATCCGGATCCAACGCTGGACCACGAACTCGATGGACTGATCGCGGAATTGGCGGCAGCGCAGGAGCCGGATGGCTATCTATACACGATCCGGAGGCTGCTGCCACCGGAGCAATTGCCGAAGATGGCCGGAGCGGAGCGATGGTCAAATCTCCGCAACAGCCACGAACTCTATAACCTCGGCCATTTGATCGAGGCGGGGGTGGCGCACCGACGTGCGACGGGCAAAACGAACCTGCTTTCGGTGGCCCGCCGCAGCGCCGATCTGATCACCTCGCTGTGGCTCGATGGGGACATGGGACAGCCTTCTGGTCATCCCGAAATCGAGTTGGCGTTGCTGCGTTTGGCCGAAGCCACCGGCGAACGGCGCTATCTCGAAACGGCGCGTCGTCTGTTGGAAATCCGCGGGCGTCTGGAAACGCACGCATTATACGGCCCCTATAGCCAAGACCATCAGCCCGTGCTCGAACAGCGGGAGGCCGTCGGGCACGCCGTGCGCGCGCTGTATCTCTATACCGCCGTGGCGCGCTATGCGGCCGCCACGTCCGATCCGGCCTGGCGCGCAGCCGCACGCGCCTTGTGGGACGACATCGTGCGACACAAGTTGTACCTCACCGGCGGACTGGGGGCTCGCGGCGACGGCGAAGCTTTCGGCGCGCCGTACGAACTGCCCAACGAGACCGCCTACGCCGAAACCTGCGCGGCCATCGCGGGCGTATTCTTCAGCTCCGCCATGCTCCAGATGGAAGCGGACGCGCGCTACGCGGATGTCCTCGAGCGTATCCTCTACAACGGCCTGCTCAGCGGCGTTTCACTCAGCGGCGACCGATTTTTCTATCCGAACCCTCTGGCATCGGACGGCCACACGGGTTTCAACCGCGGATATCCGGACCGTCAGCCGTGGTTCGAATGCGCCTGCTGTCCGACAAATATCGTGCGCGCTATTCCACAAATCGGCGGGTGGATGTATTCGGTGGGTGAAAACCGCCTTTACGTGCATCTGTTTGAGCAAAGCGTGGCGAAGCTGCGAATCGCCGGCACGCACGTCGAAGTCCGGCAGATCACCCGCTATCCCTGGGCGGGCGACATCACCCTGGAACTGCGCCCCGATATGCCTGTGCAGTTCGACCTGATGCTGCGCGTTCCCGGCTGGGCCCTCGGACAGCCGGTGCCGAGTGATCTGTATCTGTATGCCGACGCGCAACCGCCCCACGAAAATCCGTCGCTGATGCTGAACGACCAAGATACGGATTTCCAACCCTTGGAAAAAGGTTACGCGCGCATTTCCAAGGTCTGGAAACACGGTGATCGCGTACGAATTCGTCTGCCCATGTCGCCCAGGCGCGTTATATCTCATCCGAGCGTACGTGATAACGTTGGTCGCGTGGCCATCGAGCGCGGACCGCTCGTCTATTGCATCGAAGGCGCGGATCATCCCGATCGCGTCGTGCACAACCTCTGGCTACCGATGGACGAACCACTTACCATGGAAGAACGACCTGATTTGCTCGGCGGCGTGGTCATTGTGCGGGCGAACGGCCGCGTGCGACGCCTCAGATCCAACGGCCAGATCGAGATGGCCAAGACCAGCATTATCGCCATCCCTTACCATGTCTGGTGCAACCGTGGCGCCAATGAAATGTGCGTGTGGATTCCTGCCGAATCCCCTCGCAAGCAGGCCGGTGATGGGTCCTAGATCCAAGGCGAACCCCCGGCGTCATGGAATATGACCACCCCATAAAAGCGACAATATTACGCGATATATAACCTATTGAAACAATATGACCCTTTTTAGTTCCAATACAATCTATTGCCAACCATTAGTTTACAATTTTGGCATGGCTGCTGCTTAGAACCTCCGACGAAATGAATGCTGAAAAATTGACTATTAAAGCGCAAGAGGCTCTTCAAGAGTCGCAACGGCTGGCCACGGAGTACGGCCACCCGGAGATCGAGGTGGAGCATCTGTTGACGGCGCTGGTCCGCCAGCCGGAGGGCGTGGTTTCTCTCATCCTGTCGAAAATGGGGGTTCATCGCTCGCAATTCGAACAGGAGATGGAGGCCGCCCTCGCTAAGCGGCCCCGCGTTCAAGGTGCTGCGGCAAGCCCCGGAGTGTCGCGCGCGCTGGGCGCGGTCTTGAACGCGGCCTTTGAGATCGCGCGGGAGATGCGCGATGAATATGTCAGCGCCGAGCATCTCTTTCTGGCCTCCATCCGCGATGGCGGGCGTTCGATTACCGATCTGGCCCGTCGCCTCGGACTCAAATACGAATCCGTCCTTCATGCGTTGCAATCCATTCGTGGAGAGCAACGCGTGACGGACCAGAACCCGGAGGACAAGTATGAGGCCTTAAAGCGCTATGGGCGCGACCTGACGGAAGATGCGCGCCACAACAAGCTCGACCCGGTCATCGGACGCGACAACGAGATTCGACGCGTGATTCAAGTACTGTCGCGGCGCACGAAGAACAACCCCGTGCTCATCGGCGAACCCGGCGTCGGCAAGACCGCGATTGTCGAGGGGCTGGCGCAGCGCATCGTCGCCGGCGACGTCCCCGAAGGTCTCAAAAACAAGCGAGTCATCGCCATGGACCTCGGCGCCATGGTGGCGGGCTCCAAGTATCGCGGTGAATTCGAGGACCGATTCAAAGCGTTTCTCAAAGAGGTCACGGCGGCGGAAGGACAGATCATTCTTTTCATTGACGAGCTGCACACCCTCGTCGGCGCCGGCGGCGCCGAAGGCGCCGTGGACGCCTCCAATATGATCAAGCCCGCCCTCGCACGCGGCGAGCTGCGTTGCGTCGGCGCCACAACGCTCAACGAATACCGCAAGCACGTGGAAAAAGACGCCGCACTGGAGCGGCGATTTCAGCCCGTCCTCGTCGGCGAACCGACCGTGGAGGACACGATCGCCATTCTTCGCGGCCTGAAAGAACGCTACGAAGTCCATCATGGTGTCCGCATCCAGGACGCGGCGCTCGTGCAGGCGGCCGTTCTCTCCCACCGATATATCGCCGACCGCTTCCTGCCGGACAAGGCGATTGACCTGGTGGACGAGGCGGCCAGCCGGCTCAAGATGGAAATCGACAGCATGCCCGTCGAGATTGATCAGGTCGAGCGCCGCATTCTCCAACTGCAGATCGAGAGCCAGGCGCTGATGAAGGAAAAAGACGAGGAATCACGCGCCCGTCTGGCGAAACTCGAACAAGAAATCGCCCAGCTTCGCGAGGAAAGCACGCGGCTGAAACTGCACTGGCAGCAGGAAAAGGAACACATCGGCAATATCCGCTCGCTGAAACAGGCCCTCGATCTGCTTCGGGGCGAGGAAGAGGACGCAAAGCGGAAAGGCAACCTCGAACGCGCCGCGGAAATCCGTTACGACCGCATCCCAAAGACGGAACGCCAGATCGCCGAGGCCGAAAAGAAACTTGCCGAACTCCAAAAGAATCTGAAGATGCTGAAGGAAGAGGTGGACCCCGAGGACATCGCCACGGTCGTCTCCAACTGGACCCACATCCCGGTCAATCGCTTGCTCGAATCCGAGCGCGAAAAACTGCTCCACATGGAAACACGGCTGCAAAAACGCGTCGTGGGCCAGGACGAGGCCGTCAAGGCTGTCTCGCGCGCCGTCCGCCGTTCGCGCGCCGGCCTGCAGGACCCCAATCGGCCTATCGGCTCGTTCATCTTCCTCGGTCCGACCGGCGTCGGCAAGACTGAGCTCGCGCGCAGCCTGGCGGACTTCCTGTTCGACGACGAGAACGCGATGATCCGCATGGACATGTCGGAGTACATGGAGAAGCACGCAGTCAGCCGTCTCATCGGCGCACCGCCGGGCTACATCGGCTACGATGAGGGCGGCTACCTCACCGAGCAGGTACGACGTCGCCCCTATTCGGTGGTGCTTTTCGACGAGATCGAAAAGGCCCATCCCGATGTCTTTAACGTCCTGCTCCAGATTCTCGACGACGGACGCCTGACCGACGGTCAGGGCCGTACGGTGGACTTCAAGAACGTCATGGTCATCATGACCTCGAACATCGGCGGGGCGCTGATTCACGAGACGCTGGAGCGTCATCCGCAGGCCGAGCCCGGAGACCGGCCATACCAGGACATGGAGCGGCAGGTGATCGAGATGCTGCGGCGCCAGTTCCGACCCGAGTTTCTCAACCGGGTGGACGAAATCATCGTTTTCCATAGCCTGCGTCGCGACCACATCCAACGCATCGTGGACATTCAACTCGAACGCATTCGCGGCTTCCTGGCGGACCGCCGCATTACGCTGGACCTCACCGACCGCGCCCGCGAATCGCTGGCCATCGAAGGCTATGACCCCGCTTATGGCGCGCGCCCGCTCAAGCGCGTGCTGCAGCAGCGTGTGCTCGACGCCCTGGCGGAGGAAATCCTCGCCGGCCGCATCCCTGAAGGCGCGCACGTCGTCGGCGACGTGGACCCCGACGGCGATGGTTCGCTCCGTTTCCGCGTAGAGACCAAAGGCGCAAAAGCGTAACATGCCCGCGATGAGCGGGTGTGACATTGTGCTGGCCACGCAGAACGCGACGTGGAGCCACCCGGCCTTCGGTCTGCGCTGTCTGCGAGCGAACCTGGGGCCTTTGCGCGAGCAGTGCGGCATTGTCGAGCTGGACCCGCGCGCATCGGCGGAGGTCTCCGCAAACGCGATTCTGCGCTTTGCCCCGCGCATCGTGGGGCTTGGCGTCTATATCTGGAACGTCGCGCGCCTGACGGATGTCGCCCACTGCTTGAAGGAGCGGCGCCCCGATCTCATTCTCGTCCTCGGCGGACCGGAGATCAGCTACGAATGGGCCACACAGCCCATCGCCACCTCCGCCGATTACATCGTGCGCGAGGAGGGGGAGATGGCCTTTGCCGATCTGTGCGCGCGACTGCTCGGCGGGCGGCGGCCCCGTGAACGGGTGGTGGAAGGCGGACGCATTGATCTGACGCGACTATGCCTGCCCTACGACGAATACACGGACGAGGACTTGGCGACGCGTTTCACCTACATCGAGACCACCCGCGGCTGTCCTTACGGGTGCGCGTTTTGCCTTTCTTCGCTCGATCGCGTCGTGCGTGAATGGCCACTGGAGCGCGTGTTCGAGGCCTTCGACGCCCTGGTCCGGCGTGGCGCGCGACGCTTCAAGTTCGTGGACCGCTCTTTCAATCTCGACGCCGACCACGCTGCCGCCGTGTTGCAATTCGTTCTCGACCGGTTGCGGCCCGGCCTGACCGTGCATTTTGAATTCACGCCCCACCGAATCCCCGACACACTCCAACGCCTGATCGCCCGGTTCCCGCCCGGCTCCTTGCGCGTCGAGGTCGGCATCCAGACCTTTGATGAGACCGTCCATGCGCGGATCGGACGCCGACAATCCACACCCACGGCGGAAGAAACGCTGCGCTTCCTTTGCGAGGAAACCGCCGCCCATGTGCACGCCGACCTCATCGCCGGTTTGCCTGGCGGCACGCTTGCACAAACCGCTCGCGATTTCGACCATCTACTGGCGTTTGGACCGGCCGAAATCCAGGTCGGCATCCTCAAGCGCCTGCGCGGCACTCCCATTGCCCGTCATGCGGCGGAGTGGGGCCTGAAATTCGACCCCACACCTCCCTACCCCATTCTCGAAACGCCGCACTTCCCCGCCGATGATTTGGCACGGGTGGCGCGTCTTGCCCGCTACTGGGAACGGCTGGGCAATCGCCGTGAATTTCCCAACGCCCTTCCGCTGCTCTGGCGAGACGGACGCTCACCGTTTGAAGCGCTGATGAACTTCGCCGATTCATTATTCCGGCACCTTGGCGCCACGCACGGCATCCCCCTCGAACAATACGCCTGCGCATTATTCGAGCGCCTGACGAGCGACGGCCTGCCTGTCGAAGAAGCCGCGCGCATCGTCCGGCAGGATTATGCGTGCGGCCGCCACCGACGCCGTCCGCCGCGTGCCTTGCGCCGTCACGAGGACCGCTCACGGCAATGAAGGACATCACATTTCCACAAGGAATAACGCCATGATGAAAACGATAATCAGTACGAATCCCGCCGAGATACGAACGTACGGCGAATCGCGAAGTCCAACAACTCCGAAAGGGAAAAGCACCAGCAACCAGGACAACAACGCGGACAGCAGTGCGGCGGATACGGCCCGTATGAACATATCTTGCATCACGACACAACAAGCTGAATTCCTATGATTTTCGGGGCCCGCTCCTCACCAGGGGATATCCGGGGAGGGCGGGTATTCCCTTGCCTCCTCCCCCTACCTCCGGCGCCGGAGCTACAGCAAAATGCATACTGGCACCTGCGCTTGAGCGTCCTCCTCGCTAATTCTTGAATCTGGCGACGCGACTCCTCAGGCATCCCGCGGAAATGACTTCTGCGCAAAGGACCTGCAGTACCGAACGCCATAATCAGACTCCTCGCTGTTTCGTGTGGGCAAGACTCGGGGGCACTGCCCCCGAACTCCCGGGATTTTTCGCATTGATGCCATCCCGCAGACCGGGTAAGACAGGCGCCACGGCGGAGTTGGGGCCCCGCCGCGGCGGCCTGCGGTATGGGCCCCTGAAGCGGCGCTCGGGTTACATCCCTGCAGAGCCTATCCTCCGTTCAGGTCGCCCGAAGTATAACGCTGGGGCCGTG